>DASUGM010000350.1:0-8063 GCA_036274055.1 Vicinamibacterales bacterium | reverse complement strand
CGGGCGTCTGCCATGCCTTCATCTCCCTGGCTCGGGCGCGCATTTCATGATGTCGAAGGCACCGCGCGCGCGAACGGCCCAACGGCAATAACGTGAAAACGGGCCTGATCGTAGCCTCGCGCCGGAAAAAATGTCAATTTATGAGCCATGCCGCTCGAAACATTTCCCAACCCGCGACCCGAACGCGACTACCAGATCACCATCCGTTGTCCAGAGTTCACTTCGATGTGTCCCAAAACCGGTCTGCCCGACTTTGGCGAAATCCGGATCGTCTACACGCCCGATCAGTCCTGTATCGAGCTGAAGTCCTTGAAGTACTACCTGCATGACTACCGCAACCAGGGCGTGTTCTACGAGACGCTGACCAACCGCATCCTCGATGACCTCGTCGCCGCCTGCCAGCCACGCCGAATGGTGGTGACCGGCGCGTTCACAGCGCGCGGTGGCATCACCACCGCGGTCGACGCGACCTACGAAAAATGACCGGCGACGACGACGAGGTTGAGCCGCCCGACGTCGTTGAACCGCCGCTCGAAGACGTCATCGATCTGCATACCTTTCTGGCCGCGGAGATCCCGTCGCTCATCGACGAGTACGTCCGCGCCGCGCACGCAAACGGCCTTCGCCTGCTGCGCATCGTCCACGGGCGCGGCCGTGGCGTCCAGCGCGGAATCGTCCAGGCCGCACTCGAGCGCCATCCGTTGGTGGTCGAGTTCTGGGACGACGCCGAGTCGCGTCTTGGCGCGACCTTCTGCCGGCTGATGGCATCGCCCTTGCCAGAGTAAGGGCGCGAACGGCCGGAAATCGGCCGCTTTGCCGGAAACGATTGCAGTTTCTGCACTGATCGCCGCCCGCGAAGGTGGCAGAAGTTGCACACAGCCGTTCCGCTTCCCGGCACGCTCGTCTGGATTCGTCACCGCCGATGGCGCGTCGAGCACGCGCGGCTCGACCGTCACGTGCTTCGACTCGACGTCGCCAATCGCGATGGGACGCTGACCTTTCTCGCGCCGTTCGACCGGCCGTCAATCGAGGCGCGTTCCGAGCGCGGCCGACGCGTGCGCCGCCAGCGCGCCGTCGCCGGTCTGGCCAACCTGCTCGCTCGTCTGCCAACGGCGCGAGGACTCGACGCCACGCTCGACGCCGGCGTCGACATCCTGGCCCATCAGCTCGAGCCGGCGCTGGCCATGGCCTCCGGGACGCGCCGCGTGTTGATCGCCGACACCGTCGGCGCCGGCAAGACCATCCAGGCGGGCCTCGTCATCGCCGATTTGCGGCGCCGCCAGCGATCCGCACGCGTGCTGATCGCGGTGCCGGCGGCGCTGCGCGACCAATGGCAGGACGAACTGCGGACGCGATTCGCGATCGACGCCGTCGTCGCCGATCGATCCGGACTCGATCGCGCCGGCCGCGAAGCCGCGTTCGGCGAGTGTCCCTGGCGGCAGGCGCGCATCTGGATCGCGTCACTCGATTACCTCAAACAACCGCATGTTTTTCGCACCCTGCCGCTCGCCGCCTGGGATCTCGTCGTCGTCGACGAGGCGCACGACGCCAGCGGCAACTCCGAACGTCACGCCGCCTGCGACGAGATCGCGCGCCGGGCGCACCGTCTGCTCCTGCTCACCGCGACGCCGCATTGCGGCGACGCGGCAAGGTTCGCGCGCCTGCTCGACCTCGGCCGGCTGGCGGGGTGTGATGACGCGATCGAAATCTTCCGTCGCACGCGGGCCGAAGCCGGCCGCGTCACGGCGCGGCGCGTGCGCTGGCGGCGGTTGTCGACGGCGCCGCGCGTCCGTTCGATCTTCACCGTCCTGCGCGCGTTCGAGGCCGCCGTGCTAGGCCGCGCCGGTCTGCACCGCGAGACCGCGCTGTTGTTGCTTGCCGTACTGCGCAAGCGCGCGACGTCGACGCTCGCGGCCTTCGATCGCACGCTCGAACGACGGTTGCACTTTCTCGACGACCCGACGACCGCCTACGACGTCGACTGGGCGCAGCCGCGGCTCAACTTCGGCGACCCGGACGACGGCCTCGACGCCGCCAGCCGGCTGGCGCTGTTTGGATGTTCGGGGCTCGAGGCCGCGCACGAACGCGTCTGGCTGCGTCGCCTGCGCACTCTGACGGCCGCGGCGCGTGCCGACGATCCAAAACCGGCGGCGATCGCGCGGCTGCTGACGCGCAGCTGCGAGCCGGTGGTCATCTTCACGGAATTCCGCGACTCACTCGACGAGCTGAAGCGCCGCGTCGATCGACTCCGCGTCACCGCCGTGTTGCACGGGCGACAAACGGCTACCGAACGCAGAGCGGAGCTCGGTCGCTTCCTCGATGGCTCGGCGTCGGTATTGCTCGCGACCGACGTCGCGAGCCAGGGTTTGAACCTGCAGGCGCGCGCGCGATGGGTCGTCAGCGTCGAGTTGCCCTGGAATCCGCTCCGCCTCGAACAGCGAATCGGCCGCGTCGATCGGCTCGGTCAAACCCGCGCGGTTCACGCCACATTATTGATGCTCGACGACGACAGCGAAGCGGGCCTGCTGGCCCGGCTGGCGCGGCGCGCGATCGATGCCGCGCATGCGCTCGGCGCAGAGACGGCGGTTCCCGACGAGGCCTCGATCGCCGCGGCGCTGGTGACGCAGACGGCGCTGGCCGAGACCGCCGTCGGGCCACCGGTGTCGCTCTGCTTCCGTTGGCGGCGGCCGGCGCTGTCGCTGGCGGGCACGTTACGGCGCCGGCGCGCGCTGATGTCGCGCTGGCGCCAGCCCCGCGAAGAGGTCAGCGGGCGTGTCATCCGCAACCACCATTTCCTGCAATCGGCGGCGCCGGTGCTGGTCTTCGCCGTTCCACTCACCGATCAGAACGGCGTCGTCATCGAACAGCGTCTTGTGGCGTTGTCGCTGAAACGGCCGGTGCCGGCGGCCGATGCCGGCAGTGACGCGCGCGTCGTCGAAATCGCGCGCGACATTGCCGCGGCACGCGTATCGGCGCGCGCACGGCGGCTCGAACGCGCGCTCGCCGGTCAGGCGGCGCGCGAACATTCCAGTGCGCGCGCGGTCGCAGGCCATCTCCGCACCCTGCTCTATCCGGAGGCCGTTCAGCCGGGCATCTTCGATCACCGCGCGGCTCGCGCAGCCGCGACAGCGACCGAACAGGCAGTTGCGATCGACGACGCCGTCGAGTCCCGTCACGCCCTGACCGTCCGCGAGATTCGCATCGGCCGGCCACGGCTGGTCTTCGACGGACGGAGTCGCCGATGACGCTGATTCCCGGCCTCGGCGGCACGCTGTTACCGGCCCGCTTTCTCGCCGATGCGCTCGACCTCGACGGCACGTCCGCGGCCGATCTCGAACGCCACCGTCAGCATCTCGTGCGTTGGTGGGACATGGTCATGTCGGAGTGCGGGCCGGCGACAGGACTGCGCGCGATCTTCGATCTCGTCGCGATGCCGCTCTTCGGCCGCCTCGGTTTTCGCGCCCACGACGCGATTTTCGAACGCGGCTTTTCGCGAGCGTGGCTGTCGGCGCCCGACCGCACCCCGGTGGGCCTGCTGATTCTTTCGTGGGCCGCCCACGCGCCGGCGCGATGGCGGCACGCGGCGGAGATCGCGGCCGACGTCGGTGCGCAGTGGTGCTTTGTCCTCGCGCCGCCGCACCTGATCCTCGTCGACGCACGCGCGCAGGCGATCCATCGCAGCCTCGACGTCGTTCTTCCCGCCGCCCTCGATCCGCGGTCCTTTGCGCGCACCTGGCGGCTGCTGCACGCCGCGGCGTTCACCGGTCTCGATCGCGTCGTCGAAGCGGGCGCGCGCTTTCAAGATCGCGTCCGCGACGATCTGCAGTCCGGCGTCGTCGCCGCGTTGTCGAACCTGCATCGGGTGGTGCCGCGCCGGCGGCCGGACCTGGCGACTGCACCGTTCGACGAGGCGCTGACCATCGTCTACCGCGTGCTGTTCCTGCTGTTCGCGGAGTCGCGCGATCTGGTGCCGCGGCAGCACCCGATCTATCGCCACGCCTACGCGCTCGGCCCGATGTGCCACGCGGCCGCGGGGGCTGGTGACGCGAGAGGTCTGTGGGAGGGTCTGGCCGCGATCACGCGCCTTTCTCGCCGCGGCGGACGCAGCGACGACTTGATCGTCAAGCCATTCAACGGCCGGCTATTCGCGCGCGACGCCGCGCCGTCGCTGGAAGTCCGGCGCGCGGTTCGGCGGGCGACGTCAACGACCGATCGTCGCGATCGCGCGCTGCAGCAGGCGCTTCTGGCGCTTGGCTCGCGGCCGGCCCGCGGTGGCCGCCAGGAGATTCACTATGCCGACCTCGGGGTTGAACAACTCGGGGCCGTCTACGAGCGCGTCCTCGACCTCGAGCCCGACCCGCCGGCGACGCCGTCCCGCCGCCGTGCCGGCCACAGTCAGCGCCGCAAGCACACCGGGACGTTCTACACGCCGCAGTCGCTGGCCGCGTTCGTCGTGCGGCGCACGCTCGCGCCGTTGACTGCTGGCGCGACGAGCGATGCCATCCTGTCTCTGCGCATCGTCGATCCGGCCATGGGCAGCGGCGCATTCCTGATCGCGGCGTGCCGGTTCCTCGCCGCGGAATACGAGCGCGCGCTCATCGACGAAGGACGACTGACCGCCGACGACGTCACCGACGATGCCCGGGCCGACATGCGCCGGATCGTCGCGGAGCGCTGTCTCGCGGGCGTCGACGCGAATCCGGTCGCGGTTCAGGTGGCGCGGCTGTCGCTGTGGCTGGCGACACTGGCGCGCGGCAAACCGCTCAGCTTCCTCGACCACAAGCTCCGCGTCGGCAACAGCCTGATCGGCGCGTCGCCCGGCGATCTTCGCCGCGCACCGCAGCGCGTGCGTCCGTCGAGCGCCGGGCTGCCGCTGTTTGACGAGGACGACTTCGAGACCACGGTGGCGAGCGTATCGGCGCCGCTCCACGAACTCCTGATTCGCCGGGACGACACGATCACTGATGTTCGCGCCAAGGAGGTGCTGTGGCGGCGCCTCGCGGCCGACCGTTCGCCGCTCGGCCGGTGGCGACTGGCGGCGTCGGTGTGGTGCGCGCGCTGGTTTGCCGGCGAACCGCGCGCCTCGGCCGCCGAGAGCCGTGCGGCAATCGACGCGATTCTTCACGACGATCGGACGCTGCGCCTGCCAGACCTGTCGCGCATCATCGCCGCGGCGCGGCAAACGGCGTCTGCCCACCGCTTCTTTCACTGGCCGTTGGAGTTTCCCGACGTCTTCACGGCAGCGCCGGAACGTCGCGGCGGCGTCGGCTTCGACGCGGTGATCGGCAACCCGCCGTGGGAAGTCCTGCGCCGCGATCCCGGCGACGACCAGGCGCGAATGAACGCCACGGATTTTCTCCG
This sequence comes from Vicinamibacterales bacterium, assembly GCA_036274055.1. Taxonomy (GTDB): domain Bacteria; phylum Acidobacteriota; class Vicinamibacteria; order Vicinamibacterales; family SCN-69-37; genus DASUGM01. The sequence goes on along the minus strand of DASUGM010000350.1, from coordinate 2,702 downwards.
CTTCGTGCGGGACTCCGGTATCTATCGACATTGCGATCGCGGTCACCTGAACCTGTATCAGCCGTTCGTCGAGCGATCGATCGCGCTGACCCGACCCGGCGGCCGGGTCGGATTGGTGCTGCCGTGGGGCCTCGCCAGCGATGACGGCGCGTCGGTGCTGCGTGAGTTGTTACTTGGGCGTGCCGGCGTCGATACCATCGTCGGTCTCGACAATCGGGCGGCGATGTTCCCCATCCATCGCGGCCTGAGATTCCTGACGATCGTCGCCACGCCCGGGGTGCCGGCGTCGACCATCCGCGCCCGCTTCGGCGTGACCACCGCGGCGGAACTCGATCGGCTGCCGGCGCGCGAGGACGGCACGCGCGAGACCGCGTATCCGATCCGGCTGTCGCCGGCGCGGCTGCAGTGGCTCGGCGGCCGCGCGGGGCGCTGGCCGGACCTGCGCGAACGGCGCGACGCGGAGTTGCTCGACTCGTTGCTGCGACGCTTTCCGGCGCTCGGCGACGAGGCGGGCTGGGCTGGACGATTCGGACGCGAGCTGAACGTCACCGAAGATCGCCGCCACTTCGGCCACGCCGGCCTGCCCGTCCTCGAGGGCAAGCATGTCTCGGCATTCGCGGTGTCGGCAGACACGAGGTGGCGTCTGACTCCGGACCGCGCCGCGCGGCTGCTGCCGGATCGCGCGTTCGACCGCCCGCGCGTCGGCTACCGCGACGTCTCCGGCGTCGGTAATCAGCGCTCGCTGATTGCGGCGGTCATTCCCCGCGGATGCGTGACGACGCACACGATTTTCTGCCTGCGGACGGAGGTCGAACCGGCGGCACACCAGTTCCTCTCCGCCCTGCTCAACTCGTTCGTGCTCAACTTCGTCGCGCGGCTGCTCATGGGCGGGCACATGACGACGAGCCTGGTCGAGAGCCTGCCGGCGCCGCGGTGGACGTCGTCGCCCGAACAGCGCCGTCTGGCGCGTCTGGCCGAACGCCAGTCGCGCCGGCCGTCGCCACCGATCGCGATCGCGCTCGAGGTGCGCGTCGCGCGCATGTTCGGCATCGACGCCGACAGCTTTCGGCACATCGTCTCGACATTTCCACTGATATCGGCTGACACCCGCGAGCAGACGATCACGGCGTACTCGACGGAGCCGCGACCGCGACGGCGCGACGCGCGGCGATCGGCGGCGAGGCCGACGGCGTCTGGTGACTACCGCCGGTAACCCGCGGGTTGTTATAGTCCGAGCGCAGTGGCCAACTACGGCTTCGCCATCGATCTGCGCAAGTGCATCGGCTGTCACGCGTGCACCATCGCCTGCAAGGCGGAGCACGACATTCCGGTCGGTGTGAACCGCTGCTGGGTCAAGACGGTCGAGAAGGGATCGTTCCCGCAGACGCAGCGGCTGTTCTTCCCGGTGCTGTGCAATCAATGCGAGGAAGCGCCGTGTATGAACATCTGCCCGACCAGCGCGCTGTTCAAGCGCCGGGACGGGATCGTCGATCTGAACGGCGACGCCTGCATCGGCTGCCGCGCCTGCATGGTCGCCTGTCCGTACGATCAGCTGTTCATCGATCCGAATACGCGCACCGCGGAAAAGTGCAATTTCTGCGCGAATCGCGTCGAAAACAAGCTGCAGCCGGCATGCGTCAGCGTCTGTCCGACCGAGTGCCGGATCTTTGGCGACCTCGACGATCCGACCAGCGAAGTCGCGCAGATCGTCCAGCGCGAAGCGTTCATGGTGCGCAAGCCGGAGAAAGGCACCGGACCGAAGATCTTTTATCTCGGCGCCGATGAAGCCGCGATCCGGCCGGAAATCGCGGCGCGGCCGTTCATGTTTCGCGAGGGGGGCGTCCACCTGCGGCCGTTGGGATCGCCGGAGCCAGATCCGCAGCACCCCGGCGATCCGCGCGTCGACTACGACATCCCGCACAAGCAGGCCTGGGGCATGGACCTCGTGCTCTACCTGCTGACCAAGGGAATTTCGACCGGCGCGATGTTCATCTCGGCGCTGTTGTGGCTGATGGGCGATCATTCGCCGCTGGTCATGCTCGCCGGACCGATCGTTGCGCTCGCGTTCTGCGTGTTCACGGCCGTCGTTTTGACCATCGATCTCGAACGGCCCGAGCGCTTCTACTACATCCTGACCCGGCCGAACTGGACGTCGTGGCTGGCGCGGGGCGCGTTTCTGCTCACCGGCCACGGCGCGTTGACCACGTTCTGGGTGCTGTTGGCGCTCGCCGGCTGGACCGGCCCACTCGCCTGGCTGGCGCCGCTGGTGATGCTGGTCGCGTTCGCGACGACGATCTACACCGGTTTCCTGTTCGCGCAGGGACTCGCCCGCGATCTCTGGCAGGGGCCGCACAACACCATCGATCTGATCGCACAGGCGGCCGCCGAAGGCAGCGCGGCGATGCTCGTGGTGGCGATGATCTCGGGCGGCGACGCGTCGACGCTGCGCGCGCTGGCCCTCACGCTCGGCTTCGCTGCGCTCGCGCACGGGTTGGTCCTCGTGCTCGAGCACTTCCTGACGCCGAGCCCGACCCTGCACCACGAGCTCGCCGTCCGCGCGATCCGTTACGGCGCCTACCGGCCGTGGTTCTTGATCGGCGCTCTCGGTCTCGGCGTCGTCGTGCCGATCGCGTCGATCGGCCTCGCCGCGACGGTCGGCTATTCGTTGTTGATCCTGGTGCCGACCGCGCTCGTCACGCTGG
>DASUGM010000349.1:0-2796 GCA_036274055.1 Vicinamibacterales bacterium | reverse complement strand
CGCCGGCCTCGCGCCGTGGTCGCTGTTCCTGATCATGTTCATCTGGCAGCTGCCGCACTTCCTCGCCATCGCGTGGATGTATCGCGACGACTACGCGCGCGCCGGCCTGCCGATGCTGCCGGTCGTCGACAAGCGCGGCGCGGTCACCGGCCGCCAAGCGGCGCTGTGGGCGGCGATGCTGATTCCATTCAGCATGCTCCCGGGCGCCCTGCGGATGACGACGCCCGCCTACCCGGTCGGCGCGATCGTGCTCGGCCTCGGCTTGCTGCTGCTCGCGGTGCGCTTCGCCCTCGATCGCTCGCACGTCAACGCCCGCGCGCTGTTCCTGGGATCGATCACGTATCTACCGCTGCTGTGGGCGTTGATGTGCCTGGCACGGGTGTAGTCGGCGACGCACTTCGACAGCACCATGAAGGAGCGTGAAGGATTCCGCAGGACCGTGAAGGAGATCTCGTTTTGAAAACCAGAATCTCCTTCATGCTCCTACAGATTCCTCCAGTGATCCTTCACGGTGCTGTCGAGATCTGACAGCCGGCAATGACCATCCAGCAACTGCCGCACCTCAACGCCGCGCTGAATGCGCTGTCGGCGGTGCTGCTCGTGATCGCGTGGTTTCACATCAAGGCGAAGCGAATCGAGGCCCATCGCCGGACGATGCTGCTCGCGTTCACGTCGTCGGCGCTGTTCCTGACCTCGTACGTCGTCTACCACGCGAACATCGGCTCGAAGCCGTTCCCGGGGACGGGGGTGTTGCGGACGATCTACTTCGCGATCCTGATCCCGCACGTCATTCTCGCCGCGACGGTGCTGCCGCTGGCGCTGATCACGCTGCGCCGCGGCCTGAGGCGCGACGACAAGCGGCACCGGCAAATCGCGAAGATCACGCTGCCGATCTGGCTGTTCGTCAGCGTCACGGGGGTCGTCGTCTACATCATGCTTTACTGGACGTAGGCGCTCCGTGCGCCAGTGCGCCAGTGCGCCGATGCGCCGGTGCGCTGTGCGTGTGCACGGTGCGCTTCCCAGTGGAGATCCTGCTAACCACCAAGGTTTCCCTCGTAACGACCTCGCCCCGAAGAGAGGCGCACGGCGCACGGCGCACCCGCACGTCGCACCGGCGCACCGGCGCACCGGCGCACGGAGCTCTAACCAGCACTGCTATCTAGATAGCTCTGCCAACCACATCGCCCCCCGGCCCGTCAAAGGAGACGACGTGGCGAGTGTCCGCCGGCTCTGTCGCGGGATCATCAGGCTCGCCGCCGGCGTCGTGCCGGCGCGCTGGCGCGACAGCTGGCGCACCGAATGGCTCGGCGAGCTCGAGTACGGCTGGGCGTCGCGCCGGCCGCCGCTCGGCGCCGCGGAGTCGCTGCGGCGCGCCGCCGCCGCGGTCGCGCATGCGCTGTTTCTGCGCAAGGAGTCCCTCCACATGGAAACCCTCGTCCAGGACGTCCGCTTCGCGCTGCGGCTGCTCGCGCGCCAACCTGGGTTCACCGCCGTCGCGGTGCTGACGCTGGCGCTCGGCGTCGGCGCCAACACCGCGATCTTCAGCATCGTCAATCGCACGCTGCTGGCGCCGCTGCCGTTTGGCGACCCCGATCGGCTGGTCCAGGTCTGGGAGACGCTCCGGCTGCCGACCGAGTACTACGCGCAGAACACGCCGGCGCCGGGCACCTTCGAAATCTGGAACGCCCACGGCGAGTCGGCCGACGGCCTCGCGGCCTACAGCGTGGCGACGCTGACGCTGACCGGCGGCGGCGATCCAGAACAGCTGACCGCGATCCGCGCGTCGGTGAATCTGATGGACGTCCTGAAAATCGCGCCGGCAATGGGCCGCAATTTCCAGCCGTCAGACGACGTCGTCGGAGCGCCGGGGGTGGTGATACTCACGCATCGGCTGTGGATGCGCCGCTTCAACCAGGACCCTGCCGTCGTCGGCCGGACGATCTCGATCAACGGCGCGCCGGCGTTGGTCGCGGGCGTGCTGCCGCCGGAGGTGCCGCTGTCGCTGCGTCCGGTCGACCTCTGGGTGCCGATCCGGCTGCAGGCATCCGAAGGCAAATGGAACCGCATGCTCTGGGTGGTCGCGCGCCTCAAGCCCGGCGTCACGCCTGAGTCGTTTCAGCGGCAGCTCGACGCCGGGATGCATGCCGATGGCCCGGACAAGATGGACGCCGAGGTCGGCGTCAACGTCCAGCCCATGGATGCCGAAGTCCGCGGCGGCGTGCGGCCGGACCTGATCATGGTCTTCAGCGTCACGCTGGCGGTGCTGCTGATCGCGTGCACGAACATCGCGACGATGCTGATGGCGCGCAGCATCGTGCGGCGCCGCGAGCTGTCGGTGCGCGCCGCGCTGGGCGCGGGCCGCGGCCGGCTGGTGCGGATGCTGCTGGTCGAGAGCCTGATGCTCGGCCTGGCCGGCGCCGCCGCGGGCGTCGTGATCGGCGCGTCGTCGCTCGGCGCGATTCGGGCCGCGATGCCGGACGCGCTCGCGCTGCAGATCAGCGGCACGATCGACGGGCGCGTCCTGGCGTTTTCGACGGTGGTGGCGCTGGCGACCGCGCTCGTCTTCGGCCTGGCGCCGGTCGCCGGCCTCTCGACGCGGACGCTGACCGTGACCTCGCGCACCGGCGACGGCCAGGAGCGTCGCGGGCTGCGCTGGCTGCGCAGCTCGCTGGTGGTCGTCGAAATGGCTCTCGCGGTCGTGCTGCTCGCCGGCGCCGCCCTGCTCGTCAAGACGTTTGCCGCCATCGTCACGACGCCGACCGGATTCTCGTCCGAGCACGTCCTGACTGCGCAGGT
>DASUGM010000348.1:0-5777 GCA_036274055.1 Vicinamibacterales bacterium | reverse complement strand
GCCGTCGGACTTCGTCAGCCAGGGCGCGCTCGAAATCGACAACGACGGCGCCGAACACGCGATCACGTGGCTCTCCGTCAGCATGGTGCAGCCGGGCTATTTCGCGGTGATGGGGATTCCACTGCTCTCCGGACGCGAGCTGGAGCGCCAGGACATGGGCATGGACCCGGCGTCGAGCGAGACGCCGATCGTGATCAACCTCTCGATGGCAAGGTCCTTCTGGCCCGGCCGCGATCCGGTCGGCGCCGGCTTCCGCCTCGCCGAGCCGCGCGGACCGCGCCGCTACCGCGTCGTCGGCGTCGCCGGCGACGTGCGCGATGGCCTGTCGCTGCCGTCCTGCGATCCCTGCAACTGGCAGATCTACCGGCCGCTTCCCGCCGTCCGGCAGTACACCGACGTCCTCGTGCGCGTCGGCGACAACGCGCCGCTGCCGATCGCCGGGCTTCGCGACGCCGTCGCCGCGCTCGATCCCGGCGTCCCCGCCGACGACGGCCTCGAGAGCGCGGCGGCGAGCGTCCACGCGATGATGAACACGCAGCGCTTCCAGGCGGCGCTTTTCGGCACGTTCGCGGCGATCGCGCTCGCGCTCGTCGCGCTCGGGATCGCCGCGGTGATCGCGCACTCGGTCAGCCAGCGCACGCGCGAGATGGGCATTCGCCTCGCCCTCGGCGCGCGGCCGGCGCAAGTGCGCCGCCTGGTCGTCGCGCAAGGCGTCAGACCGGCGATCGCCGGGCTGGCCTTCGGTGTCGTCGTCACGGTTGCGGTGACGCGGACGATGACGCGATTTCTCTATGGCGTCAGTCCGACCGACCCGTTGACGATCGCCGCGATGTGCGGCGTGCTGATCGGCGTGTCGCTGGCGGCGATCGCCGTGCCGGCGCTTCGCGCGACACGCGTCGATCCGGCGAGAACGTTGCGCGACTGAACACGCCATCGTCGCGACGGCGGAGGGTCGGTGGGCTATGCTTGGGTCCCGACGGAGGGTCTCCCCATCCTGTCTCTCACCGCCTGGTACGCGGCCACACTCGGACATTTCCTCCTCACATTTCGTCTGCTCCGGCGGCCGGCGACTGTTCAAGACGATCTGGACAGACGGATCTGGATCGCCATTCTCACTTCGGTGGGGAGCCTGTCGGCCATTCTTCATGTGCTCGCGGCCACGATTGGGATCGGCCTGGTCGCCGGCATCGCCGCGCTGGCCATCTGGCATGTCGTGTTCGGATGGACGCTTGGACGCAGATCACCGGTTGCGGTCGACTTCGCCTGGCAGGAACTCGTCGCGGTCACCGTGGTGCTTTCGGTGGTGCTCACCTGGTCGAGCATCGCGATTCAGTCGTCGCTTGTAGAAGGCACGGACGCCGCCAGCTATCACGTGCCGAACGCGGTGAATTTCGCGCGGGGTGCCAGCCTCTTCGATCCGCCAGCGACGCAACACCTCTATCCCGTCGCCGGCAGCGTCGTCGCCGCCTGGTTTTTCCTGCCGGTCAAGGCCCCGCTCGCTGTTGACCTCGGCATGATCTTGCCGGCGCTGCTCCTTGGCGCGTCGATCAACCTGATCTTCAGGATCGCGACGGGATTCTCGGGGCTCGCCTGGGCAACGTGGCTCACGGTTGCGCTCTTCTCGATGCGGCTGTTCCGCGAAAGCAGCGTGGTGTCGGCTGATCTCTGGTTCACCGCAGCGCACGTCGCCTTGCTTGCCGCGCTGCTCCAACCCTGGACGGCGTGGCAGTGGCGGCGCGTCGATTGGTTGCCTGCCGGCATTGCGTGCGGATTGCTCCTCGGATCGAAGACGACTGGTATCGCAACCGCTGGCCTGCTCCTGCTGACATTCGTGGTGCTGGCGCTGACGCGGTGGGCGGTGTCGCGCACGGCGCCTGCAATTGATCGTCCGCGGCTCGGCTCGATCGCCCTGGCTGCTGCGGTCTGCATCGCCGCAGGCGGCATCTGGCTCGTGCGGAATTGGATCCTGTTCGGCTCTCCACTCGCCCCGAATGGAGTGAAGCTGTTTGGTGTCACCGTGTTCGACGGTGAACCGGTCCAGGCTTCGACGCATCTGTCAGCGCTCGCGGATATTCAACGCGATGCAAGCTACGACCTCGCCAGCCGCGCTGCCCACTTCGCGCGGCTCTGGTTCGCGCCGTGGTTCCTGACGGCGTTGACGCCGGCCGTCTTCGTGGCTGTTGAGCTGCTGATTCCGGCGGCGTGGCAGCGCGCCCGCGGGCTGGCCTGGGCGCGCCTCGGTCTGGTTGCCCTGAGTGTCCTGCCGGGCGCGGCGCTGGTCTGGCTGCTCATCGGCGCCCCGTGGACCAGTCTCGAATGGACGCGCGGATCGTCGCTTCGGTATGCGCTGCCCGTCGCCGTCAGCGCCGCGCTTCTTGCGGCGACCGGACTCTTTCCCGTGGTCTGGCAGTGGGCTCGCGACCGAAGCCTTGCAGCGTTTGGATTCGTGCTGGCCATCTCCCTATCGCTCTGGGTCTTCATCGCGTCGACGGCCGTGCCCGGGCCGCCCCGTATTGACCTGGTTTGGGCCGTTGTTGCGGTCGGGCTGGTGCTCGTGCTCGCCTGGCGGCCGCGGATCGCGCGCCAACGCACTCTCCTGTTGACGCTCCTGCTCATTGCGGGATCGGCGTTGTGGCTCAACTCCTTCGAGCAGCACGCGACACGGGATCGTCTCCGCGCGGAAGAGGTCCTGGCCGAACAACTCGCCGCGAACCGCACCACCATCGACCAGCATCGGCTTCCGCTTCTCGACGCCATGCGGGCCGAGACCGCGAGCGGCCGCCCCTGCAGCCGGCGGCGGTTCGTGGTGCTGACCCGTTTCGATCTTCCGCTCGAGCTGCAGCCTCCGGATTTCAGCAGTCTGGTGTTCTATACCGGCCGCGATCTGGCGCTGACATCACGGCTGGCGGGCCTCTCGCACTGCGACTACATCATCACCACCGAGGCGCTCCTTCGGACGCAGCGGGGGATTGCGATGGCGTCGATGCTCATGGGCGGCCGGCCCGCACAGCACCTCGGCGGCGGACCAGCATTCACTCTTCTGGGGCGTTGAACGGTTGACGCGACTTGCCGCGCCGCTCGCGTCGACCCGGCGAAGACACGACGCGACCGAACGCCTGATCGCGGCCACGAGTACACTGGATGCATGTTGAGATCGCGACGCACGGTAACGATGGCGCTTTGGGGCGTTCTGGCGGTGGCACTGGCCGCGCAGCCGGCTGAACCGCCGACGGTCGGCGACAAGGCGCGGGATTTCTCGCTCGAGCAGCTTGACGGCTCGAAGGTCACGCTGGCGGCCGAGCTGAAAAACGGTCCGGTCGTGCTGGTCGTCGGCCGTGGCTGGGTCGGCTATCAGTGCCCGTTCTGCAACCGGCAATTCGCCGATTTCTCGAAGAACGCCGCCGCGTTCGAGGCGGCGCGGGCGCGCGTCATCTGGGTCTATCCCGGGCCGGCGGCCGAGCTGAAGAAGCGCGCTGCGGAATTCGCGGCGAGCGCGACCATTCCTGCGAGTTTCCGATTCGTGCTCGACCCGGATTTTGCATTCGTCACCGCGAACGGATTGCGGTGGGAAGGGCCGGGCGAGAGCGCCTACCCGGCGACGTTCGTCATCGATCGCGGCGGCGTCATCCGCTCGGCCGCGGTCAGCCGCGTCCACGCCGGACGCGCGACCGCCGCGGACACGCTCGCGGCAATTGCGGCGTTGAAATAGCCGATGTTGACGTAGGATTTCATTTACGCGCCGGAAATTGGGGCCCTGCAGCGCAGGGGGCATTTCCGGTGACGCATGGATGCGGAGCCCTGGCCGCCTCGAGCGGAGGGCTCGTACATGCGTCGGCACCTGCTTCCATCACCCACACTCGCCGCGATCGCGTTCGCCGTTCTGGTCAACGCTTCAGGACAGATGCGCACGGATTCGGGCCTCGACCGCATCGAGGCGTTGATCCAGGGCCACGTCGACAATCACACGCTACCGGGCGCGGTGCTGCTGCTGGCGCATGACGGCAAGGTCGCGGCGTTGCGAGCATTCGGCGCCGCCGACGTCGAGTCCGGCCAGCCGATGCGGACCGACACGCTGTTTCGACTCGCGTCAGCCACGAAGATCGTCACCACAGTTGGCCTGCTGACACTCGTTGATGAAGGCCGCGTGAGCCTCGACGATCCGGTCGGCAAGTTTTTGCCGGAGTTCCGAAGCCTCCGGGTCCAGGACTCAGACGGCAGCGTGCGTCCGGCGACATCGCCGCTGACCATCCGCGATCTGCTGCGTCACACATCGGGCTTCGGCTACGGCGGCAACGACCGGCAACGCGCTGCGTATCAAGCTGCCGGTCTGATACGGCCGGGCACGGACGCCGACTGGTCGCACCATTTCTCGCTGCGCGAATGGACCGCGCAGCTGGCGTCGGTGCCGCTCACGGCCGAGCCGGGCGCCCGCTTCGAGTACGGGCTGGGCGCGGATATCGCCGGCGCGCTGATCGAGCGTGTATCTGGCCGGCCACTCGATCGGTTTCTGCGCGATCGTGTCTTCGCGCCGCTCGGCATGGCGGACACCACGTTTGTCGTCGACCCGTCGCAAGCACGCCGTCTCGCCAGCGTTTATCGGATCGATGGCCGCAGTTTCTCGCGCGTCGAGGACGGCGCGCACAGCGCGTTCCGCCGGCGTCCGCGTGCGTTCTCCGGAGGCGGCGGCTGGAACATGCTCGGCGCCGGCGGGCTGGTGACATCGGCGCCGGACTTCTTCAGGTTCCTGCAGACGCTGCTCGACGGCGGCGCTCACGGCAGCGTGAGAATCCTGGCCCGCGGCACCGCCGAGTTGTTGTTTCGCAATCAGCTCGCCAACACGCCGACGCCGGAGCGCGCGCCGGGTTTGGGCTTCGGTTTCGGCTACACCGTCGTCACCGATCCGGGTCGCTACGGGACACCAGACACCGAGGGCCTGATGTGGTGGGCCGGTTCGCTGAACACACGCTACTGGCTCGATCCGTCGAGGCGGCTCGTCGGTCTCTACTTCACGCAGGTCGAGCCATTTCCCTATCTGGATCTGATGAACGCCGTCATGCGGATGAGCCTCGAGACGGTCGAGCGTCAGCCGGCGCGTGACCTCGGCGTCAGCGATCTCGATCCGCGGGGCGTGGAAACCAGCGTGGTCGTGTACGAGGGGCGTCGAGCGATTCGCGTAATCGAAGCCAACGCCGCGCGTGCGGGCGGGATCGCTGTCCTCAATGGCGTCGCCATGCGCGACGGCACGATAGAGATTGACGTCGCCGGTCGCCGCGGGCCCTACGCCAAAGACGACGACCGTGGATTCATCGGCGTCGCTTTTCGCGTCGCCGCCGATCGGGGTCGATACGAATACATCTACGTGCGCCCGGACAACGCCCGCGCCGACGATCAGCTCCGGCGCAATCACTCCACGCAATACGCGTCATATCCGGACTTTCCGTGGCCGCGGCTGCGGCAGGAATCTCCTGGCAAGTACGAGTCGTACGTCGATCTGCAGTCCGGCGCGTGGACGCGGTTGCGGATCGAGGTTGCCGGCGCAACCGCACGGCTGTTTGTTGGTGGCGCGGATCAACCCGCGCTGGTCGTCGCCGATATGAAGCTGGCGCCGGCGTCAGGCGGCGTCGGGTTGTGGATTGGCGCCGGCACCGAAGGCTTCTTCGGCACGCCGCGGATCACGAAGCTGAACGGGAAGTGAGCTGAGTGAAGTGCGCACGTCCAGAGCGAATCCACAGGGAGAAGACAGAGAAGAGCGGGAGGAGGTTTCTCTTGGTTTTCTC
>DASUGM010000347.1:0-5054 GCA_036274055.1 Vicinamibacterales bacterium | reverse complement strand
CGGCGATGACCATCGTGCTCACCGCGACGGAGTTCAAGGTGACGATGGGCGCAGGCGAGCGGGTCGAGACGATCGTGCTGAAGACCGACGGCAGCGAAACCGAGATCGATCACGGCAACAAGGGCAAAGCCGAGTGGAAGGCGACAAGCTGGTGGCGACGATCATGTCGAGCCGCGGGTCGTCGTCGGTGACGTTCTCGCGTGAGGGCGCCTGGCTGGTCCAGGAGGGTGACGGCGGCGGCCGCGGGCCGGCGAAGGTCTACTTCAAAAAGGCGCCGACCAAGTAATGTAGCTTCGCGTGCGACCGCGTCTTCGCTACATTGCCATCAGCGTCCTGATCGCTTCGGTGCCCGTAGCGCTGATGACGCTGTCCTCGCGCAGCCCGCGTGAGTCGGGACGTCCGCCCGAACCGGTCGCGCAAACGCTCGCCATGGGTGCGGCGATGTGGTACCCGTGGGTCTTCATCGCGCCGCTGATCGATCGGAAGGTCCGGCGCTCGCGGCCGCAGACGCGGGCCGAGCGTCTCCGATCGATCGCGGGCCACCTCCCGATTCTGGTCGGCTTCGCTGCGGTCCACGGCATCATCGTGGCGGGCGTGACCGCGCACAATTACCCGGACGAAGCCCCGTACTTCTGGCTGATGGCACGCGAGCAGATTGTTCCGGATTCGCTGCTCTACACCGCGATCGCGGCGGGATTCACGATTGCCGAGTCGCGCCGCCGGCAGACCGAGGTCGCCGAGCGGCTGCGCGCCGAGGTCGCCGAGGCGAGGCTCGACGCACTTCGCCAGCAGCTCAACCCGCACTTTCTCTTCAACACGCTCAATCACATCGTCGTCCGGCTGCGCAGCCGCGAAATCGATCCGGCGTTGACGATGCTGCTGGCGCTGAGCGATCTGCTGCGCGATGTGCTGCGCGAACGCGCGCAGTTGATCCCGCTGCGCGACGAAGTGCGCATGGTCGAGCGCTATCTCGAGATCGAACGGGCACGGTTCGGCGATCGACTGCAGGCGGAAGTCAGCTTCGAGCCGCGGGCCCTCGACGGTCTGGTGCCGAGCCTGCTGCTGCAGCCGCTGCTCGAAAACGCGATGCGCCACGGCGTCTCCGTCGCCGATGGCCGCTGCCGGGTGTGGCTGAAGGTCCGCGTCGACGGCAGCCGCCTGCAGATTGACGTCCGCGACGCCGGACCCGGCCTCGACCCCGCGAAGGCGGCCGGCACCGCCGGCGTCGGCTTGACCAACACTGCCGAGCGTCTCAAGTATCTCTACGGCGCCGATCACACCTTCCAACTCAAGAACGATGCCGGCGGTCTGCTGATCGCGATCGATGTCCCGTTCCGGAGATCATGATCACGTGCGGGTGCTGATTGCCGACGACGAGCCGGTGGCGCGACGCGGGCTGCGGACGCTGCTGGCCGCCGAGCCCGATGTCGTCATCGCCGGCGAGGCCGCGGACGGCGAGGAGACGGAACGGCTGCTCCGCACCGCCGACGTCGACGTGCTGATCCTCGATATCCAGATGCCGCAGAAAAGCGGGCTCGACGTCGTTGCCGGCATCGATCCGGGGGCGCTGCCGCTGGTGATTTTCGTCACCGCCCACGACGAGCATGCGATTCGCGCGTTCGATCTGCATGCGCTCGACTACCTGGTGAAGCCGTACCGCGAAGATCGGCTGCGCGAGGCGATCGGCCGGGCCCGCGCGCTGGTCGGCCGGCGGCAGCTGGGCGCGTTCCGGCAGCGCGTCGGCGCGTGGGTGGCGGCGCAGCCGGCCTACCCCTCACGCATCCGCGTCGAAGAACGCGAGCGCATCCGCTTCGTCGCGGTGCGAGAGATCCAGTGGATCGAGGCGCAGGACTACTGCGTGCTCGTCCATCTGGCCGGCGAGCGCATCCTGCGCCGCGGCACGCTGAAGCAGTTCCTTCGCACGCTGGACCCGGCGCAGTTCGTCCGCGTGCATCGATCAGCCGGGATCAACATCCGTCATGTTCGCGAGCTGACGATTACGGCCGGCGGCGGCTTGACGGCGCGACTCTCGTCGGGCGCCGAAGTTTCGGTCGCGCGCGGCTGCCGCGCCGAGCTCGAAGAGCGGCTGCGGACGCTGCCGTAGGCGCTATGCGGCCCTGCGGTCGGTTGGCTGCGGCTCGGCCACGACCGTCGTCGATCGCGACGCGCGGCTCCGGCCGATGAGGGCATCCAGGCTCCACCGCCCGCCGCCTGCCGCGGCCATGAACAGGAACGTGAAGCAGTACAGCACGGCGAGCTCGCCGCCGTTCAGGATCGGCCAGAAGCTGTTCGGCGCATGCACCTGGAAATAGGCCACGGCCATTTCGCCGGCGAGCACGAATGCCACGGCCCGAGTGAACAGTCCGGCGATGATCAATGTGCCGCCGATCATTTCGATCACGCCGGCGGCGCCGAACATCGTCGTCACGTCAAACGGCCCGCCCGGCGCCGGCGCCGGGAGACTGAACAGCTTCTGCGTGCCGTGAACGACAAAGAGGAAACCGACGACGACACGAAGCAGGCTCAAGAGAGATGACGTCCATCGTGCAGACATGGAACCTCCTGCGCCATAGATAGAGGGCAACAGGTGTACCAGCTCGGCGAGGTCCGATGGCGGCGCGATCTGGCGCGGTGGGCCGTATAGTGTGTCGCGAGCGCGCGACCTTGAGCCGCTCGGACGACGTCGGCCGCCCGCGCACCCGATCCTTGGCCCGGCGAGTTAGTTGCCGCCCTTTTTCACGACCTCGATTGGCGCGTCCTTCTGCCGCGACCAGTCCTCCATCGATCCGTCGTAGAGGACCACGTCGAAGCCGAGCGTCCGCGCGGCGAAGACGACCCCGGTGGCTTGCTGCCCGATGTGGCAGTAGGCGATCAGCTTGTCGCCGGCCTTGATGCCCGCTTTCGCGAAGATCGCCGCCAGCTGATCGGCCGGCTTCAGCGTGGACTCGTCGTCGGCGAGCGTCGAATAAGGGAGGCTGACGGCACCGGCAATGTGTCCGTTCTTGCCGCTGCCCGCGCGAGTGCCGTCGTAGAACACGCCATCGCGCGCATCGACGATGACGTAGCCGGGCGTGCGGAGTTGCGCGCGCACGAACGCCGCGTCGACGATGACCGGCTGGATTTTCAGCGGCGAAAGCGAACCGGGTTTCGGAGGTGCGCTGGTGACAGCCGTCGGCCGTCCCTCGCTCACCCACTTGCGCAGGCTGTTTTCCAGCAACATCGACTGGGCGCCGAGTCCGGCGTAGTTGAGCGTCTGGACGACGCGGGTCGCGTGCGTGAAAAGGTCGTCGGCGTAGTAGACGACGATGCGCGAACGGTCGGAGATGCCGAGGGCAGTCAATTGCTTGCGCAGCTCTTCCGGCGCCGGCATCTCGAGCGTCAGGTCGCCCGGTTTCATCGCGCTGTGATCCATCCGCTTGGCCAGCGTGCCGACCTCGATGAGCTGCGCTCCGGGGATATGGGCCTTTTCGAAATCCGCTTTCGCCGTCGCATGGCCGACGTGAAGGATGACGAGATCCGGATCGGCAAGATGCGCGGCCAGCCACGCGTTGCTGACGACGAGGGCATCGCGTGGACTGGCGGCGACGACGGAAGCGCCGAGGAGAATCGCAGGGACAAGCGTTCGGAATAGGACGGCGGCATGGCGCATAACCGGGGCTCCTGTAGAACGTCTATCAGAGTCTGGCGTACTTGTAGACGATCGACAAGAGCGAAGAGTTCCGGTGACGGAATTCTGCGCGAGAGCGATGGCGTGCCGCATCGGCGGGGGGTAGACTCATGCTCACTCAACCTCCCTCAACGAGGACCGACCATGACCCTGACAGTCTCGCGGCAGCTCCGGAACGTGACGGTTATCGGCGCGGCGGTCACCGCCGCGGTTCTCGCGCAACCGGCAGTTTCGGCGCAGGGCCGATGCATGCTGACGTTGGGCGCGCCGAACTGCAACACCAGCGAGA
Source organism: Vicinamibacterales bacterium (assembly GCA_036274055.1). GTDB lineage: Bacteria > Acidobacteriota > Vicinamibacteria > Vicinamibacterales > SCN-69-37 > DASUGM01. Next base: position 1,098 of record DASUGM010000347.1, on the reverse strand, counting down.
TTCCGGCGGTCTTCGCGCCGACGGGATGGAAGACGGTCGCCTTCGATCACGTCACGTTCGAGGTCGCGGATTATCAGAAGGAAGCGGCGTTCTATGTGGCGTTGATGGGCTGGACGCTGCGGAGCGACGACGGCAAGCAGGCCGTGCTCGACATCGCCGACTGGGGATCCGCGATCTTCAAGCAGGCGCCGCCCGCGCCCACCCCGGTGCCCGCGCCGGCCGCGGATGCGCCGGCGGCGGGACGTGGTGGTCGCGGCGGCCGCGGTGGCCCGGCGCGCGCCGTCGTGACGTCATTCTGTTTCGTGATCGAGCCGTGGAACGCGGCAACGGTCGAGGCCGAGTTGCGCAAGCGCGGTTTGTCGCCGATCGCCGACAACGACGGCAAGGGCTTCGAGAGTTTCCACGTCAAAGATCCCGACGGCTGGGATCTGCAGATCGCCAACGGCAACGGCCTGGTCAAAGCGCGCAAGGCCGCGAAAGCCAGCGCCACGCCCTCCGCGCCGGCGCCCTTCGAATCCACCGGCTGGAAAACGGTGTGGCTCGATCACTTTTCATTCAACGTCACCAACTACAAAGAAAGTGCATCGTTCTATATCAATCTGCTGGGCTGGAAGCCGACGTACGACGAAGGCAGCCAGAACGAGCTGTTGATGGGCGACGTCGGCAACGCCATCCTGCGCGGCGGGAATCCGCTCGATCCGAACTTCGGCCGCGGCGGCCGGCGCGGCGGCGCCGGTGACACGACGCCGGCGGCGGCGCCGGCGCCGCGCAGCGCGCGCATCGATCACATTTCATTCGGCATCGCGCCGTGGGACACCGACGGCGTCAAAGCGGAACTCGAAAAACGTGGCCTGCGCGCGCAGATCGACACGTCGAGCCGGCATCTCGGCCCGGATGGCACGTATGTTCCCGACGACATTCACACCGCGGCGTTCAAGAGCTACCACACCGAGACGCCGAACGGGTACAACCTGCAAATCAGTTACGTGACGAAAGAGATCCGGCTGGCGCTGTCCAACGCGGTGAGGCCGAGAGCGCCCGGGAAATAACGCGAAAAAGCCGTCGGGTCGAATTTGCCCGGAGAGGGGCGGGGGTGCT
>DASUGM010000346.1:0-8088 GCA_036274055.1 Vicinamibacterales bacterium | reverse complement strand
GGCCTTGACGACTTCGGGGTTGATCAGCGCGATGAACGGCATGTCGGTGTCGTCGGTCATCGGATCGACCACATCGGCGCGGCGAACGCCGGCCACAAACAGCCGCAGGCTCTCATGCACTTGTGGTGCGGCGAGGCCAATTCCGGCATATTCGTGCATGGTTTCAAACATGTCATCGATCAGTTGCTGAATGCGGGCCGAGGGGATTTCCGCGGGCGTCACCGGCAGCGCTTTTGCACGAAGAACGGGGTGGCCCAGACGCGCCACCTTCAAGATCGCCATCCGCTGATTATACGAAGACGACGCCCTATCGCGGCGCGCCGGCCGAGCCGATATCTGCAGGTGGGAGTTGTGTGTATGACCCGAAGACTGTTTGCCCTCGCCGTGATTTGTTCGGCCGCCGTGATCAGCTCGGCGTGCTTCGAGATGTTCCAGCAATCGACCGCGCCCAAGACCGTCAACCTCCTCGGCGGCACGTGGTCGTCGGCGACGCCGAACAGCGAATCGCTGATCAACTCGTGCACGAATTTCCAGTGGACGGCGACGGAGCAGTCAGCCACGTCGGCGGCCGGCAATTTCTCGGCGACCTGCTTCGGCGTCCTGCAGCTCAACGGCACCGCGAGCGGCACGCTGAACAACTCGGTGGTCACGTGGCAGGCCTCGGGCCTGGCCAATGGGGGCGGGATCAGCGACTGCGCCATTTCGCTCTCGGGCACGGCGACGCTCGAAGGCGATCAGATTCGCATTCCGTTCACGGGCACGACCTGCCAGATGCCGGTGAGCGGCACGGAAATATTGCGGAAACAGTAAGCGTCAGCGCAGTTCGTCGGCGCTCTTCGCGCCGTAGAACTCGAACCACGGACGCGCCGGCTTCAGCGCCGCGTTGACGTTGCTGATGTTCTCGACGCCTTTGCTTTCCAGCCACGACCGGAAGGCAGAGGCGCCTTCCTTTGCGTAGACCGAAATCCCGTCCTTCCAGGTCGCTCGCCCGCACAGCACGCCGGAGAACTTCGTGCCGGCTTCGCCGGCGAGCGCCAGCGACTCGGTGAACTCGGCGTTGCTGACACCGGCGGAGAGGTAGATGAATGGCTTGGTCGAGACGTTGGCGGCCTCGACGAAATGCGCCTTGGCCTGTTCGCGCGTGTAGGCGCTCGGCCCGCCGGCGGAGACCTTCGCGCCCTCGACGAACTTCATGTTGATCGGCACTTCGACTTTCATGACGTCGACGCCGTAGCGTTCCTTGGTGAACTCGGCCATCGCGCCGGTGACAATCGCCGGCTTCTTCTTCGCGTACTCGAGGCCCTTCTCGTCGGCGCCTTCCTCGTAGCCGACGAACTCGAGGAAGAACGGGATGTCGTTGGCGCGGCACTCGTCGCCGATGCGCTCGACCCACGCGTGCTTCTTGTTGTTGACGTCCTTCGGATCGAAGGGCGTGTAGTAGAGCAGGATCTTGAGGCAGTCGGCGCCGGCTTCCTTGATGCGGCGCACCGACCACTCGTCGAGCAGGTCAGGCAGACGGCCCGGTCCGGTCTTGTCGTAGCCGGTTTTTTCGTACGCCATCAACAGGCCCGAGCCCTTGGCGCGCGCTTTCGAGGCCGGCAGACCCCATTCCGGATCGAGCAGAATCGCGCTGGCGTGTTTGGTCAGCACTTCGGTGACGAGGGTCTTGAACTCCTCCATCATCGCGTCGCTGATCTCGCCGCCTTTTTCCTTGCCCAGCGCCTTCTGCAACGAGCCTCGCTGGTCCATGGCCGCGGCGGCAATCACACCGCGCGCATTCGAGACGGCCTTCATGCCTGCGAGCTTGCCGGGGGTCAGTTTCACGTCCGATCTCCTGCGGATGTTGTTGGGGACGAAGCGGCCAATCGTAGCACCGGGAAACGGAAATCTTCCAACTCCGCCGCGTCCATGGCCTGTTGCACCAGGGATGCAACGTCGAGGCCGGACTCGGCCCGCTCGGTCTCCTCGATCGCGGCGCGGGTGGCCGGGAACCGCGGCGTGAACAGCGTGCAGCAGTCTTCGTCCGGGATGATAGAAGTCTCGTAGGTGCCGATCTTCTGCGCGTCGCGCGTGATCTCTTCCTTGTCCATCCCGACCAGCGGCCGCAGAATCTGCATCGTCGCGGCACGGCCGACGACGGACAGGTTGTCCACCGTCTGCGACGCGACTTGCCCGACCGAATCGCCGGTGACGAGCGCGTGCGCGCCCGTCGACACCGCCAGGCGCTCCGCGATGCGCAGCATCAGGCGCCGGTAGACGACGACACGCAACGGCGGCGGCACGGTGATGACAACGCTCTGCTGAATCGGCGCGAACGGCACCAGGAACAACCGCGATCGCAACTGATGCCGCGTCAGCACCCGGACGACCTCGCGCACCTTGTCCTGCGACGTCCGCGACAACACTGGGTGACTGTGAAAATGCACGAAATGCGATCTGCAGCCACGACGAATCAACCGCCAGGCCGCCACGGGCGAGTCGATCCCGCCGGACAGCAGCGACATCACCTTCCCGCCGGTGCCCACCGGCAGACCGCCAGTGCCGGCCACGCGATCGAAGAAATAGAAGGCGTCGCGCGAGAGCACTTCGACGCGAATCACGAACGCCGGATTGGAAAGATCGACCGGCCAGCCGGTCGCCTTCTGAACGCGCGCGCCGATCGCGCGCTCGATGTCCGGCGACGGAACTGGAAACCGCTTGTCGGCGCGCCGCGCCATGATCCGGAAGTTCGGCACCGGCGCGTGATCGGCGAGGTCGGCGACGATCGCGTCGGCGATCGCCTCGAGATCCATGGGCACATGCGTCGCGAGCGAGAAGTAGCTGATGCCCGGCAGCCGCGACAGGCGCTCACGAATCTCCGCCCAATCGGCGCTCGGACCCAGCGTCACGACGATGCGGCCAATCAGCGCGCGCACTTCGACGACGTCCTGCCCCTTGAGCGCGGACCGGATGCTCCGCACCATGGTGTTGATGAACCACGGGCGATTCCGCCCTTTCAGGGCCAGTTCACCGTAGTGGACAACGACTGAGGACACAGCCACATTATGGGCGATTGGCTATCGGGCCATCGGGCGATGGCAGCGCATGGGCGATCGCGCGATCGGCCGAAGGTTGGGCTGAGGCTCAAGGTGCCACCGCGCCGGCGGCGCGAGTGGCTGGCCGTGCAGATCGGCATCATCTGGATATTCCTGATGACCGCAATCCTTGGCCTGAGATCATAATGGCGAGGCTGACGATGAAACGAATGATTGCAGCGGCGGTGATGGCGTGGGCCGTGGCGGCACTCTCCGCTCAAACCAAGCCGAACTTCTCAGGCACGTGGGTATCGATCGAGCCCAAAGGGATGGCCGGCGAGGAGCAGAAGGTCACGCACACGGCTGACGAGCTGATCCTCGAGCATGCTTCAGAGGGCAGCGGACATCGCATCGTTCACAAGCTCGATGGCAAAGAACACGACTCGAGCCTGGGCAACGTCAAGAGCCTGTCGCGCGCCGAATGGCAGGGCGACAAACTCGTTGTCATTGAAAACGCGACCTATCCGGATGGGCGCAAGATCGAAACCCGATCGACGTGGTCGCTCGGAAGCGACGGCCGGTTGATCGTCGAAGGCACGCGCACCGGACCCGACGGGAAGCCGGAGACGGTCAAGATGGTGTCGACGAAGAAAAAGTAGAGGGTCCTACTGCAGCCTGCGGCCTGCAACCCGCAGCCTGCAGTTACCGGCCGCCGAAGAAATAGAGCCCGGTGATCGTCAGGACCGTCGTGCCCGGCCAGTCGAAACCGCCGCTGATGCGGACCTTGACGCCAGGCGCGACGAGAACCGCGGCGCCAATTTCCGCGCGCGCGAGCAATTGAAACGACGTCTCGTGCGCGAAGAGCGTCAGCACTTCGCGCGCGTCGCGGGGCTCGCCGCCGCCGCTCGGAAACACGAGACCGTCAACTTTCGCGAGACCGCCGCCAATCAACACGCCGATCTGCACCCGGTTGGCGATCGTGCCGAGCGATCCGAACTGCTCCCCCATCACTCCGGTCAGGCGCACGCTGTCACCGAAATTGTAGGTGCGCCCGAGATAGTCGACCAGGCGGCTGCCCTCGTTGATCGTCCGGCGCACGTAAATCACGCCCCACTCGCTGCCGCGCATCCGGCCGCGGCTGACGCCCACCCGGACCGAGCGGCCGGAGATGTCGAGATCCTTGGCGTCCATCAGGCCGCGAAACTTTTCGCCCGCGCGCCACGGCGAGATCGAGATTTGCACGCCCCAATGATTCGGATCCGGATCGGCCGGGATGTCCTGCGCAAAGAGCGGCGTCGCTGCACCCAGCAGGGCGAAAAATAGAAATGACATCGAGCGCAGGGACTTCATCGTGCTGATTATCGGCGCCGCTCCGCGACGAGGTTAGATCGTTCGCGCCTTGATGATCGCGTCGGCTGCGCGGTGCCCGCTCAGGATCGCGCCTTCAATCGTGCCGGGCAGCCCGGTGTCGGTCCAGTCACCGGCCAGATAGAGTCCGGCGAGCGGCGAAATCGCCGGAGGACGCGGCGGCGCCGCCGGCGCCAGTGAAAACGTCGCTCGGTGCTCGCGCACGACGACCGATCGCTTCACCGTCCGGGTGCGGCTCAACGGCAGCGCGCGAGCAAGATGGTCGATTGCCGCGCGCGTCACCGCGGCGTTGTCCATGGCGGCGAGATCGTCGGCGCCGCTTGCGACGATCGACAAGTGCCCCGCCTGCTCGCCAAAGATCGCGCTCTTGTCGAACACCCAATGCATCGGACCGCCGACCAGGCCGACGAACGGGCCCGGCATCACGCTGCCGTCGAACCAGAGGTTGACGGTGACGATCGGTGAGCCTGGCGTTGCCGCGGCGTTGGCGGCGATGGTTTCGAGCGCGCGCGGCACGCCGGCCTCAAAGACCTTGCCGAACGCGTGCCACGGCACGGCGCTGACGACGCGCGCGGTCGCAATCATCCCGGTTCCGGCACGCACGCCAGTGAGCCTGCCTGCCGCGTCGACGACGACGCGGCCGGGCGTTCGCAGTTGGATCGCGCCGCCCCCGGCTTCGATCACCGCCCGCGCCGGCTCGGCGAACAACGTGTCGAGCGGCACCACCGGCAGGCCGACCGCGGAGTCCTCGATCCGAGGCCCGAACAACTCACCGAGCACGCGGACGAACGGCGCCGCGGCCGCGACATCCGGCGACTGATTGAGCGCGGCAATTGCCAGCGGATTCCACAGCCACTCGCGCAGGCGCGGCGACTGGCCGTACGCATCGAGCCAGTCGGTCACCGTTTGCCCGGCCGGCACGCGGGCCGCAACGGCGGCGGCGCCGTCGCGACGCACGCTCATCAGCAGCGACCGCACGCCCAGCGCGCTCAGACGTTCGCGCCACGACAGCGCCGGCCAGCGAAGAATCGCCGCGACGAGATGCCAGGGCGGCGTGATCGCCGGGCAGCGCAGTTCCGACGACCGACCTTCGAGATCGGCCATCGTCAACGTCAGCCGCGTCTGCAGCGGCGCGCGATCGGCGGTGCCGATTCGTTTCAGATAGGCGTACGTCTCGCGATAGCAACCGAACAGGACGTGCTGCCCGTTGTCGACGCGCTCGCCGGTCTCGCGATCGGTGAACGCCGTCGCGCGGCCGCCGAGGCGCGGCCCTTCTTCGAGAACCACGACTTTCTGGCCGGCATCGGCAAGGCGGACGGCAGCGCTCAGCCCGGCGAGGCCGGCGCCAATCACGACGCAGTCGGCGGTCATGCCGATCTGTGGGCGGGTTCGGCGGCGCCGCGACTCTGTCGCAGCCGCCACCACGTCCCGATCGCAATCCGTGCCTGCGCCGGTCGCGGCACTCGCACGAGTTCGGTGAAGACGTCGCAGCGCCGGGCTTCGATCCGCTTCAGCAGCTCGAAGTAGATCGCGCGCATGATCTCGGCGGGCAGAAACCGCGACGCGTCTTCGCGCGGCAGCAGCCGGACCGCGCGCGAGAAGAACACGCGCGCGCGCGACGCCTGGTGCTCGAGGACGGCGCGCACCTTTTCCGATCGCAGGCCGCTCGTCGATTCCTCGACTTCGCGCGCGATGTCGGCTTCGCTGCAGCCGAAGCGCTCGAGATCTTCGAGTGGCAGATACAGCCGGCCGCGACGGTAGTCGACGGCGACGTCGCGCAGGATATTCGTGAGCTGAAGCGCGACGCCGAGATCTCTGGCGTACTCGAGCACCGCCGGTTGCCGGTACTCGAAAATCTCCGCGCACATCAATCCGACCGACGACGCGACGCGGTGGCAGTACGGCTCGAGATCGGCGAAGGTCTGATAGCGACGTGGCGTCGCGTCCATCGCCACGCCGTCGACGAGCGCGTCGAACTGCTCGCGCGGCAGGTGGCAGGCCGCGACGAAGGGCTGTAACTGCCGGCCCTGGTCGGTCGCCGGGGATCCGCCGGTGAACACCCGCTCGACCTCGCGGCGCCAGAGCGTGAGCGCGTCCTGCGCGCGCGCCGGATCGGTCTCGAGATCGACAGCGTCGTCGACGGCACGGCAGAAGTCGAACACCGCGGTGATCGCGCGGCGTTTCGGCGCCGGCAGCGCCAGGAACGAATAGTAGAAGCTGGTCTTGCGCATCGGCCGTCGTCAGCCCCGAGGAAGCTGCCGCCACGTCAGCATATGCCAGGCTATCGCCGGCAGATCGGCGCGGCCAAGGGTCGGGCGGTGGGCGAAGACGTCGAAATGCGCTGCCTCGAGGCGGTCGAGGATGCGAACGCCGCCGAGCCAGGTGGCGCGCAGCTCCCAGCGGAGGCGGCCGCCGACCGCGTCGGCGATCGGCCGGCCGGTCATGAATAGTTCACGGGTTCGACGGGCCGCGTTGGCGAGCGCGGCGCGCCATGGATCAGTGATGCGTCGCCGCGCCAGGTCGCCCTCGTCGGCGCCGCTGGCGCGCAGGATCTCCGCAGGAACGTAGACACGGCCCTTGGCCCAGTCGCGCTCGACGTCCTGCCAGAAGTTCGTCAGCTGCAAGGCGGTGCACACCGCGTCCGAGAGCCGATCGAGACGTGGATCGCGATAGCCGCTGACCCGCAGGACCAACCGCCCGATCGGGTCGGCTGATCGCCGGCAATAGTCGAGGAGATCGGCCCACGTCTCGTATCGCGTCGTCGTCACGTCCTGACGGAATGCGCTGAGGAGATCGTCGAACAGGCTGCGCTCGAGTCTGCAGGTGCGCATCGTTCCGGCGAGCGCGGTGAAGATATGGGCGGCATCGGAGCCGTCGGCGTCGACCTGGCCGGCGGCAGCGGCGGCGAGCCGCCTGGCCCAGTCGTCGAGGAGGCTCAGGCGCACGTCGATGGTGCGGTCGCCTTCGTCGGCGAAATCATCGGCGAGGCGAGCAAATGCGTAGATGGCGGCGATGTGCGGCCGCGCGGCCCGCGGCAGCAGCCGCGAGGCGACGGGAAAATTCTCGTAATGCGCCTGCGCCAGCCGCAGGCAGTGCGCATATGACGCCTCGGCTACCACTCGATCTCGTCGGCGCCCGTGTGAGCGTTCGCGGCGCGCGCCATGACAAACAACAAGTCGGACAGGCGGTTCAGAAATGTGACGATGACCGGCTCGACGGCGTCGGCGCCGAGCCCGACGACCGCGCGCTCGGCGCGTCGGCAGACGGTGCGCGCCAGATGCAGTTGAGCGCCGGCCGGAGAACCGCCGGCGAGGATGAATTTGCGCAGCGGCTTCAGGCCAGCCTCGAGATCGTCGATCCAGCCTTCGAGGCGCGCGACGTCCTGATCGTCGACGCTGGCTTTTTCGACGCGCGCCGCGATCTTGTGGCGCGGATCGGCGAGTCGCGCGCCGAGGGCGAAGAGGTCGCGCTGAATGCGGTCGAGCATGCCGTCAAGGACGATGCCGGGGCCATTGGCGCGGGCGACGCCGAGCTGAGCGTTCAGTTCGTCGACGTCGCCGTAGGCGGCCACGCGCGGGTCAGCTTTGGAGACGCGCGTCCCGTCGAACAGTCCGGTTTCGCCGGCATCGCCGGTCTTCGTGTAGATCCTCACAAGAGGACAATTGTATGGGGTCGCGTCTTGAATTGACGTACGTCAATTCAAGAC
>DASUGM010000345.1:0-6766 GCA_036274055.1 Vicinamibacterales bacterium | reverse complement strand
AGCCGCGACCGAACTCGGCGACGCCCAGCGGCAGCCACAGATCAGCAGGATCGAGGTCGATGCCCGTGAAGGCGCGAGGCGCGACGCCAATCACGCGGAACGTGCGCGTGCCGACGGTGATCTCCGGAGCCGAACCGATCGCCGCGCCGGCCAGCTCGTGCTGCCAATACGCGTGCGAGACGATCGCCACGAAAATCCCGGCGCCCGGCTCCCCTTCTGCGCGATCGAAAAATCGCCCCACGGCCGGCGCGACGCCGAGCAGCGAGAAGAACGTCCCGTCGACGTAGGCGACGGCGAGATCTCTTCCGGCCTGACCGGTCACCATCCGCGGCGGGCTGTTGATCGAGACGGCCGCGAACGCGCCGGCGTCGGCGGCGCGGCGCGACTCGAGATAACCGAACTGCGCCGTTCGCGTGAAACCCGGATCGACGGTGGCGCCGCCCACCGACGCCTCGACGTAACGCAATCGGTCCGGATCCTTGACGCCGTCGGGCGGCCGCAACAACACGCGATCGGCGACCCGAAACACCGCGGCGTTGATCCCCAATCCGAGCGTCAGCGTCGCGATGACGCCGAGCGCGAACACCGGCTGGCGCGCGAGACTGCGCGCAACGTAGCGCGCGTCCTGCCAGAGCGCCTCGGCGCGGTCGCGCAGCCGCTGCCGGCGGCCGTCGGTGGCCGCCTGCGCGAGCAGACGCGCCCGGCCGGCGTCGAGATCGCCGAAGCGACGCAGCGCCTCGGCGCGTGCGGCGTCGGGCGCCATCCCGCGGGCGACCAGATGATCGACGCGCGCCTGAAGGTGCGCGTCGATCTCTTCGTCGATCTCGCGTCGCCGCTGCTCGTCCGGCCCGATCATCGCGCTACTTGCTCCGCGTCAGCGTCAGCAGATTGGTGATGGTGCGCGCGTACGACACCAGCTTCGCGCCCTCACCATCGAGAAACGTCCGGCCCGCGGGCGTGAGCTTGTAGTAGCGCGCCCGCCGGTTGTTCTCCGAGACCCCCCACGCGCCCTGGAGCAGCTTCTTCGCTTCGAGCCGATGCAGCGCCTGATACAGCGCGCTGTCGTCGATCTCCAGTGCGCCTTCCGATTGCTCGTCGAGCCATAAGCTGATCTCGAAGCCGTGCAACGGGCGTGCCGATACCGACCGGAGCACCAGCACGTCGAGCGTGCCGCGCAGGATCGCGAGTTTGTCTCTGGTCTTCGCCATCAACGCACCTTGTATTTCTTCAGCGTGACACCGCCGTTCGCGCCGGTCTCCCGAACGAAGACCGATCCGGCGCCGAAACCAACGACGCGGCTGCCGTCCGGGAAAGCGAGCCGGTCGACGCGCTGGCCGCGTCCGTCGAAGACGTCATAGATGACGTCGGTAGCGCTCGCGGCGCGGCTGCGCATCACCCACACTTGCGCGCTCGGCGAGACGACGATGTCGCCGGGAGAAAACGGCGCCTTGGTCGCTGCGAATTTTCGTTCCATGCCGCTCGAGCTGCCGCCTGATCCACTGCCGCCGGTCCCACCACCGCCGACGGCGCTGACGCTCGCGCCCCCGGTTGGCGTCTTGAACTCCGCGCGATCCGCGTCGGTCATCGGCACCGGATCGTAGGCGATGTTTGGACCGCGCGTGGTCCTGCCGTCGACGCCGATCCACTCGACCCGGTACGGTTCGCCGCGAACAATCGCCACACGGCCATCAGGCGCGACGCCGAAGCCGTCAGCCGGAGACCCAATCACTCCCTGGCTCCTCGACATGTTGCCGTCCACGATCGTCGTCGTCTCGCCCTGGATGAGGTCGGCAATCTTTTCCTTGCCCTGCTTGATCGGATCGAAACGAATCAGCGGCCAGGCCGGTCGCGAGGTGCCCGCGGTACCGAACGTTCGCTCGACGAAATAGGAAAACCCGCGGTTGTCCAGACGTTGGAGATCGATGTCGGCCTCCGATCCGCCGGTGACGCCCTTCACGGCGATCGAGTAGGTTCGGCCGAAGACACCGGCCGGCGAGATCTCGGTGACCTGCAATTGCGCGCGATCGAGCAGCAGCGCCCCGCCGTCGGTGCCGCCATAGAGGCCGCCCGGTTTGACGTATTGACCCGGACCGGCGCCGACCGAACCGAGCTTCGTGACCGCGCCGCTGACCGGATCAATCACCAGAACGGCTGGCGTCTTGACGTCGCTGACGACGACGCGGCCCCCGGGCAATTCGAAGGCTGCGCTGACGTGCGCCGGCGGCGTCGCCATCCTGATCGGCACGGTGGCGGGCCGACGCGGCGCCGGCTCGGTTACGGGTCCGGGCACGGCGAGAACGAACAGGGACAGCAATAAAGCTCGGGTCATCACTCAGACACTCCCCTTAGAGTCTAAGGTGAGACGGCTCAGCGAGGATAAAAGTTGGCTCAGGGCTCAGGACTCAGGGCTCGGAGTCCACTTCATGGCTTTGCTCAGCCAGGCCCGAAGCTCCACCCAAGCCCTTGTCGCCGAGCCCTGAGCCGTGAGCCTTGAGCCTTGTACTGAACGCTGTCCCCGTCTAGAATGGCCGCGTTGGAACAGACGGCTGACCTTCAGGCGCAGATCGACCGGCTGAGCCTCGCGCTCCATCAGTGGCGGGAGTCGCAGGATCATCTGTTGCCGACCGAGCAGCGGCTGGCGACGCTCACCGAGCGCTGCGCCGAAATCCTCAATCGCTGGTCCGAGCACGATCGCCGTCATTCGCAGGCTTTGAGTGAAGTCGAAGAGCGGCTGAACGACTGGGGCGCGATCGAGCAGCGGCTGCACCAGGACGCGCTGCTCCGCCTGCGCGAGCTCGAAGCCCAGATCGAGCACGAGTGGAAGACGCTCAAAGACATCCACGAAGCGCCCGTCCAGCAGTTGCGCGACCAGGCGCAGCAACTCGGCGAGACCTGCATGGCCGCCGCCAACCTCGCGCTGCGCGGATTCGAACGCGCCGAGACGCGCTTCGCGGCGCTCGAATCGGACCTCCAGGTCCGGCTGGGTCAGCTTTCGCACGACGTGCAGGCGGTGCTCAGCGAAACCCGCCAACTCAAGGAAGCGACCGGCGGCGCCGCCGCCGCGAACGTCGATCCATTCAACCTCGACGACGTCGTGCGCATCCACGGCAACCTGGCCGGCGACGCCAGGCCGGCCGACGATCTCGCCCACGCGCGCGCGGTCGGCGCTGCCCGCTCCGCGCCGAGCCGCGACGCCGCGCCGATGCTGATGCTGGCGGAAGAGGCGGCGCTGTCCGACCGGATGGCGACGCTCGAACGCGAAGTCTCGACCGGCAAGCGCGCCGCGCTCGAGAACGAGAGCCGCGAGCATCGGCTGCACCGCGAGTGGTTGATCGGCTTCGGTGTCGTCGTCGCCGCCGCCGCGGCGATCGGCTACTACGGATATTCACAGCAGACGGCGATGAATCAACGGCTCGATGTCGCCGCGCTCCGGGTCGCCGCCGCCGAGCAGCAGGTCGCCGCCGCCAATGACAGCGCGACCAGGGAAATCGCCGCGACGCGGGCCGATGCGGAACGCAAGATCGCGGAAGCGAGCCAATCGGCGCTGCAGGCACAGGTGCTCGGCAACGTCCTCGCGGCGCCGGATCTCGTTCGCTTCGCTCTGCGCGGCGCCGAACCGGCCGCCGCGGCCTACGCGCAAGTCCTGTGGAGCCGTTCGCGCGGCCTCGTCGTCAGCGCTTCGGCGCTCCCGCCGCCTGCTGAAGGCAACGCCTACCAGGTCTGGCTGCTCAACACCGGCGCTCCGGTGCACGCCGGAACGCTTGCACCGGACAAGGACGGTCGTGCGACACTGACGGCGGAAGTGCCGGGCGCTCCCCGTCCCGTCACCGGTGTCGTGGTCACGCTCGAGCCGTTCGGCGGCGGCCCGACTCCGGTCGGTGTCACCGTGCTCGCCCGCATCACGCCTCAATAACGAGGCTCGACCGCCTCCAGGATCACGGGCAGCCGCGATGAGCGTCACCGTCGACGATCTGCTGAACCTTGCCGGGCGCCTCGACGACGAGCCGGGGTTCGATTCGCCGCGCGAGCGCTTCCGCCGTTTCCTGGTCGCGCACGTGACGACGCCGGCGCTGGCGCGGATGCTGATCGAGCAATGCCAGCATGCGCCCAGCGAACAACACCATCGCGCGCTTCAGGATCTCGTCGTTCTCACCGGACGGTTTCTCGGCTTCGACACGGCGTTCGGCACCTACGCGCCGCTGGCCGGCGCGGTGCGCTACGACGGCCAGTGGCAGTCGCGCACGCGTCTCCACATCGTCGTCGAAGTGCGGTGGGATCACCTGATCGCGCCCGGCGTCGAATCGTTGTTGCGATCGGCGTCGGCGCTGGCGGCGACCTCGGCGGGCCACGGCATCCGCGCCGCGGGACTCTGCGTGGTTGTCCAGCCGCACGGCGGCCGGAACCGCATCGACGACGCGATTGCCGCCGCGCACGCCGCGGTCCCGCTGAGCACGATCGCGCTGCATTCGCTGCTGCTGCTGGCCGACACCATCAGCGCCGGCGGCGCGTTGCACGATGACATCGTCCGGATGATCGACAGCAGCATGCCGATCGACTTCGTCGTCGGCATGATTGAAAAAGCGCAGGGCAAGACGTCGCCTGTACCCGGCGAACCCGCCGCCGCGGCGAGGGTCGACGTGGACACACCGCGCTACTGGATCACCTCGGTCGGCCCCGATCACGCGACCCGGCCGGAAGAATTTCTCGAGCTCGTGGTCGGGCGCCGGCAGATCTACGGCATCGTCGGCTCGCCGGCCAGTCCGCACATCGTCAAGCGCGGCGACGGCCTCTGCTTCTACATCAACGGCCGCGGCATTGTCGGCCACGCCACGGTCGGCTCACTGGTCGAGAACGCGAACGTCATCCGCGACGCGCATCGGTTCCGCCAGCTCGTCCACGTCGACGACGTGACGCTGCACACATCCGACCCGTATGCGCTCGACCCGGAATCGCAGTTGCTGATGCAGAACGCGGGAAACTCGCCGAGCCGCGTGACGCAACCGCTGGTGGAAATCCCGCGGGAGATCTTCCGGGCGTTGACGAACCCTGACAAGCCCGTCGCCACGGAAGACGCGGCTGCGAAGGACGCGCCGCCGAAGCCGCCGACTATCGGGGCTTCAAGACGACGCCGATGAGCTTCTGATATTTCACCGGCGATCCGTTCTTCATCGCCGGCTTGAACGTCCACTCTTTCGCCGCGGCGATCAGCATCGGGTCGTAGGACGGCGACACCGGCGCCATCAGCGCCGCGAGCTCGACTTTTCCCTGTTCGTCGATGACGATGCGCAGCACACCACGGTATTCGACGGCCTGAGCCGCGTTGTTGGGCAGCGTCCAGGCCGGCATCGTCCGCGAGATCTCGATCGGCGCGACGACGTCGCGATCTTCGACCGAGTAGAGGCGCACCGGCACCGGCGCCGGATCGGTCCGTTCAGCGGGCCTGGCGACGCCGATCTCGGCGGCGCGGGCTGCGGCGGCGATTTCGCGCTCCGCCAGGAGCAGAAATCCCTCGGCCAGCAGTTTGAGATCGCCGAATGACGCCTGATCGGCGGCGAGATCTTCGTCGGCGAGCAACATGATCATTTCGTTCAGTTGCGTCGCCGCCTTCGGATATTGCCGCTGTTCGAAATCCACCTTCGCGGACGCGTAGAGCGAGCGAATGCGGGCGGGCAGCACACGGCGCCGGACGTCACGCAGCAGCGTGACCAGCCGCGGCGAGACATCCGCGTTGTAGAGCGTGAAGAATGGGTTGCGCGTGACCAGCTGCTCGACCGCGCGTCGCGCGTCGTCGGCGCGGCCGAGCGCCAGCAGACACAGCGCGCGGTACTGCTCGCCCTCGGCTGAGGCGTCAGGCGCATCGGGCGAGCCGAGGCGCGCAATCGCTTCTTCGTAGGCGCCGGACGCGTAGAGCGTCTTGGCGGCCGCCACCGTATCGCTGACGGGCGCGCCAGCCGGACGATCCTGAGGCACAGCGAACAACCACAGCGCGAGGCCGACGACCAGCATTTATTTGCTCCAGTCGAGGACGAGCCTGACGGGCGTTTTGACGTGAACGGTGATCGACTGCTTGCGCTCGCCGAATTGCGGATGCGTCCAGACGACTTCGTGCGCGCCGATCGGCAGCTCGATGTTCGCGAGCGGTGTGGTGCCGAGCGATCGGCCGTCGACGCTGACGTTGGCCCACGGCAGCGCGTTCAGGAACGCGGTACCGTTCGGCAGGCTGACCGAAGCGCCGATGCTCTTGCCGGCCGGAATATTCACCGGCAGGATCGCCTCGAAGCCGAGACTCCGGTTGACGAGCTGCAGCGAGTGCCTGCCCGCGGGCAACATGACGCGTGCGGCGTTGGTCGTGCCGATCAGGTTACCGTCTTCGAGAATCTGCAATTCGATCGGCGTCGCGATGGCGAGGTAGCCGGCCGAGGCCTGCGCGGTCGAGAACGACGCGACCATCGACGAGGCGACGCCGGTCCTGATCTCGATCCTGCGGCGCGTGGTCGACGAGTCGTTCGATACGGCGACGTCATAGCTGCCGGGCGGAAGCGGCAGCGAGAGCGGCGTCACACCGCGGCGAGTGCCGTTGACGGTCACGGTGGCCCCAGCGGGATCCGAGGTCACATCGAGGCGCGACGGCGACGGCGTTGCCGCCGGCGGTGGCGCCGCCGGCGCAGAGGCCACCGGGGGCGCGGGCGAAGTCGTCGTCGCCCCGGCGGTCAGCGCGGTGCCGGGGCCGCTGCCGGGCGGCGGTGTCACGGGCCCTGGCGTCACC
>DASUGM010000344.1:0-2914 GCA_036274055.1 Vicinamibacterales bacterium | reverse complement strand
GCCGGCGGCGCGGATCGGCCGCTCGATATCTTCCGTCGGCGATCGACGATGGCCGAACTGCCGCGCGTCGACGGCGGCGACGCCGTCGACGTCGTCGGCGCCGTAGGCAATCGCGACCTGCGCGAGCTTCGGTCCGTAGAGCGGCCAGTCGACCTGAATCGAGTCGATGCCCGCGCACAGCAGACGCGCGACCGCCACCGTCTTGACGTCGTCGTAGCCCGTGGACGGCACGTCAGCCGGATCCAGCCGCGGCAGCGGCGCGAATGCCCGCAGTGCGCCGGTCTCGCGCTGGACCGTCGCGGCCCGCTCGATCAGATCGAGGCGCGCGGCCATCGCGGCGCGCTCAACCGTGGCGCGATCGCAGCCGAGGCCGCCGTGCAGAACGGCGCGAATGATCTCGACGGTGTTTTCGGTGTCGCCGACCGTATCGAGCGCGACCTCGGCGACGGCGTCCAGGCCGTCGGCCTTCAGCATCCGCGCGATGTCCGCGAGCGCCAGATGATCGCCGCCCGCCAGGGTCAGCAGATCGCGCAGCGAGAATCCGGTCAGGGGCACGCCGGCGGCCGCCGGCTTCGCGGCGCGGACCCAGGCCCGTGCATCGGCGACCGACGCCGGCACGCCGGTGATGCGCAGTTCGCCGAACTCTGCGCCAGGCGCCGGGATATTGCCCTCGACCATGGTCAGCACCCGGCCGTAAGTCACACGCGATCCGTGTTTGGCCAGCCGCGCGGCCTCGCCGAGCATGCCCACTTGCACGAGATCAGCGCATTCGAGCACGCTCTGCGCGTCGGCGCGGGTGAACGCCGCGCCGGTCGCGACCTTTTCCTCGAGTGTCGTGAAGACCATCTACTTCCCCGTCAAACGTTTCCAGATCTCAGCGCCGCGCTTGTCGGCCGCTTCGCTCATGACCAGCTTCTTCGGGAATTCCCGCGTGACGCCTTCCGACGGCCACTTCTTCGTCGCGTCGATCCCCATCTTGCCGCCGAACGCCGGCAGAATCGCGGCGTCGTCGAGATCGTCGACCGGACCGGTGGTAATTTCGATGTCGCGCGAGGGATCGACGTGCGTGCCGGCCACCCAGGCGACCTCGGCTTCGTTGTGCACGTCGACGTCCTTGTCGACGACGACGATGCACTTCGAGAACATCAGCTGCCCGAGCCCCCAGAAGGCATGCATGATCTTGCGGGCGTGACCCGGGTAGCGCTTGTCGATCGACACGAAGACGAGATTGTGAAAGATCCCCGCCGCGGGAAAGTGCATGTCGACGATCTCAGGCACCGTCTTCTTGATCAGCGGCAGGAAAATCCGCTCGCTGGCCTTGCCGAGGTAGACGTCTTCCATCGGCGGCCGGCCGACGATCGTCGTCACGTACACGGGGTTCTTCCGCATCGTGACGCATTGCAGGTGGAACACCGGAAAATCGTCGGCGAGCGAATACAAGCCGGTGTGATCGCCGAACGGTCCCTCGCGGCGGCGCTCACCAGGCTCGACGTAGCCTTCGAGCACAATCTGACACTGCGCCGGCACTTCGAGATCGACGGTGCGGCACTTGACCATCTCGACTCGACGCTTGCCGACCACTCCGGCGAGCATCAGTTCATCGAGCCCCTCGGGCATCGGCGCGGTCGCGCAATATTGCAGCACCGGATCGGCGCCGAGCGCGACCGCCACGTCGAGCCGCTTGCCCAGCCGCTCGGCGATGCGATGATGCTGCGCGCCGCCTTTGTGCCGCTGCCAGTGCATCCCGGTGGTCCGGCGATCGTAGACCTGCATGCGATAGGTGCCGATGTTGCGCATGCCGGTTTCGAGGTCGCGCGTGATCACCAGCGGCAGCGTGATGAACGGCCCGCCGTCCTCCGGCCAGGTCTTCAGCACCGGCAGCTCGTCGAGGCCGCCGTCCATCTTCACGATTTCCTGGCACGGCGCGTCTTTCACCGTCTTCGGCATCAGGTCCGTGAGCCGGTTGACCAGCGGCATGAGCTTCAGCGCGTCCATGAAGCCCTTCGGCATCGGCGGCGTCGTCAGTTCCTCGATCTCATGCGCAAGCTCGTCGAGCGACGCGACGCCCAGCGCGAGGCAGATCCGCGATAGCGATCCGTACAGATTCGCCGCGACCGGCATCGTGCCGCCAGTCGGCTTCTCGAACAGCAGCGCCGGACCGCCGCCCGGCGACTTGCAGGCGCGATCGATGACAGCCGTCATCTCGAGATCGGGGCTGACCGGCTCAGTGACCCGCGCCAGTTCCTTCCGTCGATCGAGTTCGGCAATAAAACTCTGGACGTCTTGAAACATGTTTCCTGTCAGGCCCTAGGCCCTTGGCACTAGGCCCTTGGGACTCGGCGTCTCATGACACATCGATATCACCAGGGCCTAGGGCCTAGGGCCCACCGAGATGCTCTCCGCGATCTGCGTCGCCAGCGCGAGCGCGGCGCGCCCGGCGGCGCCGTCGACGGTCGGCGCGCGCCGATCGCGAATCGACGCGACGAAATCCGCGAGCTCGATCTTCAAGGGCTCGCCCTTCGCGATTTCGACTGGCCCGCCTTCGATCGCCGGCCGCTCGTTCGGCCGTGGCCGCAGCCGCCAGATCTCGAGCGCCTGCTCCGCGTAGTCGACCGAGACGTACATGTCCGGCTGAAAGCAGCGCACCTTCCGCACCTTGTCCATGCTGATGCGGCTGGCGGTGATGTTCGCGGTGCACCCCGACGCGAACTTCAGCCGCACGTTGGCGATGTCGATTTTCGGCGTCAGCACCGGCACGCCGACGGCATCGACCGACACCAGGCCCGACGGATCCATCGCCAGCATGATATCGAGATCGTGAATCATGACGTCGAAGATGACGTCGATGTCGAGGCTGCGCTCGGGAAAGCCGCTGAGCCGGTGCACTTCGACGAAGCGCGGCGCGGTCAGGACC
>DASUGM010000343.1:0-43828 GCA_036274055.1 Vicinamibacterales bacterium | reverse complement strand
GTCGTCTATACCCTCGGAGCGCCTCATGTTTACCGACCTTCGCAACGCCATCCGCGCCCTGCGCGCCGCGCCGGGCTTCACGTTCGTAGCCCTGGCCGTGCTCGCGCTCGGCACCGGCGCGACGACCGCGATCTTCTCCGTCGTCGACGCCGTAATCCTGCGCGGCCTGCCGTTCGACCAGGCCGATCGGATCGTCGCGGTGCAGGAGGACAACTTCAAGTCGCCCCAGAACAGCCGCTACTCGGTGACGACGGCGCAGAACTTCGCCGACTGGAAGGCGCAGCAGGACGTGTTCGAGGCGATTGGCGCGTCCTCCGGCGCGGGCGGATTCGTGCTGCGCGAGGGTGGCGAGCCGAAGCAGCTGTCGACGATTCGGATCACCGCCGGGCTGTTCAACGTGCTGCGGGTCGGGCCGCGAATCGGCCGGGCGTTTTCGCCGGCCGACGAGATCGACGGCAATCACCGTCTCGCGATCATCAGCGACGGCCTGTGGCGCAGCCGCTTTGCCGCCGATCCGAACGTGGTCGGCCGGACGATGACGTTCGAGAGCGGCGTGTATCAGATCGTCGGGGTGATGCCGCCGGATTTCACCTATCCGATCACGTCGCGCGGGGCGACCGTCGACATGTGGGTGCCGTACGTCGTCGCCGAGCGCGACAAGACGCGCGGCAACTCGCGCAGCTACCACCTGTCCGTGCTCGGCCGGCTCAAGCCGGGCGTCACCGTCGATCAGGCGCAGGCCAGGATGGACCAGATCACCGCCGGCCTGGCGGCAGCGTTTCCGAGCTGGTTTCGCGATCGCGGCGTGAAGGTGCGGCTGTGGCGGGACGCGATCGTCAACACCGACCTGCGCAAGTGGATGCTGACCCTGCTCGGCGCGGTCGCCTTCGTGCTGCTGATCGCCTGCGTCAACGTCGCCAACCTCATGCTCGCGCGCGCGACCGCGCGCAGCCGCGAACTCGGCATCCGCGGCGCGCTCGGCGCGACCCGGTGGCAGCTGGCCCGCGCGCTGCTGGTCGAGAGCGTGGTGTTGTCAGTCGCGGGGACGCTGTGCGGGCTCGGGCTCGCCTATTTCGGCGTCGATGTGCTGCGCGCCTCGATGCCCGGCTACATCCCGCGCATCGCCGACGTCGGCGTCGATCTCCGCGTCCTCGCGGCTGCCGCGTCGGTCGCGATCCTGACCGGTGTCGCTTTCGGTCTCGCGCCGGCGTTGCAGTTCTCACGGCCGAACGTCGGCGCCGCGCTGCGCGACGGACGCGCCAACACCGCGGGCGGCCGCAAACAGCGCTTGCGTAACGCGCTGATCGTCTCCGAGGTCGCGCTGGCGGTCGTCCTGCTGGTCGGCGCCGGCCTGTTCGTCTCCAGTTTCGTGCGCCTGATGCGCATCGACGTCGGCATCAACTACGACAAAGTGCTGACGCTGCCGGTGTATCCGCGCGTCGACTTCGCCTCGAAGGAGAATCGCGAGCGCGACATGGCCGTCGCCGCCAACGTCGTCGCGCAGGTCATCGAGCAGGCCCAGGCACTGCCGGGCGTCACCAGCGCATCGGCGATCTCC
Organism: Vicinamibacterales bacterium; assembly: GCA_036274055.1. Lineage (GTDB taxonomy): Bacteria > Acidobacteriota > Vicinamibacteria > Vicinamibacterales > SCN-69-37 > DASUGM01. The sequence goes on along the minus strand of DASUGM010000343.1, from coordinate 42,270 downwards.
GGCGGCCTGCCGCTGTCGGGCAACTGGAGCCGGACCACCGTCAAAGTGCCGGGCACGGAAAAGGAGTTCGACGACGACGACTCGGTGGACATCCGGCAAGTCACCGCGGCGTACGCCGACGTTCTTGGCATGCAGCTGATCCGCGGCCGCTGGATCGCGCCGACCGATACCAAGGGCGCGCAGACCGTCGTCGTGCTCAACGACGAAGCGGCCAGGCGTTACTTCGGCGATCGCGATCCGGTCGGGACGACGGTCGGGATCAACGGTCAGCGGCTGGTCGTCGGCGTCGTCCGCGGCGTCCGGCTTGGCGGACCGGAGACGCAGGTGCGGCCGGAGGCCTACGTCGCGATCGCGCAGGACCTCGTCACCGGCGGCGATCTCGTCGTCCGTACGACGGGCGATCCCGAGGCGGTCGGTCCGGCGCTGCGCGCGATCGTCCAGGCGGCGCTGCCGGCGCAGTCGATCGCGCAGCCGCAGACGCTCGAATCGATTTTCCGCCGCCTGATCGAGCAGCGCCGCTTCAATATGCTGCTGCTCAGCCTGTTCGGTGTGCTCGGGATCATGATCTCCGGCGTCGGCATTTACGGCGTCATGGCCTACATCGTCGAGCAGCGCACCCAGGAAATCGGCGTGCGGATGGCGCTCGGCGCGGTGCCTGGCGGGATTCTTCGGATGGTGCTCGGCCGCGCCGCGGTGTTCACGCTGGCCGGACTCGCGCTGGGCCTCGGCGGCGCGCTGGCGTTGTCGCGATTCGTGACGTCATTTCTTTTTCAGGTCACGGCCCGGGATCCGATCGTGTACGTCGCGGTGGGCGCCTTGCTTCTGACGATTGCCCTGGTCGCGGCGCTCATTCCCGCGCTGCGCGCGTCACGGGTGAATCCGCTCATTGCGCTCAGGACGTAGCTTCAGGCCCACGCCCAACGCCCAACGCCCAACGCCCAAGACCCAAGACCCAAGACCCAAGACGGACTAAGATCGATCCGTGCCCCACGGCATCGTCCTCTTCGACGGCACCTGTGCGTTCTGCGAAGGCGCAGTGAAATTCATTGCCGCGCGCGATCCGCAGGGCTACTTCAAGTTCGGCGCGTCGCAGACGCCGGAAGCGGAGAAGCTGCTGGCGCGGCACCAGATCTCGCGTGAGAGCGCGCGCAGCATCATTCTGATCGACGACGGCGAAATCTATCTGCGATCGACCGCGACTCTCCGCATCGCCCGCAAGCTCAGCTGGCCGTGGTCGATGGCGGCGGCGTTTCTCTACGTGCCGCGTCCGATTCGCGATGCCGTCTACCGGGTTGTCGCGGCGATCCGGCACCGGATCGCGGGAAAGTCGAACGCGTGCGAAATTCCGCCGCCTGAAATACGCCAACGAATGATCTGAGCCAGGATCGACAGCACCGTGAAGGATCTTTGTAGGACTCTGTAGGAGCGTGGAGGAGATCGTCTGGTTTTGAAAACCCAGAGGTCCTGCACCTCCTACATACTCCTCAAGAGATCCTTCACGGTGCTGTCGCTCTCCCTCAGCTGACCGCCGGCTCCGTCATCGTCAACGTGGCCGCGTCCGCGTCGATTTCGACCTCCAGCCCGACCGGGAGCGTCCACTGCGTCATCGAGTGGCCGATCATCGCGCCCGACCAGGAAGGAATGTTCAGCGGCGCGATGTGATCCGCGAAGATCTCTTCGAGGGTGAACGAGGCGTAGCCATCGCCGGTCTTGCATTCGCTGCAGGTACCGAAGATGAAACCGCGGATCTTGCCGAGCACGCCGCCAATCGCCAGCTGCGTCATCATCCGATCGATGCGGTAGTACGCTTCGTCGACGTCCTCGGTGAAGAAGATGGCGCCGTCGGTGTTCGGGACGTACGGTGAGCCCATGATCGCGGTGAACACCGTCAAATTGCCGCCGAGCAGCTTGCCCCTGGCCTTACCGCCGCGGATCTTCTGAGTGCGGTTGTCGATTTGGGTGAGCACGTTGCGATCGTTCGTGGTCTTCGGGTTCGCGAAGGTCGCCGCCTGCCCCTCGAACAACACCTGCTTCATCCAGTCCAGCGACGGCTGATCCCAGCGGCCGCCGCCGTTGGGACCATGAAACGTGATCAGCCCGGTCCGGGCGTGAATGCCGTTCAAGAGCGCGGTGATGTCGCTGTAGCCGAGGATGATCTTCGGATTACGGCGAATCGCGTCGTAGTCGATCAACGGCAGCAGGCGGCTGCTGCCCCAGCCGCCGCGAGTCGGAAATATCGCGCGCACGCTGTCGTCGGCGAAGAACCTGTTGATGTCCGCGGCGCGATCCTTGTCGGCGCCGCCAAGCGACCCGTGACGGTCGCGAACGTGTTCGCCGATCTTCACCTTGAGCCCGAGCGCAGTCAGCGATTCAGTGACGATGTCGAGCTCGGCTTGCTGGAACGTCGCCGTCGCGGGCGTGACGACGCCGACGGTGTCGCCGGGCCGCAGCCGGCGCGGCTTCACCAGCGATTGCGCCGAAGCGACGGCGTGGCCGCGCGCGAACGATCGTTCGACTCCGGCGGCGCCGATCAGGGCCGCGGCTCCCAGCAACTCGCGTCTCGTCATGACCGTGAAAGAATAGACCCAATCTCATGCGAATCGTTCGCCGGCGCCTCGTGCTTGCGGCGGCGTTGGCTCTGGCCGCGGCTTGCGCCAACCCCTCGCAATCGGGCCTTGGCCCCGCGCAGGTCATCGCTCCGGGCGTCGAGCTGTTTCGCACCAGCGACCAGTCGCTCGTCGATCCGGCCGGGCCGATCGCGGCTTACCTGCTCAAGCTCGATCCCGCCAGGGTCAAGCTCACCAGCGTGCTCTCGAACGACGAGGTGATGAATGCCGAGCGGGTCGCCGATATCGCGGCGCGCCACGGCGCGATCGCGGCCGTCAATGGCGGTTTCTTCAATGTCAAGAACGGCGAGCCGATGGGTCTGTTGAAAGTCGCCGGCGAACTGGTCAGCGACAACACGCTGGTCAAGGGCGCGGTGATCATCCGCTCGCCCGCGGATGGCGCGACCACGCTGGCCTTCGATCAGCTGTCGGCCAAGATGTCGGTGACGTTCAAGGACGCCAACGGCAAGCCGATCACGCTGCCGATCGACGGCGTCGACACCACGCGCGAGCGCGGCAAGTTGATGCTCTATACGCCGGCGTATCACGCTGACACCGACACGGCGCCGGCCGGAACCGATTGGATTCTTGACGGCTCGCCGCTCGCCGTCGTCGCGGTCCGGACCAACGAGGCGAAGGCGCCGATTCCGCGGAAAGGCGCGGTCCTGTCGTTTGGCGGCGTCGATCTGCCGGAGCCGCTCGAGGATCTCGTCGACGGTACGGCGGTGACGTTTTCGACGTCGTGGAAGCGCCTCAACAACACGCCGCTGGACGTCCTCGAGCGCGCCGATCACATCGTCAATGGCGCCGGCTTGCTGCGCCGTAACGGCGTCGCGCTCACCGACTGGTCGGCCGAGAACCTGATTCCGGCGACGTTCACGCACATCCGTCACCCGCGCACGCTCATCGGCGTCGACGCCCGCGGCTTCATCTGGCTCGTCGCCGTCGACGGCCGGCAGGCTGACTACAGCGTCGGCATGGCGTTCGCCGATCTGCAGCGGCTCTGCGATCGCATCGGCCTGCGCGACGCGCTCAACCTCGACGGCGGCGGCTCGACGACGATGTGGGTCAACGGGCAGGTGGTCAATCGCCCGTCGGATGCGAACGGCCCGCGCGCGGTCAGCGACGCCATCGTGGTGACCGCGCGCTAGCGCGCTGCGCGATTTGCGATTTGTAATTTGCAATTTGCGATTGCATTGGCAATTTGACGATTGGCGATTGCTATTGTCGATTGGCCATTGTGGTTCTTGCCTTGACCGCCTCTGCTGGCCGGACCGCCCTCTGAAAACCGTGCCTTGACCCCTGAGCCGTGAGCCTCGGGAAGCTGTCATGCGCCGTCACCCTCGACGGCCGGCTGTGACGCAGATGGCGAGATGCCGTGGGCGCGCGGGCGCGTCGAGCACTTTCAACACGGCTGCGGCCTCAGAGTCATCCCCAGGCGTCATTCCGGCAGGCGCAGGCACTGGCATACGACATGCACTTCGTTCAACTCCGCTCCCCTCGAAAGTCGCTCCCGGGAGGTTGTAAACGCGTGGAACCGGGTCAGCAGATCGCTCGCACACGCCGGCGTCGTCTCGGTGTTCTCGCGGAACGTGCCGCGTGGATGTTCGGAGCCGTCTGCCTGCTGACGTGGGCCGCGCTGCGTATCGACGGCACCCTCGGCGCGCGACGCGAGCTCGACCGGTTCGCCGTCCAGGCGGCCGGGCTCGAGACGCCCGCCGTGCCGGACCTGAGCCTCTGGGGGATGGAGCGCATCACCGCGTGGCGGAAGGCCTTGAGCGAACCCTCACCGCCGCCGCTCGCGGTGCTGAGAATCGCGAAGCTTCATCTCGAAGTGGCCGTGCTGCGCGGCACCGACGACGTGGCGCTCAATCGCGGCGTCGGTCACATCGAAGACACGGCACTGCCGGGAACGGATGGCAATTCCGGAATTGCCGGACATCGCGACGGGTTCTTCCGTGGGTTGAAAGACATCGCGCTCGAAGACGTCATCGAGCTGGAGACGCTTCAAGGCTGGGAAAAGTACCGCGTCGAACGGATCTGGATCGTCGCACCGGAGGATGTCTCGGTGCTCGACCCGACGCCGGCACGCTCGCTCACCCTGGTGACGTGCTACCCGTTCTACCACATCGGCCCGGCGCCCCAGCGCTACATCGTTCGCGCAGTGCGCGACACGACAACGAGTGTTCACAGGTGAGAGAACTTTGAAACGGCGGAAACAGGAGGCTTTATGACGCGTGCAGTGATTCGGATGGCATTGTGTGGCGCGTTTGTGTGTATGACGGCAGCTGCCGTCTTTGCGCAGACGACCACTTCGACGACACAGACCAAGAAGTTTCAAATCATCGCGGTCGACGGCAATACGCTCGTGGTCAAGCTGCCCGAGGGCACGCGGGAACTCACGGTGGCCGACGACTTCCGCTTCAACGTCGACGGCAAGCAGTTGTCGGTGCGCGAGCTGAAAGCGGGCATGGCCGGCAGTGCGAACATCACGACGACGACGACGGTGACGCCGGTCGTGGTGACCGAGGTGAAGGAAGGGACCGTCGTGAAAGCGATGGGGACGAGCATCATCGTCCAGACCGGCGGCGGCTACAAGATGTTCTCGCAGGGTGACATCGACAAGCGCGGAATCAAGATCATGCGCGACGGCCGAGCCGCGTCGATCTCCGATTTTCGTGAGAACGACAAGCTGACGGCGACCATCATCACGACGATGCCGCCGAAGGTCATGACCCAGCAGGAGGTGACCGCGACGCTGGCAAAGAGCAACGCGAGTGCCGGCGCAGGCACGGGAACTGCCGGTGCAGGGACAGCGAAACCCGCCGCCGGCACCACCAAGCCCGCGACAACGACCACCAAGCCTGCCTCGACGGCAGGCGCGCCACCGCCGCCCGCGCCTGCGGCGTCGTCGAGTGCTGGCGCGAAGCCCAAGACGTTGCCGAAGACTGCCAGCCTGCTCCCGCTACTCGGGCTGACGGGATTCGCTTCGCTCTTCGCAGGGCTTGCCCTGACCATTAGACGTCGTCGCGCGACGTACTAAGCGCACTAAGCAAGTTGGTTGGTCGACACCGGGCCGCGCACGTCAGGGGATGGGCGCGGCCCGGTGAGTTTTCAACACAGGTTTGGCGAGTGCTCGCGCACGAAGCGGGCGTAGAGCTCGAGCCGCATCAACCCCAGCTCGGCCCGGCGCGCATTGACGTGGCTCGCGTCGTCGATCGGCGCCGCGTCGAGTGCCTTCCCGCTCGAACACACGAAGTTCTGGCCGTATAGCTGGTTCTTGCCTTGATCGCCCTGCGTGCGGTCGTAGACCGTCGCGTACGACGCGGCCTCGGCCTGGCCGGCATCGACGTTCGCTTTCAGCTTCGGCAGCACCGCCTCGCGAAAGGCCGGCGGCTGGTGCTGCACCATGACGACGAAATCCCTGGCGGCCTGCACGCCGACCATGTCGAAGGTCGGCACGCCGTGCCGATCGAAGATCTTCTTCAGTGGGCCGGCGGTCCGGCGATCCGCCGCTTCCATCTTCCTGAAATCGAAGCCAGCCTTGTCGCGTACTGCCTGGTCGTCCTTGATCAGCCGCACAATCTCATCGCGAAGCTCGGGATGCGTTGGTGTGTGCGTCTTGTAGCGCAGCTCAATGTCGGCCTGACGGCGGCGCGCTTCCGCGAACGCGACGGCGTCCGCAGGTAGATCCTGACGTGCGGCAGCGTCCTGCACGCGCGCAAAGAACTGCAACCGGAAATCCGGCGGCTGTCCGAGCATGTTGACGAGAACGAACCCGTAGGCGGCCTCGTCGCCGACCTTCGCTGTCCCGGGAATGCCTTCGCGTTCGAAGAGCGCAAGGGCGTCGGCGATGACCGACGCCGTCGCGGCGTCGTCGTCGGCTTTCACGAATCGATCGACGAGCCCGGTGATGCGTTCTGCGAGCGCGGTATCTGGCCTCGTCCGGGCTGGCGTCGCCGGGGCGCAGCTCTGGAGGATCGGGACGAGCACCACGAGGTGCAGGACACAGCCAACGACCCCTTGCCGCATCGCGGCAGTCTAAGCGGTCCGCACGTCAGTGCACCAGCGGAACGCGCGCGCTGATTTCCATCTGCTGCACGAGAGAGAGCCGCCGATCGATCTGAACGACGCGGAGCGCGACCCGTGTCGGCAGCACTTCCTGGAACGAAGGCAGCCATTTCTGGCGGAGCGCGTTCATGCGGGTGTCACGGTCGAAGAGCGCCTTGATCCACGCGGCGGCCGTCGCATCGTCGAGCGTGTCGTACTTCGCCATGAACTGCTGCCCGCTCTTGAGCTGCTCGTCGATGATGGCGTTCTGTTCCGCCTGGTACTTCTGGTACAGCGGCCAGAACTTCGCCGCCTGATCGGCAGTGAGTTGCACGTTCTTGGCGATGAGGTCGGTCCGGCTGGCCTGCAGGTCGGCGCGGAAGGTCTTCATCACGTCATCGATTGACTGCGCGGCGGGCTGCGGCGCCTGACTCGCCGGGGAACCGATCGTCGACGCGCTGAATGTCGCCACGAGGGCGAGCACGAGGAACAAGGAAGTCTTTCTCACGGGGCAGTCCTCCATTTGTAGGGATCCGAACGGACGGCTGACTATGCACCAAACGTGCCCGGTCGGGCTCCAGCAAACCTTTTGAACTGCGTACTCGTCAGATGCATTGATTACAGATGCATTTGGAGTAGGCTCATGGCCACCCCAGGGCCTGACAGGCGCTTTATGACTAAGAAGGATCCCCGAAGTTTCCTGCCGCTCACCCCGCTGGCCTTCCACGCCCTGCTCGCGCTCGCCGACGGCGAGCGGCACGGCTACGGCATCATCCGCGAGGTCGACGAGCGTACCGACGGGCTGATCAAGCTGCGCACCGGCACGCTCTACACCCTGTTGCAGCGGCTGTTCGACGAGGCGCTGATCGAAGAGTCCGATTCGCGCCCGGCGGCGGAAGACGACGACAGCCGGCGGAAGTACTACCGGCTCACGACGCTTGGCCGCGCGGTTGTCGAAGCGGAAGCGCGGCGGCTCGAGATGCTGCTGGGCGAAGCGCGCCGCAAGCAGGTCCTCGGCCGGGCCTCGAAAGCGTAGGTGCGTTGATGCGGCTTCTACGCTGGCTCGAACGCTCCGGCGACGCCCTCCTTCGTCTCGCACCGGCGCGGTTCCGCGACGCGTTTCGCGCCGACATCGTCGGTACGTTTCGACTGACGTGTCTGGCCGCGCATCGGGAGCGCGGGTGGCCGGGCCTTTTGTTCGCTGGGATGACCGAACTCGGCAGCATCGGATCCTCGGCGGTCAAGGAACGATTCGGCGGCGGTCCGTCGATCTCCGCCGGCGGTCCGCGGCGCGATGGCGAACGCACCGGCTGGCGCGTGCGGATCGGCAGTGCGATTCGCAACGATCTTCGCCTGGCCGGGCGCAGCATCCTCGCCAACAAGGTCTCGGTCTCGATCGCGGTGGCGACGCTGGCGCTGGGCATCGGCGTCAACGCCGCGGTGTTCAGCATTCTCGACTCGACGATCATCCGGCCGATGCCGTTCGCGCACGCCGAGCGGCTGCACGAGCTCTGGGCCCTCGACAAGTCGGGCTTCAGCTACCCGCGGCTTCGCCGGCCGCTGTTCCTCGAGTGGCGCAAGCAGGCCGATCTGTTCGAGCGATTCGAGGGCTACGACATCACGTCGTTTACCTATCAGACCGATCACGGCGCCGACATGGTCACGGGCGCGACCACGACGCCGGGGTTGCTGTCGATGCTCGGCACGCCGCCGCTCACCGGCCGCATCTTCGGCGAGGGCGACGGCCGCGGCGGCACCGATGCGCTCGTCATCATCGGCGAGCGCTTCTGGCGCGAGCAGTTGCAGCGTGATCCGCAGGTGATCGGACGCACGATCACGCTCAACGACATTCCACACACGATCGTCGGCGTCATGCCGCGGTCGTTCGCGTTCCCGAACGACCACGCGACATTCTGGGTGCCGTATGACATCGAGGCTCCGCCGGCGAATCGCGCGGTGCGGCCGATCGCGCTCACCGCGTTCGTGCGTCGCCCGGTCAGCCTCGGCGTGGACGCGCTGAAAGCGGCGATTGCCGCACGCGGCGAGGCGGTGACCGCGGCCGCCGGCATCACCAACGTCAAATCGGCGGCGCTCTCGGCGCGCGCCGGCGTGTTCGATGCCCGGCTGCGGCGGTCGCTGCTCGTTCTCGGCGGCGCCGTGGTGTTTCTCCTGCTGATCGTCTGCGCCAACGTCGCCAGTCTGTCGTTGTCGCGGACCCTGGTGCGCGCCCGTGACTTCGCTGTCCGCGCCTCGCTCGGCGCATCACGGCGCGATTTGATTCGCGAGACGCTGGTCGAGAACGGGCTGGTTGGCCTCGCCGGCGCGCTCGGCGGCCTGCTGATTGCCGCCGCGACGCTGACGCTCGTCACCAACTCGATGCCGGAGGGCGTGCTCATCGGCACGATGAACGTGATCGATCTCGACGGCCGCGCGCTGCTCTTCACCGCCGCGATCGGCGTGATCACGCCGCTGCTGTTCGGCCTGGCGCCGGCGCTGCTGGCGTCGAAGCCGGCGGTCATGGAGACGCTCAAGAGCGACTCGCGATCCACCACCGGGTCGATCGCCTCGCGGCGGCTGCGCAACGTGCTCGTCATTGGCGAGGTGACGCTCGCGATCGTGCTCCTCGTCGGCGCGGCGCTCATGGCGCGCAGCTTCGCGAAGCTCCAGGCCGTCGATCGCGGTTTCGATGCCGCACATCTGGTCGTCATCCGCGTCGGCCTTCCGTCGAATGGCTACCTCGATCCGAGCGCGCGCGATCGGTTCGTCGACGAGATGATCAGCCGCGTCGCCCGGCTGCCCGGCGTCACGGCGGCGACCGCTGGAGGCATTCCGCCGGACTCGAGCATGATCTCGTTCGGCAAGCTCGAGACATCCGCGGCGCCGGGTAAGGTCACCAGGGAACTGATCCTGCCGATCTACGAGGTGTGGCCCGGCTACTTCGAGGCGACTGGCATTCCTCTGAAGGCCGGGCGCGGTTTCCAGGACGGTGACCCGCGCCTCTCCGTGATCGTCAGCGAGTCGTTCGCCAGGGAACAGTTTCCCGGCGGCAACGCCGTCAACAGCAAAGTGCGCTTCGAAGACGGCACCGACTGGCGGACGATCATCGGCGTCGCCGGCGAAGTCCGCCAGCTCGACATGGACGATAAGCAGGGCAGTTACGAGTTCTATTACCCGCTCAAGCGCTCCGCCGACTGGCCGACCGCCAGGCCCGGCGGCCCGGCGGACGCGATCGTCGAGTACCGCAGCATCATCGCGCGCGCCAACGACGTCGCCGCGACTGCCGAACGGCTTCGGCAAGTCGTCCACGACGTCGACCGGAACGTCGTGGTGTGGAAGGTCGAGCCGGTCGAGAAGGCATTTTCCGCGGCGATCATGCGGCCGCGGCTGACGTTCCTGATGATGATGGTGCTCGGCGGCCTCGGGCTCGTGCTCGCGACCGCCGGTATCTACGGTGTGTTGTCCTACGGCGTCGCGCAACGCCGGCGCGAGATCGGGATTCGCCTTGCGCTTGGCGCGCAGCCGCAATCGGTCGGACGGCTGATCCTGCGCAACGGGCTGGCGTTGACAACGGTCGGCCTCGGCATTGGCCTGGTCGCCGCGCTCGCCCTGGTGCGGGTCATGCGCACGCTGCTTTACGAAGTCGAGCCGACCGATCCGCTGTCCGTGGGTGGCGTCGTGCTGTTGCTCTTCGCGACCGCGATCGTCGCCTCGTGGCGGCCGGCGCGTCAGGCGATGCGCGTCAACCCGGTGATGCTGTTGAGAGAGTGAGACATGAAGGAGTGCGTCGGACGGGTATTGGCTCGGTGGTCCGTGGCCCCGGAACGTCGGGCCGAGTTCGAGTCGACCTTCGCGGATGTCTGCCGCGCGGCCTACGCGCGCGGCGGCTTCGCCTCGCTGATGGCGACCGTCGGCGCCGAATCCGCCGACGTTGCCAGGAGATCGGCCGCACGTGCGGTCCGACGATCGATCGCGATCACCGGCGGCGCGCCGCCGCGGCCACCCCGGGGAAGGAAACCGATCGTGCTGATTGATGATGTTCGTCACGCCTGGCGCCGGCTCGTCGTCAATCCCAAACTCGTGCTCGGCATCGCCGCGATGCTCGGCCTCGGCATCGGCATGGCGACGACAATGTTCACTGTCGTCGATGCGTTGCTGCTGCGGCCGGTGCCGTTCAAGAACCCCGAGCAACTGGCGCAGATTTACATGGGCACCGATCGCGGCGGGCGGACGGTGATTTCGGTGCCGCTGTTTCGCGCCTGGAAGTCGAGCCCGGCCTTCGAAGCGGTGGAGGGTCTGAGCACATCGAACGTGCTCATCGATTACGAGGGTCAACTGGCGGCGCGGGTGAGCGCGTTCGTGTCGCCCGGGCTGTTCGACATGCTCGGCTCGCGTCCGCTCGAGGGCCGGCTGTTCCATGACGGCGACGGCCGCGCCGGCACCGACGACATCGCGGTGATCTCCGAGGGCCTGTGGCGCGCGGTCTTTCGCGGCGATCGTTCGATCATCGGGCGCCGCGTCACGATCGACAAGGAGTCGGTATTGATCGTCGGCGTCCTGCCGGCCAACGTGCGGTTCCCCTCGTGGGACACGCAAGTGTGGCGGCCGATCGACTACTTCGCGCTGCCGCCGGCGCGTGCGACGCTGCTGCCGCAGCCGTACGTGCGCTGGGCACAGGGCGTTCCGCGCGTCGATGCCGAGCGAATCGGCACCGACACCGCGCACGAAGTCGACGCCGCGACCGCCAAGCTGCGGATCATCAGCTATCCGCTCGCCGGCTTCCGGCTCGACGAGTACGCGAAGCGCGCCGTGCCGATGCTCGCCGGCGGCGTCCTTCTGGTCTGTCTGATCCTGTGCGCGAACGTCAGCAGTCTGCTCCTGGCGCGGCTCGCCTCGCGCCGCCGCGAATTCAGCATGTGCTCCGCGCTCGGCGCGTCGCGGCTCCGCCTGCTGCGCCAGTCGATCATCGAGCAGCTGATGATCGGCGGCCTCGGCGCGCTCGCCGGAGTCGCCCTCGCCTGGACGCTGGTGGCGACGACGCGGGCGTATCTGCCGGACGCCTACCTGTTGCGCACCCTCAATCCGATCGACCTTGACCTGCGAGCGCTGGCGGTCGGCACGATCGTCGCGCTCTCGACCACGCTCCTGTCCGGCGTGGTGCCCGCCTGGCTCGGGACCCGGGTCGCGTCGGCAACGTCGATGCGCGCGGTCGAACGAGGCGGCACCGAAAGCGTCGCAGCGCGGCGGCTGCTGCGCGTTCTGATCGTCGGCGAGGTGGCGCTGGCGTGCGCGCTGCTGCTCGGCGCGGCGGTGCTCGTGCGATCGTTCATCAATCTCTCGCACGTCGATCGCGGCTTGAGGACGGACGGCGTGCTCGTCGCCTGGGTTAACGTCTCGGGTCCTGATGCGGCGGCGCGGTCGGTCGTCGCCGCCGCAGTCGGTGACAGCGTGCGGACAATGCCCGGGGTGCGGTCGGTCGCGACATCGTACGGCATCCCACCAGGAGGCGGCGCGTTTTCGGTCGACGACTGGACCTCCGACGTCCTCAGGGAACCTGTGCACCTGACCATCGAGAGCTATGAGGTCGGCAACGACTTTTTCGAGCTCTACGATATTCCGCTCCTTCGCGGCCGGACCTTCCAGCCGGGCGACGCCGACGAAATCATCGTCGGCGAACGACTCGCCGGCGTTCTCTGGCCGGGCATCGATCCCGTCGGCCACACGTTCAACTACTTCAAGTCGACCCTGAAGGTCGTCGGCGTCGTGCGCGAGATCAGGAATCCGTCGATCGACTCTCGCCGCGACAACCCGGAGTTCTACCGCACCTTCCGGCCGCGCGGATACTTCGGCCTCAACATCCGCTGCGACAGCGCATGCCCGGACATCGCTCGCGTGCGACAGCAGATCGTCGCCTCCAGCGCGGCAGTCGAAGTGTCCAGGGTCGCGGCGCTCGACGACGCCTACTCGGAGCAGCTCTCGCGTCCGCGCGCCGCCGCGGCGCTCGCGTTTGCATTCGCGGCGATCGCCATGACCGCCGCCGCCGCCGGGCTGTTCGGCGTGCTCACGTATGCGGTCGGCCGACGCCGTCGGGAGTTCGGCATTCGCAGCGCGCTCGGGGCGTCGCCGGGCGCGATCCGGACGCTGGTGCTGCGTGACGGCGCGACGGTCGCGGTCATCGGCGTCGCGCTCGGCGTCGGCGGCGCGTGGGTGCTCAGCCGCGCGCTGGCCACGTTCGAGTACGGCGTGCGCGCCAGCGATCCACTCAGCTGGACGCTCGTCGTCGGGCTGCTGGCGGCGACAACGATGGCGGCGGCATGGCGGCCGGCGAGCACGGCCATGCGGGTCAGTCCCGTGACGCTCCTGCGAGATGAGTGAAGTGCGCATGCCACGAGCGATTCAACAGGGAGAAGACCGAGAAGAGCGGTAGAAAAACTCGGCAGAGTTTCTATTGGTTTTCTCGGCCTTCTCCCTGTGATCAGCTCGTGGCAAGCGCTTTTTACTCAGCTCTGCCGGCTATTGACTACAATGTCCCCCACGCATGTCATCGACGCTCTACAGTCACCTGTCACGCTATTCGCCCGCCGACTGGGCCGCCGCCGTAGACACCTTGTCGGCCTCGGTCCATCCGATCGATAAGGACGCGACGAAGATCTGGTTTACATTTTTCCCGCTCGGCCTGCACCTGACGATGGCGGCGGCCGAGGACGAAGTGGCGGTAGCGCGACAGTTGCGGCTGCAGGGCCGCTGGCGGCTGGTCGACCAGATCGACACTTCGCACAAGTTCCTGTTCGCGCACCGCTACTGGCCGCAGGCGAAGCTGGCGGTGCAGAATGCGACCGGACCCTTCCCTGATTCGCTGCCGGCGCTGGTCACCGCGATTGCCGACGCGGCGTCGCGGACGGCGCGCCTCGATCGCGAGTTCCTGATCGGGATCTGTGCCGTCGCGTTGATGACGCTGCGCCAGGTCGGCCCCGATGCGCTGGTCGCATCACCCGGCGGCGTCCATCTACCCGACGAGATTCGCGCATTGTCCGCGCATCAGGTGCTGAAGGCGCGCGCGCGCGACGACTCACAGGGCATGCTCGGCTTCCTCCGCGGCAACCGGAAGGAATGGACGGTCACGTTCGACGAAACCGATCCGACGGCGACGTTTACCGTCATCAACGACGAGGAGATCGCGTCGGCGGCCAAACGCGATCAGCGCGATCATCGCTCGCGCGATCCGCGCTGCACGCCGGGCGAAGGCCCGATTCCGGTGGAATGCCGCGCCGCTTCGTGCGGCACCTGCTGGGTCGGCGTGCTCGGCGGCGCCGAGAAGCTCTCGCCGGTCAACGAACGCGACGAGCGCAAGCGCATGCTGGTGTTCGGCTACGTCGATACGACGGAGGAAAGGCCGATCATTCGCCTCGCTTGCCAGGCCAAAGCCTTCGGAGCGGTCTCGGTCGTCATTCCACCGTGGAACGGGTTTCTGAGTAGACAAGCCTAGCTGCGGCAATTGCCGGATTGCCGTATCGAGGGCATTGCCGAATTGGATTGCTTCGATTGGTCAATTGCCGCAATCAATGCCAAATTGCCTTGATTGCCGGATTGCAGAGCGCGGATTGCCGGATTGCCGGATTTCGTGATTGCCGGATTGCCGGATTGCCGGATTGCCGGACTGTCCGACTGCCGGGACTGCCGAATCCACGCGGGACACCGACAGGCGCATCCCGGCAGTCGCGCAATCCGTCAATCTGGCGATCGCCGTCAGGCGTCCAATGCGGCAATGCGGCAATGCGGCAATGCGGCAATGCGGCAATGCGGCGATCGCCGCCAGCGTTCAATCCGGCGGTCCGGCAATCCGGCAATCGCCGTGAGGCGTTCAATCCGGCAATCAGCAATGCGGCATTGATTGCGGCAATTGGCCAATCGAGGCAATCCAATTCGGCAATGCCCTCGATACGGCAATTCGGCAATTGCTGCGCGCGGCGCCGCTACTTCTTGACGACGACCGGCGCCGCGCCAGTAAGGATGGCAAGTTCCTTATCGATGCGCTCGCGGATTTCGCGGAGTTCGCGCTCGTCGCGCGCCTGGCTGAATTCCTTGATCGCCTTCTTGATCAGCGCCTGGCCGGCCCAGTTCACCAGCGCGAACTGCAGCGACTCGATCGGTTTGATCCCGGCCGAACTGATCATGTCGCGCGGCGTGACCAGGCCGAGGTATTCGGCGTGCGTCATCGGGTTGCCGCGCTTGGTCGGGCCGTTGAGCAGGTCGTAGCCTTTGGCGATGTCGACCCAGGTCGGAAACTTGCCGACGACTTCGACGTAGAAGCGCAGCTTCGAGTCGTCAATCTTGAACTCCGGCCGCGCGAGTCCCTGCTTGATGCGCTCGATCTCTTCCTGGGTCGGGAACGCTGGGGGCTGTCCCTGCGCCGTCGAGGGAGTCTGTGGCGCGGCGGGCGATTCAGCCGCGGGCTTCGGGGGCGGCGGCGGCGCTTGCTGGGCGTACAGCGGCACAGCACCGAGCGCCAATGTCGCCGTCAGAGCGGTTGCGTAAGCCGTGAGCCGCGAGCCGTGAGCCATCGCCTCCTACAAGGATAAGACGCTTTGCCTATCCCAGCAGTCGATCAAGCAAGACCGGTACCTCGCAGGACGGGGCACCGGGGTTGCCCGCGCAACGGTCCCTCTATGTAATCGGCGGGACGACGGCGTCGATGACCGCCCAGGTGTCCGGATCGAGCGCCGCCAGCGTCCTCAAATAGAGATCGACGTCGCCGGCGTCATGCGTCGCCTTGACCGCGGCGACCGCGGCTTCGACCTTCGCCTGGTCCGGTTTGGCGACGTCCTCTTCCTTGATCAGCCCGTTCTCGTGGGCGATCCCGAGCGCGTCGAGAAACGCGGACATCACCGCCCGCTGATCGGCGAAGTGATAGGCGATCAGCGCGCGCGACGCGATCGCTTCCGAGACGTCGGCCATCTGCGCGAGGTGCTTCGCGCGACGGTCGACCGCCATCGTCTGGATGCTCTTGGCGCGGAAGTTCAGCCGGCGCGCCAGCGAGGCCATCGCCTCGACGTGCTGCATCTCGATGTCGGGCGAGTCTTCGTCGTTCCAGAAGGCGAGTGCCGCCGACGTGCGTTTGTCGAGCGGCATGGACTTCCACAGTGCGGTCGGTCGGGAGGACATGCACCCGCGATCTTATACTGATGGGTCCGTTGCCGACGCGCCTGTTCACACCTCGCTTCTTCCTCATGTTCGGTTACAGCTTCACGGTGTTCGTGTCGCTGTTTCAGCTGCTCCCGGCGGCGCCGTACCGGATCCTCGACCTCGGCGGATCGACCGCGGTCGCCGGGCTGTTTCTCGGCCTGCTGACCTACTCGTCGGCGCTGTCAGCGCCGCTGACCGGGTCGCTCAGCGATCGCCTCGGTCATCGCCGCGTGCTCATCGGCGTCAGCTTCCTGCTCGCCGGCTTCACCGCCAGCTACGCGTTCATCGGCAACTACAAGGTGATGCTCGTGGTCGTCTTCGTCCACGGCTTCATCTGGTCGGGCCTGCTCGCCGCCTCGAGCGCCTATATGACCGCGATCATTCCGGAGAGCCGCCGCGCCGAGGGGCTGAGCTACTGGGGGCTTGCCTCGGTGCTCGCGCTGGGCGCCGCGCCGGCGATCGGCTTCTGGGTCTACAAGCACGGCTGGTTCACGCTGTGCGCAGAGCTGACCGCGCTCAATCTGACGATGGGCGTCATTGCGCTGCAATTACCAGACGACCACGCGACGCCTGCGACCGACGCGCAGAATCCCGCCAACCCCGGCAGCGGCAAGGGCGTGGAATGGCGCGTGCTGGCGCTGTCGATCGGCCTGGCGATGATCTCGTTCGGCTACGGCAGCCTGACCAGCTTCTCGGCGCTGTTCGCCGACGACCTCGGGATCGCGCCGCGCAGCGTCTTCCTCATCGCGATGGCGATCGCGATTCTCGTCTCACGCCTCACCATCGGGCGCATCGTCGATCGCCTCGGCCACCGCTACGTCCTGACGCGCGCGATCATCGCGCCGCCGATCGGCTTGTTGATCCTGGCGTTTGCCTTCGGCAAGATCTCGTTCCTCGTCGCCGCGCTGGTGTTCGGCGCCGGCTTCGGCCTGATGCATCCCGCTTATTCGGCCTACATGATGAAGCACGTCGCCCCGTCGCGCCGCGGCGCCGCGTTCGGCGCGATGCTCGCCGCCTTCGACACCGGGATCGGCACCGGTTCCTCGCTGATGGGCTGGGTGATTCATGTCTACGGATTCCGCGCCGGCTTCGCGTGTGCGGCGATCGTCGCGGGCATCGCGCTGCCGTATTTTCTGGTGGCGGAGAAGAAACTTGGATTTGAGTAGCGAGATGAGTGAAAAGCTTCTGTCACAAAAGCCTTCAACATGAAGGACATGAAGAAGAGCCACTTCTTTTTGAAACCCTTGCGAGATACGTCTTGAGAGACGAGCCGTGGGTTCTGATGGAGGGCATGAAGAAGATCAGTGTTCTTTTCTCAGGACGCCTCTCGCAAGAGTGTGCTTTTTGGCGACAAGCGCTGTGACTCATTTCACGCTTTTTGGAAAAGCCTGCGCGAGGCGATGAGGTTCCTTCATGGCCTCCACACAGTGAGTGTTCTTTTCTCAGGCCGCCTCTCGCAAGGGTTTCCAAAAAGAAGTTGTTTTCTTCATGTCCTTCATGTTGAAGGCTCTTGGTGACAAGCGCTGTTGACTCATTTCACGATCACAGACGGGACCAACCCATGCTGAACGATGCCCACTGCCACTTCTTCTCGTCCGGTCTGTTCCGTACGCTCGGCAAGGACGCCGGCATCACCGGTGACGCCGCGGTCGATCTGCCCGAGAAGCTCGGCTGGGATCCGCCTGGCGACGACGACGCGCTGGCGGATCGATGGATCGCGGCGATGGATCACGATGACGTCGGGCGCGTGATGCTGATCGCGAGCGTGCCCGGCGACGAGGCCTCGGTGGCGGCCGCGGTGAAGCGCCACCCGTCGCGGTTCGTCGGTGCGTTCATGATCAACCCCGCCGCGGCGGATGCCGAGGCCCGGGCCGGCCGCGCGTTCGGGGAATTCGGGCTGCGCACCGCCTGCCTGTTTCCGGCGATGCATCACGTCCGTGTGGACGACGAGGGGACCGAGAAGATCTTCGCCGCGGCCGAGCAGCACAAGGCCAACGTGTTCGTGCACTGCGGCGTGTTGTCGGTCGGCATCCGCAAGAAGCTCGGGCTGCCGAGCCGATTCGACCTGCGGCTCGGCGATCCGCTGGCGGTCGCGGCCGTCGCGGTGAAGCACCCGAGCGTCCCGGTGATCATTCCGCATTTCGGCGCCGGCCTGTTTCGCGAGGCGCTGATGGCCGCGGGCGCGGCGCCGAACATCCTGCTCGACACTTCGAGCTCGAACAGCTGGATCAAGCTCTACCCGAACCTGACCCTGGCCGACGTCTTCGCCCGCGCGCTCGACGTCGTTGGGCCGTCGCGATTGCTGTTCGGCACCGATTCGTCGTTTTTTCCGCGCGGCTGGCAGAAGCCGGTCTACTTCGAGCAGCGGGCGGTGCTGGCCGATCTCGGCGTCGATTCCGCGGCCCAGGACGCCATTTTTGGTGGTAACTTCTCGCGTCTATGACCACGACGACGCGCTTCACCTTCTTCGTCACGTCGGCGCTGCTGATGATCTGCGTCGCCGCCGGCGTCCAGCTCACCAGCCAGACACCAGGGCCGCAGGGCGGCCCCGCGGACCTGATCCTGCGCAACGGCCGCTTCGTCACGCTCGATGACAAGACGCCGCAGGCGCAGGCGCTGGCCTCGCGCAACGGCCGCATCGTCGCGATCGGATCGGATGCGGAGATCGCGAAGTTCGCCGGTCCCGGCACCCAGACGATCGATCTCAACGGCCAGTTCGCGATGCCAGGTTTCATCGAAGGGCACGGGCATTTCACCGGCATCGGTCAGGCGAAGCTCGGGCTCGAGCTGCTGAACACGAAGAGCTGGGAGGAGATCCTCTCGCTGGTGGCGCAGGCAGTGGAGAAGGCGCGGCCGGGGCAGTGGATCGTCGGCCGTGGCTGGCATCAGGAAAAGTGGTCGAGCACGCCGGCGGACAACGTCGAAGGCTTCCCGCTGCACGCGGCGCTCGACAAGGTGTCGCCGAACAACCCGGTCATCCTGACGCACGCGAGCGGCCACGCGTCGTTCGTCAACGGCAAGGCGCTCGAGCTGTCCAAGATCACTAAAGACACACCGAATCCGAGCGGCGGCGAGATCCTCAAGGACAAGGACGGCAATCCGACCGGTCTGATGCGCGAGACCGCGTCGCGGCTGGTGCGCACCGGCGCCGGGGAGCCGGCGCCGACTCCGGAAGAGGTCGAGGCGCGCAACGCGAAGATCCTCGAGCTGGCCGATCGTGAAGTGATCGGCAAAGGCATCACGTCGTTTCAGGACGCCGGCTCGAGCTTCGACGTCGTCTCGCAGGTCAAGCGCGCGATTGATGCCGGCCGGATGAACGTGCGGTTGTGGATGATGATCCGCGGCGGCACCGCCGAGACGCTCAAGAGCGGCCGCGTCATCGGCTACGGCAACAACATGCTGACGGTGCGCGCGATCAAGATCACCGCCGACGGCGCGCTCGGCTCGCGCGGCGCGTGGCTGCTCGAGCCGTACTCCGACAAGGCCGACAGCACCGGCCTGGCGACGACGCCGGTGGAGAGCATGCGGACGCAGGCGCAGACCGCGCTCGAGGCGGGCTATCAGGTGTGCATCCACGCGATCGGCGACCGCGCCAACCGCGAGGTGCTGAACATCTACGAAGAGGCGTTCAAGAAGAACGGCAAGAACGGCAAGGACCTGCGCTGGCGCGTCGAGCACGCGCAGCACATCAACGGCGCCGACATCCCGCGTTTCGGCCAGCTCGGCGTGATCGCGGCGATGCAGGGCATTCACTGCACCTCCGACGCGCCCTGGGTCGAGCCGCGGCTCGGCGCCAAACGCGCTGAGGAAGGCGCCTACGTTTGGCAGAAGCTGATGAAGTCCGGCGCCGTCGTCGGCAACGGCACCGACGCGCCGGTCGAGGACGTCGATCCGATCGCGAGCTACTACGCGTCCGTGACCCGGAAGACCGCGAAAGGCGACGTGTTCTACGGCGATCAGAAGATGAGCCGCATCGAGGCGCTGAAGTCGTACACGATCAACAACGCGTTCGCGGCGTTCGAAGAGAACGAGAAGGGCACGCTGTCGGTCGGCAAGCTGACAGATGTGACCGTCCTGACGAAGGACATCACCACCGTGCCGGACGATCAGATCAAGACCGCGAAGGTCGCGTACACGATCGTCGGGGGCAAGATCGCCTATAAGGCGCAGTAGCCGTTTCGTGCGCCGTGCGCCAATGCGACGTGCGCGGTGCGTGTGCGCTGTGCGCTTCTCTGCCGTAGATCGAGGCTTACAAACTGGCTTCGTCCCCCGGTCAAAGCCGTACCGCCGCGAGAAGAACGCACGGGGCACACGCACCGCGCATCGCGCATTGGCGCACCGCGCAGGGAGTGCCTGCCTCGCCTGCGCCTGTTCACATCCCTGCCGCTCGATCGTCTTAGAGGCAGGAGACACCCTTTGGGTCAAGACCTAGCCATCTTCGGTATCTTCGTCGGCGTGCCGCTGGTCCTGGTATCGGCCTATCGGGCGAGCCTGAGCCACCAGCGCTACATGAAAGTCCTGCAGCTCAAGTCGGAGCTGAACGCGCGGCTCCTTGACCGGGTGGGCACCGATCCGGGCGTGATCGACCTGCTCAAGAGCGAAGCCCAGCATCAGATGTTCGACGTCAGGATGAGCGAGGCGGAGATGCCGATGCCGTTCGCGCGTATGCTGACGTCTATTCAAATCAGTTGCTTGCTGGTGTCGGCGGGCATTGGCGCGTTCGTATTGCGGTCAATGGTGCTCGACGTCAACGACCAGCAGGGGTTTGCGTTCTTCGGGACGTTCGCGATCGCGCTTGGGGTCGGCGCATTGCTGTCCGCCGGCGCGGCGTTCGTGATTGGCCGGATGCTCCGACAAGCGAGGGAGGCCTCCTGATTCACCGCCTGGCCGTCCTCGCGTCGGAGGCTGCCGAACGCCTGCCGATGAACGAACCCGCCTTCGCGATGCTGTATGCGCGAACCGCCGGGCCGTTGTGCGGCTATCTGCGCAAGCTTACTGGCAACGCCGCGGTCGCCGAAGATCTCATGCAGGACTCATACATCCGGTTCCTGTCGGCGGCACATGTGCCGGACGCCGATGACCATCAGCGCCACTACCTGTTCCGGATCGCCACGAACCTGGCGCGCGACTACTTCCGCCGGCTCAAGTACGACGAGCACGCGCCGCGTCCGGTCGCGCACGTCCTGCCGCCGAGCGACGACTCGCGCGACGTGTGGCGGCAACTGGAACGCGTCTCGCCGCGCGACCGGGAGCTGCTGCTGCTCGCCTACGTCGAGGGCCTGTCGCACGCGGAGATCGCGAAGGTCACCGGCCTGATGCGCGCCAGCGTCCGGCCGTTGCTGTATCGCGCGCGCAAACGCTTCGTCGCGATCGTCCAGGGAGGTGCATCGTGACCATGAGCGGCTGCGCCCACGAACACGAAACCTGGCAGGCGAGCGCCTCCGGCCGCTGGACGCCGGCGCTCGAGGCGCACGCCCGCGAGTGCGCGTCGTGCGCGGACGTCCGGATCGTGACTGAGACGCTCGCCACCGCCTCGTCGCCGGCGCCAACCGCGATGGCGCCGAGCGCGATCTGGTTCTGCGCGCGGCACATCCGTCGCGTCCGCGCGATGACGCGCATCGAACTGGTGTCGCTGTTCGGCCAGCTCGCCGCGCTCGCGGTCATCACGGGAGCGGCGCTGTCGTTCGTCGACTGGCCCGCGGTCTGGGCCGCTGCCGAGGCCGTCCCGGCGCCCGCGTGGGCAGGCCTGGTCGCGCTCGTGACGGGCGCGCTCGTCGCCCGGAACCTGTCAGAACGCTCGACGCACTAGACACCGTGCGAGGTGCGCCAATGCGCCGTGCGCGGTGCGTGTGCACGGTGCATCTCTCTTCGCAGCGCTGGCGTTAATCGGGTGATCGAGCCGATGCCGGCTCGATCGCCGGAGAGAGAAGCACGGCGCACACGCCCTGCGCACCGCGCAAAGGCGCACCGCGCAGGGGACGTGGGAACTTATATACGCCTATAGCGTATACTCGCACATGGCGTATATGTCCCGCTCCGCTGTCCGTTCCCTGTGCTTCCTCGCGCTGGCCTTGTACCTCGCGCCTCTTCGCGCCCAGCAATCCACAGGTGCGCTCTCACCAGCCGCGATCGCTGACCTCGACAAAATCATCGCCGCCGAACAGGCGAAGGCGAGTGTGCCGGGCCTGAACGTCGCGATCGCCTGGAAGAATCAGCTCGTCTACTCGAAAGGCTTCGGCTTTGCCGATCTCGAGGCACGCGTCCCGGCGACGGAGAAGACCGCGTTCCGCACCGCGTCCACCGCGAAACCGCTGACCGCGACGGGCGTCATGCTATTGGTCGAGGCGGGGAAGATCGACCTCGACGCGCCGATTCAGACCTATTGCCCGGCGTTCCCGAAGAAAGAGTGGCCGGTCACCGCGCGGCACATCCTCGGCCATCAGTCGGGGATCCGGCATTACAAGAAACCCGGCGAATCGGCGGGGACGACGCACTATTTCTCGATTCAGGACTCGCTCGCGATCTTCAAGAACGACCCGCTCGAGTTCGAGCCGGGAACGAAATACCTCTATTCGACGTTCGGGTACAACGTGCTCGGCTGCGCGATCGAAGGCGCGTCAGGCATGCCGTATGAGGTCTACATGCGCGAGCGGGTGTTTGCGCCGGCCGGGATGGCGCGGACGCGGCTCGATCGGATCTGGGACATCATTCCTGACCGTGCCCGCGGCTATATGTTGCTGACCGCCGATGCGTTCAAGACGCTGCCGCCGGCCGCGCAGGCATTCGCGAAGATCGGACAGATTTATAACGGCCCGCTTCACGACACGAGCATGAAGATCCCCGGCGGCGGCCTGGTGTCGACAGCTGAAGATCTGACCCGCTTCGGTATCGCGTTTCAGACCGGCAAGCTCGTCAAAACCGCGACCGTCGAGCAGATGTGGACCGAGGGCAAGACTGCCGACGGCAAACCGACGTCGTACGGGCTCGGCTGGGGCACGACCCAGCCGCAGGATGGAATTCGCCGGTTCACGCATTCCGGCAACCAGATTGGCGCCGCCAGCGTGTTTCACGTGCTACCGGAAGTCGGCGTGACCTACGCGATCATGACGAACCTCGAAGACACCGAGATGGGCGGGCTGTCGCGCGGCATCGCCGGCGTCCTGCGCGCGCATTTGATGACGAAGTAGCCGGCCACTCTCATGACTCAGACCCCTCGCCCCGAATCATTGCTGCCGCTGACCGCCGTCGCGTTCGAGATCCTGCTGACGCTGTCGGACGGCGACGCCCACGGCTATCACGTGATGCAGGAAGTCGAGCGCCGGACCAACGGCGCGATCACGCTGCACCCGGGAACGCTCTATCGCGCCCTCGCCCGGCTGATGGACGAGCAACTGATCGACGAGCTCGACGCGAAGCCGGCGTCCAGAGACGATGAACGGCGGCGGTACTACACGCTGACCAGACTCGGCCGCGCGGTCCTCGAAGCCGAAGCGGTGCGGCTCGAACACCAGGTCCGCGAAGCGCGGGCCCGTCGTCTGATCCGGAAGGCCGAACGATGAGCGCCTGGATCTACGCACGGCTGCTGGTCTGTTTCCCCGCCGATTTCCGCGCCCGTTTCGGCGCGTCGATGGTCACGACATTTGCGCAGGGGATGTCGTCGCGTCACGGTCTCGCGCGGCTGCAGTTTCTCGCGCGTGCTTACGTCGGCGCGGTCACCAGCGGCCTCGCTGAGCGCGCCGCGGCGCCACGCACGTCCCGTTCGCTCACTGACCGCTTCGTCGACTCCTCGCACGATGTCCGTATCGCCCTGCGGATGATGCGCCGGCAGCCAGGACTGTCGGCGATGTCGATCGTCACGCTCGCCGTCGGCATTGCCTCGACCGCCTCGGTGTTCAGCCTGCTCGACGCCGCGTTGTTCCGGCCGGTCGCGCTGCCGGATTCAGGCCGCCTGGTCGCGATCCGGACGACGCTGGCCGGCAATACCGGCTCGTCGGCGCACGACGACGTGCGCGACTGGATCGCGCAGTCGAAGAGCTTTGACACGGTCGCCGCGATTCGCGCCCAGACCGCCAACCTCACCGGACTCGACACGCCTGCCACCGTGCGCGGCGGCTTCGTCGTCGGCGACTTCTTCGCGATGGCCGGAGTGGCGCCGGCGATCGGCCGAGCGCTCGGGCCAGTCGATTACGATCCGGCGTCGCCGCCGGCCGTCGTGATCACCGACGTAATTTGGCGCCGCCATTTTCAAGCGGCGCCGGACGTGCTCGGGCGCGTGATGCAGCTCAACAACATTCCATTCTCGATCGTCGGTGTCATGCCGGCCGGCTTCTCCTTTCCGTATGACGGCATCGACGCGTTCATGCCGGTGCGTTTTCACACCGGGACGATGTCGCGTTCGGCGCGATCGGTGGCGGCGTTCGGCCGGCTGAAGCCCGGCGTCTCCATCGCGCAGGCGCAGAGCGAACTGGCCGCGATCGAGGCCGGTCTTGCCGCCACATATCCGGCCACCAACGCAGGCCGCGGCGTCATCGTTACCGGCCTGCACGAGTGGCTGACCAGCGACATGCGCGAACAGTTGACGATCATCTTCGCGCTCGTGATCGTGCTGCTCGTCGCCGCCTGCGCCAACGTCACCAGCCTGCAGATCGGCGCGGCGGCGCGACGGCGGTCGGAAATCGGTGTCCGTGTTGCGCTCGGCGCCGGCCGTGCGCGCGTCGCCCGGCAGCTGGTGACCGAACACCTCGTGCTCGCGGCGGTGGCCGGCGTGCTCGGCGTCCTCGGCGCGCGGCTGATCGTGCCGGTCGCCACCAGATACGCCCAGGTCGTGCCGTCGTTCAACATCTACGGTCTCGATCGCGTCGCCGTCGACGCGCGCGTGCTGGTCTTTGCCGCGGTCATCACCGTCCTTGCCGGTCTGGCCAGCGGCGTGATGCCCGCGTGGCACTGGGCTCGCCAGGTGCCGGCGAATTCACTGCGCGCGGCCGGCCGCGCCATCGGCGAGCGGCGGCTGACGCGGACGCGAACACTGCTGGTCATCGGACAGGTCGGGATGGCCGCGGTGTTGCTGACCGCCGGCGGTCTGCTGGTGAAGAGCTACGTCGCGATCCTGCGGGTCGATCCGGGCTTCGACGCTGCCGGCGTCTGGTCGCTCGAATACCGGCTGCCCGCCAACAAATACAAGAGCGGCGAGGCGCAGACTGCCTTTCACGACGCGGTGGCGGCAAAGGTCGCGACCATTCCCGGCGTGCGCCACGCCGCGGTCGCGCGCGCGCTGCCGCTCAGCGGCAATGGCGACATGATCCAGGTGCTTTCCGATCGCGACGCCACGAATGCGACGCCGCGAACCGCTGGTTTCAACACGGTGAGCGACGGGTTTTTCGCGGCGCTCGGGATCCCGCTGATCGCGGGACGTACTTTCAATGCGACCGATCACGCTGACGCACCGTTCGTCACCGTCATCAGCAAGTCGCTTGCCGATCGTCTTTGGCCTGGCGAGAGCGCGATTGGCCGTGTCCTCGCCGCTGAAGGTACGCCGCTGCGCCCTCGCGTCATCGGCGTCGTCGGCGACGTGCGCCACTACCGGCTCGCCGACGAGCCGCTGCCGATGATCTATGCACGCAACGTGCAGAACCCGGGCATCTTCATGACCGTGATCGCGAAGATCGATGGTGACGACGACCGAATCGCCGACGAGATCAAGCGTGCGGTGTGGTCACTCGATTCGGATCAGCCGGTGTGGAAGGTGCGGACGCTGTCGTCGCTGGTCGCCGGCGCCTCGGGCACGACGCGATTCATGTTCGCGGCCCTGGCGATCTTCGCCGCGGCAGCCGTGTTACTGGTCGCCGCCGGGCTCTACGGCGTCATCAGCCAGGGCGTCACCGAACGCGCGCGCGAAATTGGTCTGCGCATGGCGCTCGGCGCCGAACGGCGGGCCGTGCTCCAGCAAGTGCTCGGCGGCGGCTTGAAATTGACGCTCATCGGCCTCGCGATCGGCCTTGCCGGTTCGCTCGCCGTTCTACGGCTGATGGCCGGCGCGCTCTACCGGACCTCGCCGTTCGACGCGCTGCCGTACGTCGCGACCGCTGTCGTGCTCGGCCTGATCGCCGCGCTGGCGTGCTATCTACCGGCAAGACGCGCTGCGGATATGGACCCGGCGCGGGTGTTAAGGGACTCGTAATTGACTGGTTGACCGATCGACTGATTGACCGATCGACGGATTGACCGATTTCCTGAGATCGTGACGCGCGCCGGCTGCGCGCTCAGTGAAAGCCTTCGCCTGATGGCGCGATCGCCCATGCTCTGCCATGGCCCGATCCCCCGATCGCCCCTCGCCCGATGGGCGAGCATTTTCCTGATAACCCGCAGCCCGTGCCCGCCCCTACGCTCGAACTCCCTGTGGTGTTCGTCCGGTTCTCCAAGGAGGGTGAGGTATGAGGCGTTGTGCACGTGAAGTCCTGCTCGTCGCGGGGCTTCTCGCGATGGCGGCGAGCCCGGCATTTGCCCAGGCCAGCGGCCAGATCTTCGGAAAGGTAAGCGACCCGTCCGGCGCGTCGTTGCCGGGCGTGACGGTCACCGTGACCGGCCCTTCGCTCCAGGCGCCGTTGGTGACGACGACGCAGGAAAGCGGCGCGTATCAGTTTCCGACGGTGCCGGTCGGCACCTATGTCGTCAGCTTCGAGCTGGCAGGCTTCAAGCGCGCGGCACGCCCGGGCGTGATCATCAGCGCCGGGTTCAGCGCGCAGATCGATCAGAAAGTCGAACTCGGCACGATGACCGAGGAAATGACGGTGACCGCGGCGTCGCCGATCGTCGACACCAAGCGGACGACGACAGGCAGCGTCTTCACGCGCGACATCCTCGAGACGATTCCCACCGCGCGCGACCCGTGGCAGATCATCAACATGACTCCCGGCGTACAGATGAGCGGCGTCAACGTCGGCGGATCGGCGTCGGGCCAGCAGCTGACGCCGTCGGTGTTCGGATCCAGCGCCAGCGTCCAATGGAACCTCGAGGGCGGTTCGATCACCGACCTGTCGTCGAACTCGTCGCCCGCGTACTTCAACTTCGATTCGTTCGAGCAGATCCAGGTCACCACCGGCGGCGGCGACGTCTCGGTGCAGTCGGGCGGGCTGTCGATCAACCTAGTCACCAAGAGCGGCAGCAACGTCTTCAAGGGCACCGCGGTCGGGACGTTCTCGAATGACGCGATGCAGTTCAACAACGTCACCGAGGAGCTGTTCAACGCCGGCAACGCCGGCTTCCTCTCGGGGAATCCGATCTCGAAGATCACCAACGCCTCGGTCGAGTACGGCGGCCCGATCAGGAAGAACCGGCTCTGGTTCTGGGGCGCGGCCGATCGTCAGGACATCAACGCCGGGGTGCTGAACTTCTTCGACGCGACCAAGGGCGATCTATGCAGCGCCCTGGTCGCCGCGCAGGCCGCGGGCAACTTGAGCGGGGCCATCACCTACGACGACCTCGACAGTGTGGTGAAGTGCCTGCAGAACGACCGCACGCTGATCAAGAACCTGCAGTGGAAATTCAACTACCAGGTCAACGCCGCCAACAAGATTCAGTATCTCTTCCAAAGCGACAACAAGTTCCGCAACGCGCGCGGCGCCAGCGCCAACACCGCGAAAGAAGCGACCCAGGAGCAGACCAGCGACGCGCCGTGGCATCTGCCGCTGCCGACGCACTCGCTGACGCACACCTACATCGCCACCGACAAGCTGGTGTTCAACAGCCAGTTGACGTTCGTCGAGGGCGGCTTCTTCCTCGATTACCAGGGCAGCTTCTCGCAGGGCGCCTGCAACGGGATGACCCGCTACCTCGGCATCACCGACTACAACGACTACCTCACCGGCGAACGGACCGACCCCGACTGCCTCTTCAACCGCCAGTCGCTGCTCAATCGGACCACCGGCTATCAGGCCCGGACCTTGAACGCGACCTATCAGACGACGCGCCATTCGTGGGAGGCGAAGACCGACGCGACCTACTTCGTCAGCAACATGCTCGGCGGCGACCACTCGCTGAAGTTCGGGCTTGGCTGGCGTCGCAATCCGATCCAGACGTTCTCGCATTACAGCGGCGGCGCCCGTGCGCAACAGCAGTGCATCGGCAACAACCGCAACAACTGCGGCGGCGGCGTCACGGTCGCGCCGGGGTCGGCGCAGGGCTTCACGGCGTATCAAGCCGTCCTCTACCGCGATCAACTGCTCAACAACGATTGGTGGACCTACAACGGCTACCTGCAGGACTCGTACAGCCACGGCCGCTTTCGCGTCAACGGCGGTCTGCGCTACGACTGGCAGACGTCGAAGTACCTGGGCGGGTGCGTGCCGAACAACCCGCTCGTGCCGGAACGACTGCCCGCGCAGTGCGAAGGCGAGACGAGCGCGGATCCGGTGACCGGCGAACCGATCCAGGCGTTCGGTAATCTGAGTCCGCGGCTCTCGGTCGTCTACGACCTCCGCGGCGACGGCAAGACCTCGGTGCGCGCCAGCTACTCGTACTACTTCGCCACGAAGATCACCCTGGCCAACGCGCTCGGCGGATTATTCAGCCAGCCGGCGCTGACCTGGGGCAACAACAACTCGAGCGGCGCCTGCAGCACGACGGCTGGTGCGCCGTGCTGGCAGGACTTCAACCTCGATTCACAAGTGCAGGTCAACGAGTTGATCGGCACGCCGAGCTCGGGGAATGCCCGATTCAACACCACCACCGGCATCTTCGCGCCGGCGGGAAACACGGTCGATCCGAGCACGAAAATCGGCCGGACGCGCGAGTTCATCACCGGCTTGCAGCATGAGCTCGTGCCCAACGTGGCGATCGGCGTCGAATACGTCTACAGGAAATTCGATCGCGGCCAGCAAACCTACACCGTCGGATATGAGCCGGGCGGACCGATGTATCCGCTGTCGAGCATCTACTCCGGCCCGCTCTATCACACCGACGCGACCACCGGCATCACCGCGCCGTACTACGTCGTCTGCGACACTTGCACGCGGCCGTCCGGGCTCGGGACGATCACGCTGACGAACCCGAACTACCAGATTTACCACGGGCTCATCTTCACGGCGAACAAGCGGTTCAGCAACAAGTGGCAGATGAACACGTCGCTGACGCTGCAGAGCAATCCGCAATACACGCCGTTCGGCGACGGCGTGACGGAGTCGTCGATCGTCAATCCGACCGGCGTCGAGTTCACCAACGGCCGGAGCACGAGAGAGCGCTATCTGTTCAAGCTCAACGGCAGCTACGTGCTGCCGTGGGAGATTCAGCTGGCTGGCAACTTCAATGTCAATGACGGCGCCAATCGGACCGTCAGCATCACCGGTCCGGGCAACGTCTTCGGCGGTGTCGGCCAGTCGGCGATCTCCTACCCGACGCTGACGTTCCAGCCGGCGGGAACGACGAGGTTCGATCCGATCAAGCTGCTCGACCTCGGCGTGCAGCGGTCGTTCGCGTTCAAAGGCGGTCGCTACCGCGCCAAGGTGATGTTCGACGCCTTCAACGTCTTCAACGTCAACACGATCTCGCAGTTCGCGAGCAACAACGTCAGCAGCGCGAATTTCGTCGTCCCGACCACGATCGTCCCGCCGCGCGTGCTTCGCCTGGGCGCGCAGATCACGTTCTAGCGC
The DNA here is from genome assembly GCA_036274055.1 of Vicinamibacterales bacterium. Lineage (GTDB taxonomy): Bacteria > Acidobacteriota > Vicinamibacteria > Vicinamibacterales > SCN-69-37 > DASUGM01. The sequence goes on along the minus strand of DASUGM010000343.1, from coordinate 12,791 downwards.
GCGCACGACACATTCGGGGGCGGATCCGGAGCGCTTCCGGATCCGCCCGCGTCGTTTCACCCCAGCCACGGCCGTTCTGCCCCGCACGGCGATCGCCGCCGCCCGCATCGCGCCTAGACTCGAAGCGTATGGAGGACGATCCATCACACTCACTGTTTGCTTCCGGCATCGTCGAGGCCGGAACATTCCGCTGCGGGGTGGCGCACCCGCGCTTTCACGACACGCGGCCGTTGACCAACTACGCGTTCGTGTTTCCGCGCACCGCAGTGTGGATTCAACACGAAGGCCGGCGTGAGTTCGTCGCCGACGCCAACGTCGCGCCGCTCTACAATCCCGGGCGCCCATACCGGCGCCGCCGCCTGAGCGACGACGGCGATCAGACCGACTGGTTCGAGGTGGCGCCGCACGTGCTGCGCGACGTCATCGGCCGTTACGACCCGCGGCTGGCCGATCGCGACGCCGAGCTGTTCGACGCCGACTATGCGCCGGTCAGCGCGCGCACCTACCTCGAGCAGCGGCAGGTAATCGAACGCCTTACCTCCGACATTCCCGCGGACTCGCTGTTTGTCGAGGAGGCGGTGCTCGGCCTGCTGAGCGATCTAATCGCCGGAGTGTTCACGCCGCCTGCCACCGGCGTGCGCATTGCACACCGCGATCTCGTCGAGCGCGCGCGCGCGCACCTCGACGTCACGTTTGCCAGCAGCGACGGCCTGGTCGAACTGGCGCAGGCGCTCTCGGTGTCGGAATATCACCTCTGCCGCTTGTTCAAGCGCCACACCGGGCTGACGATTCATGCCTACCGCCGCCAGCTCCGGCTGCGACGCTCGCTCGAACTGCTCGTTGAGCCGCGATCGGATCTGCTGACGGTCGCGCTCGACCTGGGATTTTCCGGCCACAGTCATTTCAGCGCGGCGTTTCGCGCGACATTCGGGCTACGGCCAACCGACGTCCGCGGCCTGTCCCGCGCGCGGCAGGTCCTGCTCAACCAGACGCTCGATCACCACCTGCGCCGGCTCGGCGGCCGTCCGCCCTTTACTTGCCAATCATCGTCGTCGTGAACGGCCCGGTGGCGATGAGCGCGACGATCGTCTCGCCTCTGCCGCCCTCGTAGTGATGGGTGTTGGCGGGCATCACCGCGACGCCGCCGATCTTCAACCCGCTTGCCTTCGCCGCCTCGACGACGTCACCGTGGCCCATCAGCAGCTCGCCTTTGACGACGACGAGGCGTTTGTCGACGTTGTGGAAGTGCGGCTGAATCCACACGCCGTCCGGCAGCCTCAGCATCATCGTAAACGTGCCCGCGGCCTGGGGATTGCCTTCGACGATCGCCGTTTGTAAACCGGTGGCCGGCCCGCGCCACTGGATGGTCTCTGGCTGGATCATCACGTGCGGAGACGTCGGCGTCTGGGTCAACACGGAGAACAGGGTCAGGGCGAGCATCGCGCGCATCCAGAAGATGCTACGACGGGCGCGCTATCAAACCCTTGCGATGTCGAGAATCGGTGTCCGGCTTCGACTTACCTATGAAGGCGGGCGACAATGTCCGCCTCGAAAACAGGAGCCGACCGAATGCTGACCATCACGCCGTTCCTCTGGTTCGACCATCAGGCTGAAGAAGCCATGGACTACTACGCGACCGTCTTCCCGCGGGCGAAGAAGCTGGCGGTTCGGCGCGCCGGCGGCCATGTCATGGGCGTCGAGTTCGAGCTGGAAGGGCAGAAGTTCATCGGCCTCAACGGCGGGCCGGCGCACAAGTTCAATCATGCGGTCTCCTTCTTCGTCGGCTGCGAGACGCAGGGGCAGATCGACGCGTTGTGGGACAAGCTCATCGCCGACGGCGGCGTTCCCGACCAGTGCGGGTGGCTGAAGGACAAGTTCGGGCTGTCCTGGCAGATTGTCCCCAAGGTGCTCATCAGCCTGCTCAGCACCGGCGACGACCGCGCCAACCGCGCGATGCAGGCGATGCTGAAGATGCACAAGCTCGACATTCCGGCGCTGCAGGCGGCGTTCGATTCTGCGAGCTGAGGAGAAAAGCGCTTGTCTTCAGAGCGCTCGGAAGGATCCTTGTAGGAGATGTAGGAGCATGAAGGAGCTCGTCTGGTTTTGAAAACCAGGAGATCCTTCAAAGACCCTCCATCTCCTACAGAGGTCCTTCCGAGCGCTCTGCGACAAGTTCTTTCACTCAGCGGATCAACGAGCCCAGCGGGCGCCGAGCGACTCTGTTTGAACAGGCGGAGCATGATTGGTGACTGGGGCGGTTTCACAATTCGCGCGGCGAGGCCTGACGACGCCGCACAGGTCGCGGCGTTGATGAACGCCGTGATCGCGGAGGGCGGCCTGACGCTGTTCGATCGGCCGTTTTCCGTCGATGATGAGCGCCGGTTTCTCGAATCGCTCGGCCCGCGCAGCGTTCTGCACGTCGCCGAGGTCGACGGCACGATCGCCGGCGTGCAGTCGCTCGATCTTTACTCCAACGTCGCGGTATCGCTCGCGCACGTCGCGACGATGGGCACGTGGCTGCGCGCCGACGCGCGTGGCCGCGGCCTCGGACGGGCACTCGCCCAAAGGTCATTCGTGTTTGCCATCGCGCATGACTACAGCAAGATCGTCATCACCGTGCTGGCTGGCAACACGAGGGCGCGCGCGTTCTATGAATCGCTGGGCTTCGACGTCATCGGGATCGCGCGCGCGCACGTCAGGCTGAACAGCGTGCTGCACGACGAGGTCCTGATGGAAAAGGTGTTGGCGGGATGAGTGAAAGGCGATGTCTTTCAGAGCGCTCGGAAGGATCGTGTAAAGGAGATGTAGGAGCATGAAGGAACTCTTGGAGTCTTGAAACCCGAACGCTCCTTCAAAGACCCTCCACCTCCTACAGAGATCCTTCCGAGCGCTCTGAAGACGGGTGCTTTTCACTCAGCCATCAACGCGCGCCTGGCGCTGTCTTGAGATACGAAATCACGAACAACGTCCCGAAGATCATGTCGCCGCCGGTGACCGCGAACTGCGCCAGCGTCTGCCGGCCCTGCAGGTAGAGCGCTGCCATCGCGGCGATGTAGAAAAATTTCTCCACCATCGCGGCCGGCATCAGCGGGCGAAAGCGGATCGGGTCAGTGCCGATGATCAGGAAGGCGATCTGCCACGCCACGGTGACGGTCAGAAAGCCGTAGAAGAACTCGGGATGAGTGATCGCGGGCGGGTAGTCGGCGCCGATGCGGTCGTAGAGGAAGAACATCGGCAGGAGCATGAGCAGGCCGACCGTGCCGGCGAAAATGAATGAGCGTCGGGCGAAGCGCATCCGGGGATATTAGTCCTGAGAGCGGTGAGTTGGGTGAAATGCATCAGGCGCACTTTCACTCGCCTCAGCCCTGATTTCGGAGCACTGAGCAAGCATCTCGGCGTCTCTGCAAAGCGCGGGCTCCGACGGTGCCGTAGGCTATCCCTGGGACCTGGCCTGCGCCCGGTCGAGACTGAGGAGAGTCATGGCAACGGCAACGATTCAGCAGCACAACGAACGGCCCGCAGCAGTCTGGAGCTCGGGGGGGAAGGCCTATGACGAGATCAGCCGCGGCATTGCCGACGCGATCGAGCACTGCGTCATGCGGCTCAACCCGCAGCCGGGCGAGAAGGTTCTCGACCTGTCCACCGGGACTGGATGGACGTCGCGCCTCGTCGCCAAGCGCGGCGCGACGGTGGCCGGCGTGGACATCGCCGCCGATCTGATCGCCGCGGCCCGGGAGCGGGCGGCCGCCGAGCGGCTGACGATCGCCTACGAAATCGGCGACGCGGAAGATCTGCCGTTTGTCGACGGCGAGTTCGACGCCGTGATCTCGACGTTTGGCGTGATGTTCGCAACCAGGCAGGAGGCTGCCGCCGCCGAGCTCGCGCGCGTCTGCCGCAAGGGCGGCCGCATCTCGCTGGCGACGTGGACGCCCGACGGCAACGTTTTCGAGATGTTCAAGGTGATGAAAGCGTACATGCCGCCGCCGCCCTCGCCGGCGCCGCGATCCCCGTTCGAGTGGGGCAGCGCCGGCCGCGTTCGCGAACTGCTCGGCGGCGCGTTCCAGCTGCGGTTCGAGCCGGGCACCTCGTTTTACCGCGAGCCAAGCGCCGAGGCGGCGTGGCAGACGTTCGTCACCGGTTATGGCCCGACGCGCGTACTCGCGGCAAACCTCGATGCGGACAAGCGCGAGATGCTCCACCAGGACTTCGTCGCGTTCCACGAGAAGTTTCCGACACAGCTCGGGACCTGCGTCCCGCGGGAGTACCTCATTACGGCCGGCACGCGGGTCTGAGGGCGCGCCGCGTCTGAAGACCTGTCAAGAGCGATTCACAGGGAGAAGGCCGAGAAATCCAAGAGGGGTTCTTCCTAGAGTCCTTCCTCTTGTTCTTCTCTGGCTTCTCTCTGTGAATCCGCTCTTGGCAAGCGCACTTTACTCATCTCTTCGACTCCCTCCGCCTTCCCCTTGACATGCGACAATTGTCGCGTCTAAGATGCGACACATGTCGCACCGACCCGAACACCTGACCCGGCGCGAGCGCGAGATCATGAATGCGCTCTTTGCCCTCGATAATCGCGCCTCAGCCGAGCAGATCCGCGGCCGGCTCGTCAATCCGCCGAGCGACTCCTCGGTACGGGTGATGCTGGCGCGGCTCGAGAAAAAGGGCCTGCTCAAGCACCAGCAGGACGGCCTCAAATTCCTCTACTCGGCGACGATCTCGCCGGCCGCCGCCAAGCGCACCGCCCTCCAGCAGGTCGTCCACACCTTTTTCGGCGGCTCACTGAAGCAAATGATGACCGCGCTCGTGACCGACGGCTCTTGGAGCGACGACGACCTCGACCGGCTGCGCGCGGAGATCGATCGCGTGCGCAAGGAAAGGAAGCAGAAGCCATGATCGCGATCTCGATCCTGCTCAAGGCCACCGCGATTCTGGCGCTGACGCTGCTCGGCGTGCGGCTCGCCGGTCACAGCCGCGCCTCGGTGCGTCATGTCTTCCTCGCCGCCGGATTTGCGGCGTTGCTGCTGCTGCCGATGGCGTCGCTGGTGACGCCGGCGGTGCCGATTGTCGTGCCGGCCGCCGTCCGGCAGACGATCGCGCCGCTCGATGAAACATCGCCCAATTTCGATACCGCCGCGACCAGAACATCGACGATCGCACGAACCGGCTCGCCGGCGGCGACGCGGCTGGAACTGCCGTCATTGACCGCCTTCCTGATCGGCGGCTGGGTCGCCGGTGCGGTCGTGTTTCTGTTCCCGGTGGTGGTCGGCCTGCGGCAGGTCCGATCGATTCGCCGATCCGCGCTGCCGTGGCGCGAGGCGCGCGCCACCGTGGACGCGCTATTGGCTGGCGCGAACGTGCGCCGTCCCGTCGACGTGCTCAGGCACGAGTCGCTGCCCGGGCCGATGACCTGCGGCGTCCTTCGTCCCGCGATCGTGCTGCCGATCGACGCACCGGCGTGGCCCGCCGAAGATCTGCGACGCGCGATCATTCACGAACTCGAGCATGTCCGGCGCGCCGATTGGCTCAGCCAGTGCATCGCCCGCGTCGTCGCGGCGTGCTACTGGTTCCATCCGGTCGTTTGGGTCGCCTGGCGTCAGCTTGCGCTCGAAGCCGAACGCGCCTGCGACGACCGCGTCCTGGCGGCGACGTCGCTGACCGCCGGCCAGGATCCGTCCACGGCGTACGCCGATCAGCTCGTCGACCTGGCGCAGCGGCTGTCGAACGGATCCAACCCGCCGCTGCTGGCGATGGCGAACCGGAGCGACCTGGCGACGCGCGTCGTCGCGGTGCTCGACCGCCGCCAGCGGCGCGGCCGCGCCGGCGCGGCGTGCGTCGCGACGGCAGTCATGGCGACCACGGTACTGGCCACGGCGGTGTCGTCAATCGAGATCGTTGCCGCCCAACAATTGCCGGCGTCGTCGTATGTCGGGACGAAGCCGAAGTACGACGCGGCGACGATCAAGCCATGCGAGGCCGAGCCGAACCCGACCGGCGCCCGCGGCACGGCAGGCGGCACCAACGCGACCACCTCGCCGGGACGATTCTTCGTCCCGTGCGTGACGACTGAGCAGCTGATCTATCTTGCCTATGCGTCGTACGGCGCGCCTGAATCGGATCGGCTCATCAACGACGACTTCGGCACGGCCTCGAACGACAAGAAAATCCGCGGCGGCCCGGCATGGGTGCATTCGCTGAAGGAGAAATATCAGATCGAAGCGACCGCGGTCGGCGCGACCGAGCGCACGGTGCTGATGGGCTGGATGCTGCAGTCGCTGCTCGAAGATCGCTTCAAGCTCAAACTGCATCGCGAGACGGAGGAAGTCCCGATGCAGACGCTGACGATCGCCAAGGGCGGCTTCAGGCTCAAACCGATGAAAGAAGGCGATTGTGAGCCGTACGTGCCTAACGCGCCCATGCAACCCACCGGCAAGGCGGTCTGCGGCGCCCTGAACATGGCCGGCGGCGACGGACGAACGCGCTGGACCTTCGGCGGCTTCAAGATTTCCAGCCTGGCCGGCCAGCTCTCGAGAGCGCTCGGCATCCACGTCATCGACAAGACGGGCATCACCGACCAATTCGTGTTCACGTTCGAGTTCGCGCGCGATGCCGATACGGACGGCCAGGCCGCGTCCGTCGGCACAGCGCTCGAAGAGCAACTGGGCCTGAAGTTGACGAGCACCAAGGCACCGCGCGGCTTCCTCGTCATCGATTCGATCGAACGCCCGTCGACCGGCGGCGGCCGGCCATGACCACCCGCGCTGTCGGCGCCGTGTGTGCGGCGTCGCTTGCGGCTGGGATCATTGGTCCCAACTTCGCCGTACAGGCGGCTTCGTTGGGCAGGCCGCAAGACAAACCCAGATACGAGACGGCGACGATCAAGCCGTGCAAGGCCGAAGATCAGATTCCCGGTCCGGCGCGCGGCACCGCCGGCGGCACCAACGCGGCGATTTCGCCGGGGCGGTTCAACGTTCCCTGTGTCACCGCTGAGCAGTTGATCTATCTGGCCTACGCCGGCGCCGGCGGGCGCGAAGGCGAGCGGTTGCTCAACCAGAATCCCGGCGCGGCCTCCGACGACAAGAAAGTGCGCGGCGGACCGTCGTGGGTGCATTCGTATCGCGACAAGTGGGCGATCGAGGCGACGGCGCCTGGCGCCACCGAGCGCGAAATCCTGATGGGCTCGATGCTGCGGACGCTGCTCGAAGACCGCTTCAAGCTGAAGCTTCATCGCGAACGGGAAGAGATCGACATGTTCGCGCTTACCGTCGCGAAGAGCGGTGTGAAGATGCAGCCGATGAAGCCCGGCGAATGCGATCCGGACATGTCGACGCCTGTCGACATGAACGCCGCGAAGCCGAAGTGCGGCAACATGAATACCAATCTCAAGGGGCCGAACGCGGTCTGGACCTTCGCTGGCTTCGAGCTTTCATTCCTCGCGACGCGCTTGAGCAGCACGCTCGGCCGTACCGTCACCGATCGCACTGGCCTCAAGGACGAGTTCATCATCCGGCTCGAGTTCCATCCCGACGACAACACGCCCGGCATCAAGTGGCCGCCTGAACGCGACGCCGACACCTCGGTACCACAGGCGGCGACGATTTTCACCGCGCTGGAGCAACAGCTGGGCTTGAAGCTCGAGCGTGTCAAGGGGCCGCGCGAGTTCCTGGTCATCGATTCGATCGAGAAGCCGGGACCGGCCGCGCCTCGCCCGGACCTGCGGTGAAGCTGTTCGCGGCGCCGCTCGTCGCAGCCGCGCTGGTCGTGGCCGCGGCGCAACCGATTGGCGCGGCCGCCGAACTCGCCGGCCGCGTCGTCTACAACGGCGTCGCCGTCCCTGGCGCAGGCGTGACCGCGACGAAAGGCGAGCGCACCGTCGCGACGCATACCGACGAAGAAGGCGTCTTTCGGTTCGAAATGCTCGAGGACGGCGCCTGGGCGGTGCGCGTCCAGATGCGCGGCTTCGTGCCGCTCGATCGAGAGATCACATTGCCGCTTGCGGCCGCGCCGCCCCCGTGGGCGCTGACGATGCAGCCGTACTCTGAAATCATCGCGGGCATGGCCGCGTCGCCGGCGAGCGCCGCCGCGACCGCCGCTGTCGGCACGGCCGCCAGCGACACCAGCGTCATCAACGGCAGCGTCGTCAACGGCGCGGCGACACCGTTCGCGCAGGCGCGCGGATTCGGCAACAACCGGCCACAGCTCCGACAGACCTACAACGGCGCGATCAACGGCGTGTTCGGCAACTCCGATTGGAACGCCCGGCCATATTCGTTCGGCGACGTTTCGACACCGGCGCCGGACTACAACAACATGAACGTCGGCTTTCAGGTGTCGGGTCCGCTGAAGATTCCGTGGCTGATTGCCTCCGGTCCGCAGATGTCGGTCGGCTACCAGCGCAGCCTCAACCACAACGCCGTCACCCAGTCAGCGGTGATGCCCAGCGAGGCGGCGCGCCGCGGCGACTTCTCGCAGCTCGCAACGCCGGTGCGCGATCCGCGCACCGGCCAGCCGTTTTCCGGCAACATCATTCCGGTCGAGCGGATCAGTCCGCAGGCTGCGGCACTACTTGCTTATTACCCGCTTCCGAACGGCCTGACGTCGTCCGGCTCGAATTTTCAGGCGCCGGTCCTGACCGGCACGACTGAGGACCGGGCGCAGTTGTCGATGCAGGAAACCTTCGGCCGCCGCGACACGCTGTCTGGCTCGTTCAACTTCCAGCGCGCGACAACAGACAGCTCGTCGATCTTCGCGTTCAACGATCGGACGCTCCGTTCGTCGCTGGATACGACGGTGGGCTTCAGCAGGCGCGTGACCACGAAATTTCAACTACGCGTCCGCTATCAGTACCAGCGGACGGCGACGACGGTGACGCCGTTCTTCTCCAACGCCGTCAATGTTTCCGGCGATGCCGGTATCAACGGCAACAACCAGGATCCCGAGAACTGGGGTCCGCCTTTGTTGTCGTTCCCGGACGTCGCCGACCTGCGAGACGCCGCCTATCACCGCAACGTCAGCCAGTCGCATCTGACGGGTGTCGAAGCGTCGTTGAGCCGCGGCCGCCACAACATCACGGTGGGAGGCGACTGGAAATGGATCGATGTCGCGGTCCGCGCTCAGCAGGACCCGCGCGGCGGCTTCGGTTTCACCGGCGGGCAGACCGGGCTCGCGTTCGCTGACTTCTTGCTCGACCTGCCGGCGACCGCGACGCTGGCTTCCGGCAATGCCGATAAGGACCTGCGTGGCATGGCGTACGACGCGTACGTCAACGACGACTTCAGAGTCAACGCCGGCCTGACACTGAATGTTGGCGCGCGTTGGGAGTACGAGTCGCCGTTCACCGAAGCGCAGGGCCGGCTGGTGAATCTCGACATCGTCGACGGGTTTACCGCCGCGAGTCCGGTGCTGGCGTCGGATCCGACCGGACCGCTGACGCGAGTGCCGTATCCGGCGTCGCTGTTGCGGTCCGATCGCACCGGCCTGCAGCCGAGGCTCGGCGTGTCGTGGCGCCCGGTGATCGGATCGTCGCTGGTGATTCGCGCCAACTACGGTATCTATCGCAACACCGAGGTCTACCAGCCGCTGGCATTGTTGCTCGCGCAACAGCCGCCGCTCTCGAACACGTTCAGCGTGCAGAGCACCGCGCAGGCGCCGTTGACGCTCGCCAACGGTTTCACTCAGGCGCAGAGCGCCGCGTCGAACACTTACGCGATCGATCCCGACTTTCGCGTCGGCGTCGCGCACAACTGGCAGGCGTCGGTGCAACGCGAGTTGCCCGCGAATTTGACCGTCCTGGCGCAGTATCTCGGCACGCGCGGCACTCACCTGACGCAGGCGTCGCTGCCGAACACGAATCCCGCCGGCGCCGCCGATCCCTGTCCGACGTGCCCGTACGGCTTCATCTACCTCTCGGCCGACGGCAGTTCGCTCCGTCACGCGCTGCAGCTGATGCTGCGCCGCCGCCTGCGCAACGGATTCACGGCGTCGGTGCAATACACGTTCTCGCGCGCCACCGACGACGCGGCGACGTTCCTGAGCGGCGCGGTGTCGTCGTCGTCGCTCGCGGTCGCGCAGGACTGGCGCGACCTTGGCGCCGAGCGCGGGCCGTCGTCGTTCGACCAGCCGCATTTGACGACGGTCGAGTTTCAGTACACGACCGGAGTCGGCGTCACCGGCGGCACGCTGAGCACCGGCGCGTGGGCGGCGCTGTACAAGGACTGGACGTTCACCAGCCAGCTGCGTGCCGGCAGCGGGTTGCCGTCCACGCCGATCTATTTCGCGCCGGTGACAGGCACCGGCGTCGTCGGCGTTCGGCCGCGGCTGACCGGCCTTTCGACGGCGCCGCCCAGCGCCGACGCCTACGCGAATCCGGATGCGTACGCGGCGCCCGAGCCTGGCTACTGGGGCGACGCGGGCCGTAACTCGCTGCGCGGACCACGCCAGTTCTCTCTTGATGCGAGTGTGTCCCGTGTCTTCCGGCTCGGTGGCCGCGTCAATCTCGAGTGGGGCTTCCAGGCCACCAACGTCCTCAACCGTGTGACGTTCGCTGCCTTCAACGCAGTAATCACCAGTCCGCAGTTTGGTTTGCCGACGATTGCCAACCAGATGCGGCGGCTGCAGACGTCATTCCGATTCCGGTTCTGAGATGCGCCGGATCCTGACGATCGTCTTCGTTCTCATCGCCGTCATCGCCGCTGATGCCCGGCAGCAGACGCCGACGTTTCGCACGACGACACGGCTCATCGTCCAGACGGTGATCGTCAAGGACAAGCGCGGAGTTCCGGTCGAAGGACTTACCGCCCGGGACTTCGTCGTCACCGAAGACGGTCAGCCGCAGACGGTCTCCTTCGTCGAGTTTCAGCGATTGACTGCGGCGCCCCTGTCGGCGTTCACCGTAGTGACCTCGCCGTCCGGCGCGGCGCTGCCGCCGCTGCCGGCTGCGCCGGTCGCGGCGGTGACGGCGCCCGCCGTGCGCGTACCGTCTTCGGGAGACACGCGCTATGCCGGCAAGCGCCTGATGGTCCTGTATTTCGACCTGCTCAACATGGGGTTCTTCGACGAGATTCGCATGTACGAGCAGGCCACGAAGTACATCACGACGCGCATGACTTCCGCCGACATGATCGCGCTCATGGAGTTTCGCGACAGCGCCGTCCACTTGCGCCTTGATTTCACCGACGATCGCGCGGCACTCCTCGAGACGATCGCGATGCTGGAGCGGCGGGCTGAAAATCGCGAGAACGGCGTCATCGACGCCGCAGAGGCCGGCGGTGCATTTGGACAGGGCAGCGAAGAGTTCAACGTCTTCAGCACTGATCGGCAGCTTGCCGCCCTGCAGACGGCGGTCACGGATCTTGGACCGCTGCCGCAGTTGAAGACGCTGATCTATCTCGGCAGCGGTCTGCGCCTGAATGGCGCCGATAACCAGGCGCAGCTGCGCGCGACGGTCAACGCCGCGGTGCGATCGAACGTGACAATCAATCCGATCGACACCCGCGGCCTGGTCGCGTCGGCGCCGCTCGGCGACGCCACGAAGGCATCGCCCGGCGGCATCGGCATGTTCAATGGGCAGATTGCCCAGACTGCCGCGACCCGACAGCAGCGATCGCAGGACACCTACTACGCCCTGGCCAAGGACACGGGCGGCGTCGCGACATTCGATAACAATGACCTGTCGTTGGGGATGGAACGCGCCGCGCAGGCCGTGACCGGCTATTACATGCTCGGCTATTACAGCACTCACGACGTAAAGGACGGGCGTTTCAGGCGCGTCAAGGTGACGTTGAACAGCGAGGTGACAGCGGATCTCGCGTATCGCGCCGGTTATTTCGGCGACAAGGACTTCAGCAAATTCAATCGCGCCGACAAGGAGCGGCAACTCGAGGAGGCCTTGCGGCTCGAGGATCCGATCACCGAGATTCCGATCGCGATGGAAGTGAACTACTTCCAGCTCAATCAGGCCGAGTACTTCGTGCCGATCTCAGTGCGCATGCCCGGCAGCGAGCTGGCCCGGCCGCGCCCGGGCGGCGCGACGACAGCCGAGATCGACATGATCGGCGAGATCAAGGACGAGTTCGGCGTTACGCACCGCAACATGCGCGACAAGGTGCAGTTCAAGATCGACAATCTCACCGCGACGCAGCTGGCCGCGGGAACGATTCAGTACGAAACGGGATACACGCTGTTACCGGGCAACTACGTGATCAAAGTGCTGGCCCGGGACGCGACGACTGGACGCATCGGCACGTTCCTGTCGCCGTTCGTGGTGCCGAATCTCGATCGCGAGAAGGTGCGGCTGCCAATCAGCACGGTAGTGCTGTCGAGCCAGCAGCAGCCGGTCGGCGGCGCCCTGCATTCGGTCAAGCAGAAAGTCTCGTCAGACGCCGTCAATCCACTGATCCACGACGGCATGAAGACGATTCCCAGCGTCACGCGTACTTTCAGCCCGGACCGGCCGCTGTTCGTGTTCCTGCAGGCGTACGAACGCGACGCGGCGGCAATGCGGCCGCTCGTGGCGTTCGTGTCGCTTTACAAACAGGCGGCCAGGATCTTCGAAGCAGCACCGATCGACATTAAGGACGGCTGGGATCCCAAGTCGAAGGCCGTCCCGATTCGCTTCGTAGTGCCGCTGACGGAAGTACAGCCCGGCGACTACGACTGTCAGGTGACGGTCCTCGATCCCGCCAGCGGCAAAGCCGCGTTCTGGCGGGCGCCGATTGTCATCAAGAAGTGACAAGTTGTGGGGTCGCATCTTGAATTGACGGGGACGGTGGTTGCTCGCGCAAAGCACCCCCGTC
>DASUGM010000342.1:0-42683 GCA_036274055.1 Vicinamibacterales bacterium | reverse complement strand
CTTCGGATCGATCTTCGCGTTGAGTTTGATCTTGTCGAAGGCGAGCTCTTCGGTCGGCTTGCCATCGACCATCCGTTGAATGCGCGTCGGCAGTTTCACGCCATCGTAGGTCTTGTAGTCGGCGTAGAACATCCGGTACTCGACGACCTTTCGATTCTTCTCGGCCTCGGCCATCCGAGCGTCCATTTCTTTCTGCATCTGCGCCATCTGCTCGGGGGTCATCTGCTGGCCGCCGCGCGCACCGCCACCGCCTCCGGCGCCAACGACCTGGACGTTGCCCCCGCCGCTGCTGAACCCCGTCGGGCCAGCGCCGCCACCAGCGCGCCCCGAACCGCTGGTGAAGTTCATCTGCAGCGGCTCCTTGGCCATCCAGCTCAGCATCAACGGCAAGTGGGTCTTCTGATCGATGAACAGCTTGACGTCGAACTCACCGTCACCCCTGACGACGACGACATCGGCGGCGCCGTCGGCGGATTCGGCGACGCCGCCGCTGGTGAACTGGAGCGGGTAAACCGGGAACGACTGCGCGAACATTCCAAGGGTCAGCCGCGCAAAATCCTGCTTGGTGCTGACGAGCTGCTTGCGGTTGAGCTCGGCGGTCTCCTCGGGGGTCAGCTTGGCGCCCGCAGGCGCCGACCCCGGTCCGATCATCACCATGCGCACCCCGCCGCCCGACGCCAGCGACGGCGGCGTGTCGGTGAGATTGATTAGCCCATCGCCATTGAAGCCGGTGTTGCGGTAGATGCTGGTCGGGCCCATCGACATCAGCACGTCGCGCTTCATGTACTTGTCAGGCAACTGCAGCGACAGCTCGAATTCCTGCTCGCTGGCGGTGCCATCGGACCGCGTCCGCGTGGTCCGGCCGATCGCCGACAGCGTCTTCACCTCGGCGCTCTTGGCGCCGCCGAGCGCGGCTCGAACGTCGCTCATCACCTTGTTGATGTCGCTGCCCTGGCCGAGCACGAGCACTTCAGCGGCCAGCACGGCGACGATTGCGGTGTGAATCAGTTTCTTCATTGAAGAGCTCCTCGGCTCACGGCTTACGGCTTACGGCTTACGGCTTACGGCTGGGCGCACCGCCGCATTTGCGCGCGTAGCCATGTAGACGAGTCCATGGTGGGTCCCGGTCGCCTGGAGATGGTTAAGCGTCCGCAAAGAGATTGTTAAGAAAGTAAAGTCAATGGAATCAATGCTTTACAGCTCAATCCCTGGAGCGTACGCGTGCTAGGATTCATTCGTGCGCACCACACGCTGGCGCCTCGGGCTCGTCGTGCCGGCCGGGCTGGTCCTGCTGGTCGGGACGCTCGCCGCCCTCCAGTACCGATGGCTGGGGCAGGTCAGCGACGCCGAGCGCGACGCAATGCGCTCCGCCCTGCAACATCGCGCCACCGAGTTCGCCGACGATTTCGATCGCGAGATCACGCTGGCGTTCACGACGTTCTCCGCGGCTGCGGGTCAAGCCCCGGCCGTCGAGGCTGCGCCGGTCGCGGCGGCACTCGCGAAGTGGAAGGAAACGGCGCGCTTCCCCGACATCGTCCGCGCGGTGTACTTCGCGTCGACGGAAAAGGGGGCGGCGACCCTCAGCCGGTTGGAGGGCGATCGTTTCGAGCCGGTCGACTGGCCGGACAACCTGATACCGGCACGCACCGCATTGTCACCGGAGCTCGAACTGCCTCCCGCGGTGGCCTCCGCGCGCGCGCAGGTGTTCACGCTCGGCATGAATCAACTGGTGATCGACGCGCCCGCGTTGCTCATCAATGTCGTCAATCGCCAGATGATTGAGGCGTCTCATTTGCCGGCCGACACGCAGGCCACACCCGGGGCAATCGTGCGCGAGCTCGACAAGCGCGACCTCGCGCGCGCCGAAATGGTCGTGTCGATGCGCGTGGGCCACGAGTTCCTCATCGTCGAACTCGATCGCAGCGTCCTGGTCAACAACGTGCTGACGGCGCTGGCGGATCGTCACTTCGGCCTGGACCGCTATCGCGTCTCGGTGATCGACAACAAAGAACGGCCGCTGCTTTCCTATCCGGGCGGTGATGTCATCTCGACGCCTGCTGCCGACGTCGCGATGCCGTTTTTCGCCATCCGCTCGCCGACCACGCGGTTCGCGACTGACGGCCGGCTGGTGACGTGGTCTGCCAACGGCACCAGTCGCGGCGGGACTGCGGCCGGCGGATCGACTCCCGTGCCTCGCGACGGGTCCGCGAGCCGCTTTTCGGTGCTGGTCGAAAACAGTCGCGGCGCCGTGCCGTTGACGGAAGCCCGTGGATCGGCTGGCGTCCCGATCGCGGCACCCGGATCGGGCTTCACCGCCACGCAGCTGCGACTGACGCGGTCATGGACGGTGTTGCTGCAGCACAGCGCCGGATCGCTGGACAAGGCGGTGGCGCAGGTTCGCCAGCGCAACCTGTGGCTGAGCTTCGGCATTCTGTCGGTGCTGGTCGCCGGCATCGGTTTGGTCGTCCTGAATGCGCGCCGCTCGGAGCGCCTCGCGGCGCAGCAGATGGACTTCGTCGCGACCGTCTCGCACGAGTTGCGGACGCCGCTGGCGGTAATCCGATCCGCGGCGCAGAACTTGTCGGCCGGCGTGGTGCATGATGCGTCACAGGCGCAGCGCTACGGCGATCTGATCGAGGCGGAGGGACGCCGGCTCACCGACATGGTCGAACAGGTGCTCGAGTACGCGGGGCTCAGCGGCAACCGGCAGAACCTGCGCGCCCGGCCGATCGATCTGGGCGCGGTCGTGCAGGACGTCATGTCGGCCTCGGCGGCGTTGATCGACGGGGACGACTTCACGATCGCGGTCGAAATCGACGGAGACGTCCCGCTCGTGCTCGCCGACGAGGGTGCGATGCGCCGCGCCTTCAACAACCTCGTGACCAACGCGATCAAGTACGGCGGCGACGGCCGCTGGATTGGGGTTGCGCTGCGGCACGTGAACGTGCGTGGCCGGTCGGAGGTGCAGCTGTCGGTCCGCGATCGCGGACGCGGCATCGATCCCGAGGATCTCCCGCACGTCTTCGAAGCGTTCTACCGCGGCCGCTATGCCGTCGATCGGCAGATCCACGGCAACGGGCTCGGCCTCAGCCTGGTCAAGCGCATCGCCGAGGCGCATGGCGGCCGGGTCACGGTGCAATCAGTACCAGGCGACGGCGCTACGTTCACGCTGCATCTGCCGGCGGCGATTGCCGATCCCGTGCATCAGCCGCTGCCAACTCCGGCGCCGAGCGCCGGTGGACACTCCGCCTGATGGCGCGTCCTTCGGCACCGCCGCCGGGCCCAGGCCGGCGCGTCCTGCTCATCGAAGATGAGCCTGGCCTGGTGATCACGCTGACCGACCGGCTCAAGAGCGAAGGCTACGTGGTGGCCTCGGCCGCCGACGGACCGTCAGGCTTCGAACGGGCGACGCGCGAGCCGTGGGACGTGATTCTGCTCGACGTCATGCTGCCCGGGGCCAACGGTTTCGACGTCTGCCGCGACGTCCGCCAGCGCGGCGTCACCACGCCGATCATCATGCTCACGGCGCGCGGCCAGGTCGTCGACAAAGTGCTCGGCCTGAAGCTCGGCGCCGACGACTACATGACCAAGCCGTTCGACATGATGGAGCTGACCGCGCGCATCGAAGTGCAGCTGCGCCGCCGCACCGCGGCGGCGGCCGGCACGACCGCGTACACGTTCGGCGGCATCAGCGTCGACTTCCGCAAGGCCGAGGTCACCCGCAACGGCCAGCCGCTCGACTTCTCCGCCCGCGAGTTCCTGCTCTTGAAATACTTCATCGAGCATCGCGGCGCGACGCTCTCACGCGACGAGCTGCTGAACGAAGTCTGGGGCTACCACTCGATGCCGTCGACGCGCACCGTCGACGTCCACGTCGCCTGGGTGCGGCAGAAGATCGAGCCGAACCCGCGCCATCCGCAATACCTGCTCACCGTGCACGGGCTTGGGTACAAATTCGTCGGCGAGCAGTAGCCGCGCACCGGGCGCGGCATTTGCGATTTGTAATCTGCAATTTGCGATTGCATTGGCGACTGGCGATTGGGAGACAGTTGGGGCGAGCACAGACGCGCAGCTCGGCCCCAGTCGCCAATCGAAAATAGCCATAGAAAATCGCCCAATAGCCAAATGCAATCGCAAATCGCAAATTACAAATCGCAAATGCTATTTGCCCTGCGCAACCAACCCCAGATTTTCGCGCCGGCTCGCGATCGTTTTCGATGCGACGACGACCAGTGGAATTGCGACCGCGGCGGCGATCAGAAGCCAGCCGATCTCGAGGGCGAGGGCGAGAACTGGGCGCTGCCGCCACAGGCCGAAACCGACCAGGTTCGCGGCCGTCGGCAGGCTGACGACGACCGTCAGCAGCAATCCGGCAAACATCGGGAGCGGGTGCGGATTGCCGCCGCTGCCGGTCTTGGTCAGATCGGACGCCAGCGGAAACAACGCCGACAGCCAGACGGCGGCCGGGCTGATCAGCAGATAGGACGCGTAGGTGCCGGCGATCACCGTCAACCACAGCGCAATCGAGCCGGCGGGTGACACCAGCAGCGACGCCGCCAGCGCGAGCGCGAGCGTCGCGGTCAGAATTGCGGCGCAGCCCGCGAGTTTACCGAATGCCAAATCGCGGTCGCTCACCGGCGCCAGGAACTGCATCGTCAGGCCGGAGCGATCGGCGGCAAACAGGTTCATCGAGAACGCCTGCAGCGCGTAGATGGCGAACAAGCCGCTGACCGCGAACAGCAGGTAGCCGTTGGTCGCGAGGTAGCCGGTCCAGCGTTCCTCTGAGTTGCTGCGGAAGAAGAAGGTCAGGATCGCGAACATCGGACCAGGCAGCAGCACAATCGTCCGGCCCCTGACCGTGCGGATCGCGGTCCGTAACTGCGCGAACGCCACTGCCGAGGCGGCCGACGTCAGTCCCGGCAGCTTCGGTCCGATGCGCGCACCAGTGGCGCGGCGGGTCCAGCCCTTGCTGCTGTCGACCGCGTCGATCATCCGCTGGTGCGCCAGCGCCGAGGCGGTGTAAATCACGCCGAGCTCGAGGAGCAAACCGAGCAGGAACATGCCGGCGCGTGCGTAGTGGCCGTCGAAGGCGTTGGCGATCGTCCGGCCGTAGATTTCGGACGGCAACAGCAGCGTCGCCGCCGGCAGCGACGCGTTGAGTTCTTCGAGCGACTGCGGCGCCGACGTCGTCGCCGGGTCGCGCGGCTGGTGCCGCTTCCCGTAGCGCTTGCTCATCGCCGCCGGAATGATTGACGCCAGCGACAGGCTGAGCACGAAGACCAGCGTGAACATCTCGGCGCGCCGCCGATTGCGCAGCAGCCAGCCGATGAGAAACGCGACCAGCGATCCGAACGAGGCCAGCACGCCGAGCAGCAGGATCGCCGCGGCCAGCGCAATCGCCGCCACCTCGAGCCGGCCGCCGATCGCCAGCCCGAGCGCGAACATCATCAGCCCGGGCACGACGATGAACATCCACGGATCGGCCAGCGTCGACAGGACTTCGATCAGGTGCAGCAGGCGCTGCCGGATTGGCAGCAACAACAGCCGTGTGTACTTGGCGAATGCCGACTGCGTCGGCGAGACCACCGCGAAGATGACCTGAAAGACGAACGCGCCGAACAACAGGATGCGCATCGCCAGCACGGTCACGTCGTGCGATTCCCGGCCGCGGCCGCCCTGCAGGCCGGCCATGAACCCGGCGAGGCCGGAGCCAAGAATCGATCCGGCCGACAGGACCACGATGATCGCGGGCATGAGGAACGCCAGCCCGCGCGAGAACTGCTCGAGCGCGTCACGACGTTGGCCGCTGCGCAGGCTGTTGCGCATCAACCGCCATCGCAGCCAGATGAAGGCGCGCAGGATCCCCATCAGCCGGCGAGCCAGTCGATCGTCTGAGTCTGGGTCCGCTCGGCGCCGACCAGCTCGAGGAAGCGCTCCTCGAGCGTCCCGCCGGCGGCGCCGCGGAGCACGTCGATCGGCCCCTCGGCGATCATCCGGCCCTTTTGAATGATGCCGATGTGATCGCAGAGACGCTCGACGATCTCGAGGATGTGCGAGGTCAGGAACACGGTGCCGCCGCCGCGCACGAACGCGGTGAGCAGGTCCTTGATCTGCCGCGAAGCGACGGCGTCCACGCCCTCGAATGGCTCGTCGAGAAACAACAGCCGCGGCGCCGGCAACAGCGCCGCCGCCAGCGCGATCTTCTTCTTCATGCCGTGCGAGTAATCGGCGACCAGATCGCCGGCCGCTCGGGTCAGATCCATCAGCGTGAGCAGCTCTTCGGATCGCTTCGTGAGACTGGCGCGATCGAGACCGTGCACCTGGCCGACGAACGCCAGCGTCTCCGCGCCGCTCAACCGATCGAAGAGCGCGAGATCCTCGGGCACGACGCCGACCTTGCGCTTGACCGCGACCGGATCCGCGAGCGGGTCCATGTCGAGGATGCGATAGGTGCCGCCAGTCGGCCGCAACAGGCCGGTCAGGCACTTGATGGTGGTCGACTTCCCCGCGCCGTTCGGCCCGAGGAATCCGTAGAAGCTGCCGCGCGGGACGTGCAGGTCGATTCCGGCGACGGCGACGAGATCCCCGAACGACTTGGTCAGCCCGGTCGTGGCAAGCGCGAGATCAGACATCGGCGAATGGAGAAGGTATCAGTTTCTCCGTCTGCCGCGAATCTGGCGAACGAGGTCGCTCGCCGCCGTCGGCCAGTGCTGCCAGAGGAATTCGAAGCCTTCGTCGGCCAGCCGCGTCGACACGACCCGCCGGCTCTTGAGCACCAGCTCGGTTTCGGTGCGAAGAAAGAGCGCGCCGATTTCCAGCAGCCACGCCGGCGACGGCAGTCCAGCCGACGCGCCCCAGGCCTCACGGATCGCGCGCATGAAGTCGGCATTCGGCAACGGACCAGGCGACGCGAGGTTGACGATGCCTTCGAGGTCCGGGCGATCAATGAGCCACTGAACGACGCGCACGAAGTCGTCGGCATGAATCCACGAGACGAATTGCCGGCCATCGCCGGAGGTGCCGCCGAGGCCGCGCCGCACCAGCCCGAGCAGGACGTCGAACGCACCGCCCGGGAGCGTGTGCATCACGATCGCGGTGCGGAGCAGCAGCCGGCGCGTCGACGGCAGCGTCAGCGCACCGAACGCGCGTTCCCACGACGTCGCGACGTCGATGCTGAAACGCCAGGTCTCGGGCGCGCGCGGTTCCTGGCCGCCGAGGACGCCATGGATCTCGTCGTTGGCCGCATCGTAACGATGCGCATAGATCGTCGCCGTCGACGACTGCAGCCAGATCCGCGGCGGCCGCCTCGCCCGCGCGGCGGCGTCGCCGAGCACGCGCGTCGACGCCAGCCGCGACTCGAGGATCTCGCGGCGATTGGCGGGCGTGTAGCGGCAGTTGACGCTGCGGCCGGCAAGGTTGAAGAGCACGTCGGCGCCGTCGACTTCCGCGGCCCACGCACCGAGCGTGCGTCCGTCCCAGGAGACGACGCGCGGGCCAGGATCCGGGCTCTGGGCTGCAGGTTGCTGGCCGCGGCTGAGCACCACGACGTCGTCGCCGCGGGCGACACATGCCCTTGCGATCAACTGCCCGAGGTGGCCGGATCCGCCGGGCAGGACGACTTTCATCGTTTCCTATCTTGCTTCCTGCTCGATGCTGGGTGCTAGGTGGCTTGGTCCCGGTGCTGTGTGCCTCGTGCGGTGAACATTCGGGGCGGGTCGGCATCGAGATAGCTCGAAGCAAACGCCGCCCAAATGCGCACCGCACCAGGCAATGGCACCAGCGCCAAGCCACCTAGCACCGAGCCACCCAGCACGAAGCAGTAAACCGTCCCCGCCCCGCTCTCGTCCAACTCACCTAGAAACTCATAGGAAGATGGACCTCTTCCGCGGCACGCTCGACATTCTGATCCTGCGCACTCTTCTGGCGGGACCGGCGCACGGCTTCGCGATCGCGCAGAGCATCGCCCGGCGATCCGACGGCGTGCTGCTGGTGGAGGAAGGCTCGCTCTATCCGGCGCTGCGGCGTCTGGAAGATCGCGACCAGATCGCCGCGGCCTGGGGGACGACGACGAACCAACGGCGCGCGCGCTTTTATTCGCTCACGCCGCGCGGCCGCCGGCACCTGGCGGCCGAAACCAGCCGTTGGGCCGAGCTGGTCGCCGCCATCGCGCGCGTTCAGGAGACGACGCCGTGAACTGGCGAAACGTGTTCCACCGGACCGCCGCCGATCGCGAGCTGCAGAACGAAATCGAGACGCACATCGCCGAGGCGACGGACTACTACGTGTCTCAGGGCATGCCGCTGGACGCGGCGCAGCGGCTGGCGCGGCTCCGCTTCGGCAATCCGCGGGCACATCGCGAACAGGTGAACGATATGCATCGACTGCCTTTCTTCGACATCCTCGGCCGCGATCTGCGCATCGCGGTCCGTCGGCTGCGCCAGGCCCCGGGGTTCAGCGCCGCGGTCATCCTGACGCTGGCGCTGGCTGTCGGCGCGACCAGCGCCGTCTTCAGCCTCGCCGATCGGCTGCTGCTGGCGCCGCTGCCGGTACCGCAGCCCGATCGGCTGATGGTGGTCGGCTACCAACGCGTCACGCCAAGCGGCGAATTCGTCGTGC
Organism: Vicinamibacterales bacterium; assembly: GCA_036274055.1. GTDB lineage: Bacteria > Acidobacteriota > Vicinamibacteria > Vicinamibacterales > SCN-69-37 > DASUGM01. Next base: position 34,067 of record DASUGM010000342.1, on the reverse strand, counting down.
CGGCGGTGGACGGCGCGATGTTCGCGGCCGTGCGTGACCGCGCCCGCACGATCGACACCGCTGCCGCAAATCTCGGCACGCGCGGCGTCAACTTCGTCCTGGATCGGACGCCGTCGTTCGTACAGAACCAGCTCGTCGGCGACGGTTTCTTCCGGGTGATCGGCGTGACGCCGCACATCGGACGCGAGTTCGAACCGGCCGAGACCGAATCTGGAGGACCAGCCGTCGCGATCCTCTCGTTCCGTTTCTGGCAGCGGGTATTCCAGGGCCGCCGGGACGCGCTCGGCCAGACCATCCTGCTGCGCGGCGAGCCGTACACCGTCGTCGGCGTCATGCCGGACACGTTGAAAGGATTCCTCGACGCGGATGTGTGGACGCCACTTCAGCCGCCCGGCCAGGGGCTGAATTACGAAGCGGTGGCGCGGCTGAAAGACAACGTCACGGCCGACCAGGCCAACGCCGAACTGGCGACGCTCGGCAACGAACCGTTTCGGATGCTGCGGCCGCCCGCCGAGGGTGTGACCCGCAGTCTGACGCTGCTGCCGCTGCACGACGTCACGTCGGCCAACGCGCGCGACCCGATCGTGATGCTGGGCTGGGCGGTATCAGCGGTGCTGCTGATCGCGTGCGTGAACATTGCGGCGCTGCTGCTCGCCCGCGGCGGATCGCGGACCAAGGAAATCGCCACCCGGATGGCGCTGGGCAGCGGCCGGGCCGCCGTCATTCGTCAGTTGATGATCGAGAGCTTCGTGCTGGCGATCGTCGGCGGGACGTTGGGCGTGATCATCGGATACGGCGCGCTCGAAGCGCTGAAGTCGCTGGGAGGGACGACGTTCTCGGACTGGCAGCGGGTGACGCTCAATGCGCGAACGGTCGCCGTGACGCTCGGGTTATCTGCGCTGACGAGCCTGGTGTTCGGCCTGCTGCCGGCCTGGCAGACGAGCCGGATCGACGTCAACCAGGCGCTGGCAGCGGGAGGATCGCGCGCGATTGCGGGCGGCTCTCGTCATCTCGCTCGCCGGCTGCTGGTCATTGCCGAGGTGGCGCTCGGCGTCGTCATGCTCGTGGCCGCCGGGTTGCTGTTGCGGCAGTTCGCGTCACTGCAGCGGCTCGACCCGGGGTTCTCGCCAGCACGCCTCTACACGGTCAGCGCCTCGCTGCAGGACACGCGCTACCGCGATGCCGCCAACGTTCAGCGGTTGTTCACCGATTCGCTCGAGCGGTTGAACCGCACACCGGGTATCGAGTCGGCGGCGATCTCGCAGCGGCTGCCGTACGAGCGGCTCCTCAACATGGCGTTCGCGATCGAGGGCCGGGCGATCGTGAACGAACGCGTGCCGATCGCCAGCGTGTCCTACGTAACGCCGTCGTTCTTCGAGACGTTCTCGATCCCGATCGCCGCGGGGCGGAGCGTCGACGCGCGCGACACCGCGGCCATGCCGCGGGTGGCCGTCGTCAACGAAACGTTCGCGCGCATCTACTTCCCCAACGACACCGCTCTCGGCAAACGGTTGATCTTCGGCAAGACTCCGGTGGAGATCACCGGCGTGAGCCGTGACGTGCAGCAGTTCGGCGCCGGCTTCTTCGTCACCGGGATGAAACGCAGTCCGATTGCGACGTCGCCGACGATCTACTTTCCTGCGGCACAGACGGATTCCGACCTGTTCAGCTGGTTCGCGCCGGTGTGGACGGTGCGCGCGGCCTCGGCGAGCGCCGCCGCCGAGGCATTCGCGCGCTCGATCAACGCCGCCGATCCGCTGCTTCCGCTCGAGTCGGTGCGCTCGATGTCCGAGGTGGTCGGCGCGTCGCTGGCGACGCCGCGGCTGATGATGACGCTGGTCGGCGCCCTGGCGGCAGCAGCGTTGATTCTGGCGGCGATCGGCATCCACGGTCTGATTACGCACGTCGTTTCGGAACGGACGCGCGAGTTCGGCATCCGGCTGGCGCTGGGGGCCTCCGCGGGCCGCCTCGTGCGCGACGTCGCCGCGTCCGGAGTGGCGCTGGCCGCCATCGGCGCCGCCGCTGGCGCGGCGCTGTCGTTCCCGGCGACGAAGCTCGTCGAAGCGTTTCTGACCGAGCTGACCAGGCGGGACACGACGACCTATGCCGGCGTCGCCGTGGTGTTATTCGCGGTCGCGGCCGTCGCGAGCGTCCTGCCGGCGCTGCGGGTCGTCCGGCTCGACCCGAGCCGGACGCTTCGGCAGTAACATCGCTCCGTGCCCGGTGCCCAGTGCCCGGTGCGCCGTGCGGGTGCCCGGTGCGCCGTGCGGGTGCGCGGGGCGTCGTGCCCAGTGCGCCGTGCGGGTGCGCGGTGCGTCGTGCGTGCACGGTGCGCCTCTCGCCGCGGACAGGTCGCTGGCTCCCACCTGGATGTCGACACCGTCGCGACCCACGAATCAGACCGCACAGCGCACCCGCACCACGCATTGGCGCACTGGCGCACCGCGCACGGAGCGGGCGCCACCCGGGCATAATCTGTCGAATGTCGAGACGAGCACCGATCTGGGCCGCGGCGGCGTTGCTGTGCACCGCCTCCTGCTCGGCCCCGCCCCCGGCGCCGCCCCCAACCATGGACGAGATCGCCGAACGCTACGTCAAGCTCGTCCTCGAGGTCGGCCAGCACGATCCCGACTTCGTCGACGCGTACTACGGCGATCCGGCGTGGAAGCCAGGCGGGGCCAGGCAACCGCTTGCCGACTTGCTGCCGGCGGCGAGGTCGACGCGCGTCGACCTGCACGCGCTGGCGCCGCCCGCCGATGCCGACGAGCTCTCGAAGCTGCGCTTCGCCTATCTCGACAAGCAGCTGGCTGCCGTCGAAGCGCGCCTGGAGATGCTCTCGGGGGCGAAGTTCCTCTTCGATGAGGAGTCGCAGCGCCTCTACGACGCCGAGGCGCCGCGCAAGTCGCCGGCCGAGTTCCGCGAGATTCTCGACCGCCTGGATCGGCTGCTGCCCGGAAAGGGGACACTCATCGATCGTTACGCACAGCTACGTAATGACTACGTAATTCCACGTGACAAGGTCGATGCGGTGTTCCGTGCCGCGATCGACGGCTGCCGGCGGCGGACCCTCGACCATCTGGCGCTGCCCGACGGCGAGCGCTTCACCGTCGAGTACGTCACCGGCAAGACCTGGAGCGCCTACAACTGGTATCAGGGCAACTTCACCAGCGTCATCCAGGTCAACACCGACCTGCCGATCACCATCGATCGCGCCGTCGACCTGGCCTGCCACGAGGGCTACCCCGGCCATCACGTCTACAACGTGATGCTCGAGCAGCACCTGGTGCGCGACCGCGGCTGGAAGGAGTTCTCGATCTACCCGTTGTTCTCGCCGCAGTCGCTGATCGCCGAGGGCACCGCCAACTTCGGCGTCGACGTCGCCTTTCCCGGCGCGACGCGCACGGCGTTCGAGCGCGACACGCTCTATCCGCTGGCCGGCCTCAAGCCCGCCACCGCCGCGGTCTACGCCGCGGTGATGCGCGAGGTCGATCGGCTCAGCTACGCCGGCAACGAAGCGGCGCGCCGCTACCTCAACGGCCTGGCCGATCGCGACGTCACCGTGAGCTGGCTCGTGGAGTGGGCGATGATGCCGAGGGATCGCGCGATCCAACGGACGAAGTTCTTCGACCAGTACCGCAGCTACGTGATCAACTACAACTACGGCAAGGATCTGGTCCGCGCCTACATCGAACGACAGGGCGGCACGGACGATCGTCCGGACGTGCGATGGAAGGAATTCGGCAAATTGCTCGCTTCACCGCGGCTGCCGTCGGGGTTGCGATAGATCAGTCTTGAGTCTTCGGACTTGGGTCTTGGGTCGCGTACTGAGTACTCATTCACACCCCAAGACCCAAGACCCAAGACCCAAGACAACAGGATCGAATGATGCAAGTCATCGAGATCTCCGAACCCGGTCCCCCCTCCGTCCTGCGGCTGGTGGACCGTCCCGATCCCGTGCCCGGCCCCGGCGAAGTCCTGATCAGCGTCCACGCCGCCGGCGTCAACCGGCCCGATCTCATGCAGCGACAGGGGCTGTATCCGCCGCCAAAGGGCTCGACCGACATTCCGGGGCTCGAGGTCGCCGGCACGATCGTCGCGCTCGGACCGGACGACGAGCGCGGCGCGCCGGCATCGGCGAGCGGCCGGCCGTGGGCGATAGGCGACGCGATCTGCGCGCTCGTCGCCGGCGGCGGCTACGCCGAGTTGTGCACCGCGCCGGGTGTGCAATGTCTGCGGGTCCCTAACCGGTTGCAGATGCACGAGGCCGCCGCAATTCCCGAGACGTTCTTCACGGTCTGGAGCAACGTCGTCGATCGCGGCCGGCTGACGAGCGGCGAATGGCTGCTCGTGCACGGCGGCGCCGGCGGCATCGGCACCACCGCGATTCAGATTGCTACCGCCCGCGGCGCCCGGGTCATCGTCACCGCGGGCACGCCGGAGAAGTGCCGCGCCTGCGAAACGCTCGGCGCGGTCCGCGCGGTCAACTACAAACACGACGACTTCGTGCCGATCGTCAAGGATCTGACCGGTAACCGCGGCGTCGACGTCGTCCTCGACGTCGTCGGCGGCGGCTACGCGCTCCGCAACATCGACGCGCTCGCGCGCGACGGCCGGCTCGTCCAGATTGGTTTGATGGGCGGCTCGAGCGCCGAGATCTCGCTGCGCACGATCATGCTCAAGCGCCTGACCCTGACCGGCTCGACGCTCCGCATCCGGCCGCCGCACGAGAAAGGCGCCATCGCGGCCGCGCTCGAACGCGAGGTCTGGCCGCTGCTCGACGCCGGCACGATCAAGCCGGTGATCGACACCGTCCTGCCGCTCGCGCAGGCCGCGAAAGCGCACGAGTTGCTCGAGCGCGGCGCGGTAATCGGGAAAGTCGTCTTGAAGAACTGAACTCGCCGCCGCCGGCGCGACTGCCCTCTCAATCCCGCGCCGCCGGCATGTGTCTCGGCTGGTCCGACTGGGAGCAGCGCTGCAGCGTCAGGTCGAACCGCGCGCGGATGGAGCGCCGGTTGCGAGGGCCGACTTCCGCGAGGGAGCAGAGAGTGCAGCGGACGTAGCGGAGCGGCCCGAAGATCGAAGGATGCAACCGGCGCGCAAGGAGCGCGGCGGTTCCAGCGCTGTCGACCTGGAGGACCAGACGAGACACATGTCGGCGGCGCGAGTCATGATGCACGCGACCGTTGCAACACCGCTATGCCGACCCCCGCGTAGACCGCGTACGCCGTCACGTAAATCCATTCCCAGCCCGGCACGACGCTGGTCGGCGCGAGACGGAAACCCAGCTCGAACACGAGGAGCAGCGCCGATGCGGCAAACGCGGCGCTGGCCAGCGTCCGCGCCGGCGGCAGCGCGCGCTGGAGCCACCAGCCGGCGACGAATTGCGCGAGCGCCGTCAGCGCGCGCGCGCCCAGCAGGCTGAGCGCCACGTTGTCATACGCGGCGACCATGCCGATCCGCTGGGTCAGCCACATCGCCGTCCAGAGCGATTCACCGATGAGCAGCCAGGAAATCAGCAGCATTTATGGGCGTGCCAACCCCGGCGAACGGCGCTCGCCGGCCGGTAGTGGACCGTTACGGACATGTCGGCCACAATGATTGGCCTGTCGACAGATGACGAGCAAGCCCGGGTTCTTTGACTACGTGTCGGCGGCGTTCAGCGCCCGTCCGCTCGGCATGTTCGTCGCGCCGAACTGGATCGGCCTGGCCGCCGTTGGTTTGCTTGGCGTCGTCAACCCGGGTTTCTGGGTGCTGGGCGCCGGGCTGGAGCTCGCCTACTTGCTGACGCTCTCGACCAACGGCCGCTTCCAGCGCCTCATCGACGCCAGGCAGTCGGTGGGATCGCAGAGCGAGTCGCTTGCGCGCAAGGGCGACCTCCTCAATCAGCTGCCCAACGAAGACAAGCAGCGCTTCGCCGAGTTCGAGCAGCGCGCGCAATCGATTCTCGCGTTGCAGCGGCAGACGTCGGCGACGACGCTGGCGGGACTCGAGGAGCAGAACGCCGGTCTCAACCGCCTGGCGTGGATGTACCTGCGCCTGCTTTCGGCGCGGCGCGTGATCGAGCACGTGCTCGAGGACGCCGACGTCGTCAGTCGCAAGGACCTCGAGACGAAGCGCGCGGTCCTGGAGACGCAAGCCAGGGACGAATCCATCGACGCCGAGATCCGCCGCAGCCTCGCCAGCCAGATCGAAATCCTGACTCAGCGGATCGATCGCCGCGCCGAGGCCGAACGCAAGCTCGGATTTCTCGATGCCGAGACCGAGCGGCTCGAACAACAGGTCGAGCTGATTCGCGAGCAGGCGGCGCTCTCGACGGATCCGGCGCAGTTGTCGGTGCGCATCGACGAGATCACCGCCTCGCTCGGGACGACGTCGCAGTGGATTCGCGATCAGCAGCAGGTGTTCGGCGCGATGGACGATCTGTTGCTCTCCGACGCGCCGCCGATGTCGACCAGGCCGTCGGCCAGGGAGCTGCAATGAATCAGGGACCGGCCACCAACGTCGCGCTGCCGGATTGGGCTGTCGAAATGCGGGATCTGTTCCGCTCCGGCTCGGCGGCGCAGTTCGTGCTCTACGGCAACGTCTTCGACGTGATTCCGCACGAACACAAGCTCCTCTCGCTGCCGCAGTTTCTCGACGACGTGATGTTCCCGAGCTACGACGTCGTGCTGCACTACGACCGGAGCCGCGGCGTTCGCGCCGCCCGCGGCAACCAGGACTGGGCCGACTGGCTGCAGCAGGCGCTCGGCGCGCAGTCGGACGTCATGTCCTATCTGCGCGAGCCCGGCACCGCCCTCGAGCTGATCGATCGCTATCTGCTGCGCACGCTCAACCTGCGCGCCATCGGCGCCGGCAAGGCGCCGCAGCGGATCGCGGTGGTCATCGAGTTCGCCTCGTTCGTCGTCCCGCGCGGCGACGCGCTGCAGCTCGGCGGGCCGTTTGCCGCCAACGTCGTCAAGGTGCTGGGCTGGGCGAACGATCCCGCCATCGCCCAGGCCAACGTCGTCACCGTGTTGATCAGCGAAGGCACCGGGGATCTGAACGATCTCGTCGTCCGCAACCCGCACACGGCGGAGCTGCACGTGCCGCTGCCGGACGAGGGCGAGATGCTCGAGTACGTCGAGGCGCTGGCGGCGTCGGAGTTTCCGAATCTCGCCGAGATGTCGGACGTGCCGATCGACGTCCTCGGCGCGCGGTTGACCGGCTTGTCGCGCGTCGGCGCGCGGACGGCGATCGCGCTGGCGCTGCGCAACGGCAAGCGGCTCACCACGGCGTGGCTGAGCAGCATGAAGAAGGAAATGATCGAGCGCGAGTGCCAGGGGCTGCTCGAGTTCGTCGAGTCGCCGTTCACGCTCGACAACGTCGCCGGGTTGGACCCGGTGAAGGCGTGGCTGCGCGAAGACACGTCGCTGCTCAGACGCGGCGCGCTCCGGACGCTGCCGATGGGTTACCTGATTGCCGGCCGGATCGGCACCGGCAAGACGTTCCTCGTCCAGTGCTGGGCCGGCGAGCTCGGCATCCCCTGTGTCGTCTTCAAGAACTTCCGCGATCGCTGGGTCGGCGCGACCGAGTCGAATCTCGAAAAGATCTTCGCGGTGCTGCGCGCGCTCGGCCAGGTCGTCGTGTTCGTCGACGAAGCCGACCAGGCGGCGGGCAAGCGCGAAGGCGGCGACACCGACGGCGGCCTGTCCGGTCGCGTCTACTCGATGCTCGCCAAGGAGATGTCGGACACGCGCAATCGCGGCCGCATCATCTGGGTGTTCGCGACGTCGCGTCCCGATCTGCTCGAAGTCGATCTCAAGCGTCAGGGCCGTCTCGACGTTCACATCCCGCTGTTCCCGCCCGAGACCGCCGACGAGCGCAAAGCGCTGCTGCTCGCGATCGCGAAGAAGCTGAAGTTTCCGCTCACCGACGCCGATTTGCCCGCGCTCGACGACGTGCAGGGGCTCGGCGGGCACGAACTCGAAGGCGTCCTCGTGCGAGCGCTGCGCATTCATGAACTCTCCGAGTCGCCGAAACGTCCTTTGAAAGAAGTGCTTGCCGACGTGCTGAAAGAAGTGCGCCCGAGTCCACACACGCGCAAGTTCGAGTACATGGATCTCGTCGCCGTGAAAGAGTGCACCGACGCGCGATTTCTTCCTGAGAGATTTCGAACCCTGACGCCGGAAGAGCTCGAGTCGCGCATCGATGCGCTGAAGAGATTCGTTTGAGAACTCGTCTTGGGTCTTGAGTCTTCGGTCTTGGGGTACTGTCTCAGTTCGCGACCCAAGACCCAGGACGCAAGACCCAAGACAGCAAGTGTCATTGAGGAGGCTAAGAGATGTTTGCTCGCCTTGGACGTTTGGTGCGGGGGTTTCTCGGGCTGTTCATCAGCGGGATCGAGTCCGCCAACCCGGAAGCGCTGATGGAAGCGGCGCGGTCGGAGTTCCGGCAGAAGATGACGCAGTACAACCTCGCGCTGGCGAAGATGGCCGGCGTGGCGGAACGGCTGCGCAGCCAGGTGAACGCCAAAGCGGCGCGCGCCAAGGAGCTCGAGCGCCGGATTCTCGCCAACCACTCCGCCGGCAACCTGGAGCTGGCCGGCACGCTCGCCCGCGAGCTGCAGGAACTGAAAGCCGATCTCGAAACCGATTCGCACGAGCTGACCGAGACCGACGAGGCGTACCAGATGAACCTGCGCCAGGCCAAGGTCGCGCAGCAGGACTTCCAGGAAAAAGTCCGCAAGCTCGAGAAGCAGCTGTCGATGGTGCAGATCAAGGAAGCGCAGGCAGAGGCCGCGACCGCGATCTCCAACGTCGGCTTCAAGGTCGGCGACCTCGGCGACACGATGAAGACCGTCGAGGACATCCTGCAGAAGCGCTACGAAGTGTCGGCTGGCAAGGCGCGCGTCGCCAGGGACATGGTCGACATCGCCGCCGTGCAGGAGAAGGAAGGCGAACGCAAGGCGCTCGAGCAACAGGCGCTCGCCGAGTTCCTGGCGTCGCAGGGCATCCAGCACAGCGCGCCGGGCCAGACCGCGGCGACGCCGGCCGTCAAGGAAATGGGGCCTGAGCGATGAACGGCGACACACAACGACCGCGTTTTACCGTCCTCGGCTGGCTGATCTCGCTCCTCCTGATCGGCGGCCTGGTCGCTCTCGGCGGCTACATGCTGCTCGGGCGTGCCGGCAACGGCGATGCCGCCAAGGAAGCGGACGCGGCCGAAGGCCCGGCGGTGGTCGACGTCCAGGTCTCGGTGCCGACGCTCGCGCCGCCGGCGCCGCTGACGCTCAAGGACAACATCGTTCCGATCGAGATCAGCGAGTATGCGGGCTACGCCGGATTGATCGCGGCCAACGGCGGTCTCGATCCGTCGGAGAACTCCGTCTTCTTCAAGAATCACGGCTTCAAGGTGAAGCTGACGATCAGCGAAGACGAAGCGTGGGGCGATCTCAATCAGGGCAAGATCGCCGCGTCGGTGACGACGGTGGACGTGCTGGCGGCGTACGGCCGGCAGCTGCACGCCGTGGTGCCGGCGCAGATCGGCTTCTCGCGCGGCGCTGACGGCATCGTCGTCCGCAGCGACATCAAGCGGATCAACGCGCTCAAGGGCAAGACGATCGCGACCGCGCAGTTCACCGAAGTCGATTTTCTGATCCGCTATCTCGCGCAGGAGGCGGGTCTGGCCGTGCATCCGATGGCGAGCCTCGACGCGGTGCCAGATCCCGACAAGGTCAACGTCGTCTACACCGAAGACGGTTTCGAAGCCGGGGATCTGTTCGCCGCCGACCTCAAGTCGGGCAAGAACCGGCTCGCCGGCGCGGTGACCTGGGAGCCGAAGCTGTCGGAAGTGGTGCGCGGCAGCAACAACCAGGCGCACGTGCTGGTGACCAACCGCAACCTGCTGATCGTCGCCGACGTGCTGGTCGTGCACAAAGGCTTCGCCGAGCAGAATCCGAAAATCGTCGAGGGCCTGGTCGCCGGCCTGCTCGAAGGCAACCGGATGGTGCGCGACACGCCGGATGCCTACCTCGACGTCATCGGCCGCGCGTTCAAGTGGTCGCGTGACGAAACCAAGACCGAGCTCTCGCGCGTGCATCTGTCGAACCTGCCGGAGAACACCGCGTTCTTCTCCGGCAAGATCGATGAGGCCGGCAGCTTCGGCGGGATCTATCAGTCCGCCGTGCTCGCCTACGGAAGTGATCTGATCAAAGACCCGCTCGACGCCGACAAGTTCGTCAACAACGTCGGGCTTCTGGCCGCGGAAAAGTCCGGGCGGTTCAAGGACCAGAAGGTCGCGATCGCGCCGATTCGTTCGGGCTCGACCGCGTCGCTCGAAACCAATCCGCTCCTCAGCAAGGACATCCGGTTCCTGTTCGAGCCGAACTCGTCCACGCTCGACATGTCCAATCAGGACAACATCAAGAGCCTCGAGGCGATCAAGAAGCTCGTGTCCGTCAGTCCTGGCTCGACGCTGCTGCTCCGCGGCCACGTCGACAACGGGCTGGTCGAGGAATTCAGAAAGAAGGGCGGCGACGCGTTCGTGCGCACGCAGGCGTTGAAAGCCATGGAGCTCAGCAAGACCCGCGCCGGCGAGATCCGCCGGCTGTTGATCGAAAAGTACGGCATCGACGCCAAGCGCATCGACATCGTCGGCCGCGGCTGGGAAGAGCCGGCGGGCGCGGACGCGGCGGCGAATCGGCGCGTCGAAGTGCAGTGGTTCACCTTGGAGTGAAGAGATCGCGTCTATTGCCGGATTGCCTTATCGAGGGCATTGCCGGATTGGATTGAAGCGATTGCAATTCGATTGCCGGATTGGATTGCCGGATTGGATTGCCGGATTGGATTGCGGATTGATCGATTGCCGGATTGGGGTTCTGGATGTCCAACTTGTATAAGCAACTTGCCGCTCGTCAGGGAATTCGGGCCGGGATTTCCCGTCGGGAAATGTTGCAGCGATCGTTCGCGGCGACAGCGGGACTGCTCCTCAGTGATCGATTGTTCGCGCAGGGCAAGGCCGGGCGCGTCGTCGTCATTGGCGCCGGATTCAGCGGCCTGGCGGCGGCGTTCGAGCTGACCCAGGCCGGCTACGACGTCACCGTCGTCGAGGCGCGCAATCGCGTCGGCGGTCGCGTCATCAGCTTCAAGGACATGGTCCCCGGCAAGACCGTCGAGGGCGGCGGCGAACTGGTCGGCACCAATCATCCGCGTTGGATTCGCTACGCCGAGCGCTTCAAGCTGCCGCTGCTCGACATCGACGAGGGCGACGATGACTACGAGGCGCCGATCGTGCTCGGCGGCAAGCGCCTGACCTCAGACGAGTCGGACAAGCTGTGGGAGGAAATGGAAGCCGCGTTCGCCCTGATCGACGCGGATGCGGGAAAGATCACGAATCCATCCGAGCCCTGGCGTGTTGCCAATGCCGAAGCGCTCGACAAGCGGTCGTTCGCGTCGTGGATCGACGGCCTCTCCGTGTCGCCGCTCTGCAAGCTCGGCCTGCACACGATGATGATGGCGGATAACGGCGTGATCACGTCGGCGCAGAGCTATCTCGGCGACCTGGCGATGATTCAGGGCGGCGGCGGCGGCAAGCGCTACTGGCTCGAGAGCGAGACCCACCGGTGCGGCGACGGCAACCAGCAGCTCGCGGAGAAGTTCCGCACGGCGATTGGCGCGACCAAAGTCCTGACGCGCATGCCGGTGCGCGGCGTCGTCGTCACCGAGCGCAACGCGCGGGTGACGCTCGCCGACGGCAAGGTACTCGAGGCGGATCACGTCGTCCTGACGGCGCCGCCCTCGACCTGGAATCGCATCGCGTTCGATCCGCTGCTGCCAGTGACGCTGGCGCCGCAAATGGGGACGAACGTCAAGATGCTGCTGGCGGTGAAGAGCCGGTTCTGGCGCGCCGCCGAGCTGAGCCCCGAATTGCTCAGCGACGGCCCGGTGTCGCTGACCTGGAACGGCACCGCCGGCGCGGCGAAAGGCCCGGGCGCGCTGATGGTCGCATTCTCAGGCGGCAACGCCGCCGACGCCTGCCGCGAGTGGGCGGCCGCGTCGCGCACTGAAAACTATCTGGCGACGCTCTCGCCGGTCTACAAGGCGATTCGCGCCAACTTCCTCAAGCAGCGATTCATGGATTGGCCGTCGGATCCGTGGTCGAAGGGATCGTATTCGTTCCCGGCGCCGGGCCAGGTGACGCTGCAGGGCCCGACCCTGCGCGGCGGCATCGGCCGGCTTCACTTTGCCGGTGAATACACCGCCTACGCGTTCATGGGCTACATGGAAGGCGCGCTCGAATCCGGTGAAGCGGTGGCGCGCCGGATCGCCGTGAAGGACGGCGTCGCGAAGGACGCCGCAGCTTGAGCACACGAATGAAACTCCGCGTCTCTGCGCTCCTCTGCGCCTCCGCGTGTCTTGTCGGCTCGTCCTGCATCAAGCTCGACGACCCGCCGAAGGACGTCGACGCCGCGTCGAAGGAGGCCGACAGTCCGCTGATGAAGGCGCTGACGCCGCCGACGACGACGGCGACGAAGGAAGGGCTGGCCGCGGCGATCGTGATCGACACCTCCGGCAGCATGGACCGGCGCGCCGCCAAGGGCAACAACATCCCGAAGATCACCTACGCCCGCGCCGCCGCGAACGACATCGTCGCGCAGTTCGCGCGCTACGCCGACGACCACAAGGGCGAGGACGTGCGGCTCGCGATCTACGAATTCAGCGCGCGTGACGGCCAGGACCGCTGCCGCGAGGTGGTGCCGATGTCGCCGCCGAATCGCGACCGGGCGCGAACGGCGATCGCGCAGCTCCGCGCCGACGGCGGCACACCGATCGGCGACGCGATGATCAGAGCCAAGCTCGCGCTCGACGCCACCGGCCTGGCGCGCAAGCACCTGCTCGTCGTCACCGACGGCGAGAACACCAACGGCTACGATCCGGACGAGGTCGCGGTCGCGATCAACAAGCGTCCGGAGACCGAGCGGCCGTCGCTCTACTTCGTCGCCTTCGACGTCGACGCCAAGATCTTCGAGCCCGTGAAGAAGGCGGGCGGATTGATCATGAGCGCGGCCAGCGGGAAAGAGCTGAATGACACGCTGGATATGCTGCTCAGAGGGAAGATCCTGATCGAGAAGTGACTTGTCCTCAGTTGAGTGCACTGCCACAAGAGCTTTTAACCTTGGAGAGCGTGGAGAACACCGGTTTATTGGCTCTTCTCCAAGCCTCCAAGGTTACGAGCTCTCATCGCGTCGCCACCCACGCCTGCAGACGCACTTCGACATCCTCTATCGCGCCCTCCGCGCCGACCGACGCGAGCATGTTCTGAATCGCGAATGGGTGCAGCGCCTCACGCAGCTCGTCGTCGATCGCGACGTTGTCCCGCATCTGCCCAAGTATTCTGATTGTGTCGCTGGCGCTTCGGCGGCCAGCGGTGAAATCGTCGGTGACGATACGCAGCAGCCGCGCGACTACGGCCGGCGGCTCGCGCTTGTCGGCGAGCCGGTGAAGCGCGGCGCGCAGTTTCGAGAGATCGCCCGCGTCGCCCGTCGGCGTCAGCGCGACATCACAAAGCGCCGCCGGCGGATTCTCTACGCGCGAGATCTCCGCATCGGCCCAGCGCACGACCTCGTCGCCGGCGACCAGGCCGAGCAGCAGCGCAGCGCGATAGAAAGTGGCTTGTTCGCGAAGAGACAGAGGGAAGAGCGACTGCACCATGAACTCTCCGAGTTTTCAAAGCGGAGCGCTCCTCCACGATCCTTCAGATTCCTTCACGCCCCTTCACGGTGCCGTCGAAGTTGACTTAGCGCCCGCCCCCGCCGCCCGCCTGCGGCGCCGGTTTCGGCGTCGTCGGCTGCGGGTTCTTGACGTACTTGTCCAGCCACGCCGCCCAGCGCGCCCACAAGTCGAGCAGCGTCTCGCGCGCCGCCGGGCCGTGATCTTCCAGCGGATAGAGATACAACGCGGTGGTCTTGCCGAGCCCGTTGAGCGCGTGGAACAGGCGGATCGAGTTCTGCGGATCGGTGCCGACGTTCTGATCGTGCAGGCCGTGATACATCAGCAGCGCGCCGGTCAGGTTGTTCGCGTACATGAACGGCGACATGTTCATGTAGACGTTCGGCGCTTCCCACAGATCGCGGCGCTCGGTCTGGAAGCCGAGCGGCGTCAGCGTGCGGTTGTAAGCGCCGTCACCGGCGATCCCGGCCTTGAAGAACGGCGTGTGCACCATCGCGTTGACGGTCGAGAACGCGCCGTAGCTGTGGCCGCCGATCGCCAGGCGGGTGCGGTCCACCAGCATCCGTCGATCGAGCTCGTCGATCGTCGCTGACAGGTTGTTGCGCAGGTCGTTGACGTAGTTGTTGTTCATCTGCCCCTGCGGGCCGACGATCGGCGCGTCGTTCTCGACCACCGCGTAGCCGAGGCGGGTGAAGTACTCCATCGACCGGGTGTTGAACGTCGCGAACTGGTTCTTGTTGAACGACCGATCCGGCTGATCGTACGCCTCCTGGGTGACGTACTCGCGCGGGTAGAACCAGAACAGCGCCGGCAGCTTCGTGCCCTTGACGTAGTTCGAGGGCAGGTTGACGGTGACGCGGAACTTGAAGCCGTCGGGCCGCTCGACGGTGAAGCGCTCGATCTGCATGTTGGTCAGATCGGGCGCGAGATCCTCGTTGTTGGTCAGCTGCTTGCGATTGGCGCCGTCGACGAGAATCCCCTGCGGCACCGTCTTCGGCCCCTCGCGCAGGACGATGTACTTGCCCGAGTTGATGTCGATGACGTTCGACACGCGCTCGTAGACGTTGTTGTTGTCGCTCTCGTAGATGCGCTTCTTCTCGCCGGTCTTGATGTTCACCTGATCGATGAACGACTTCGGACCGACCGCCTGCGGGTTCTTGTCGTACTGCGTGCCCTGGAAGTAGACGCTGGTGCCGTCGGCCGACATCATCACCGGGCCGCCGCCGCCACCGCCGCCGCGTCCACCGCCACCGCCGCCGCCACGGCCGCCACCACCACCGCCGCCGCCGACGCCCATCATCGAGCCCGGGTTGGCGTAGAAGTCGTCGCCGCGCGTCCGCATCACCGCGTACTTGGTCGCCGGCTCGTTCAGGTAGACCGCGTAGTCGACGCTGTTCTGGCCGGTGGTCTCACGGAAGAACAGGATGCTGCCGTCGGGCGCGAAGCGATAGCCCGTCATCCGCGTGTTGTTCTCGAAGATCTGCTTTGTGTCGGTCGGCCCGAATGGCGGCAGCCACTGCATCAGCCGATCCTTGCGCGGCGGGCCCTGCGGCGCGCCGCCGCCGGCGCGATTGCCCTGTCCGCCACCGCCCTGCACCGCTGCGTCGCCGCCGGCACCGGCGCCGCCGCCGCGATTGGCGCGACCACCACCGCCGCCCGCGTTTGCCGGCGCCGGCTCCTGCTCGAGATAGGTCAAGCCCGGGCCGTCCGTCCGCCACGCGAGTTCACGCTTGCCGTTCTGCTGCCCGCCGCCGCGGCCGCCGCCGCCTGGCTGCGCCGCCGGATCCGGCGCCGGCGTGTCGTCGGGCTGCGCGCCGAGGTTGATCGCGCGCTTGCTCAGCTCGGTCATCACCTTGCCAGTCGCGTCCCACACTTCCTCGACCTGGCCGAAGCTGTTGACCGGCACGATGTACGAGAACGGCTTGGTCATCCGCGTCACGCGCACATAGGCGCCATCCGGCGCGAAGTCAATCGAACGCACCATCGTCGGCGCGCCGATCTTTTTCACCGCGCCGGTGGCGACGTCGATCAACGCGATCTGACCGGTGGCGTGGTACTCGAGCAGATCGAAGTCGTGCTGCGTCGTCATCAGGCTCGGGAACGTGCGCAGGCGGTTCTTGTCGCTGTCGGCGAGTTTGATCTCCGGTCCAAACGGCGCGACCGGCGGCGTCGGCCGCGCGCGGCGCCCATCCGGCGGCACCACCGCGGCGATCGACTTGCCGTCGCCGGTGAACGAAAACCCGCTGGTCAACGTCAGCAGCAGCGGTGTCTTCGAGATCTGGCGCGGCTTGTTGGTCGCAAGATCGGTCATCCACAGATACGAGCCGTCGTCGGTGTGCACGAGATAGGCGACCGCCGATCCGTCACGCGTCCAGGTGACGCTGCCGACGCGCGCGCCGGCGGGAATCGCGACTGCCTTCTTGACGCCGTCGACCGCGGAGATCATCTGGATGCCGACGCGGGTTCCGTTGGTGATCGCGCGGGCGCGGTTGGCCTGGTAGTCGATGAACACGCCGCCGAGTTCGTCGAACGGGCGCGAGAACGTCTTCATCACCACCGGACCGTCCTCGATCTCGTCGAGGAACCATTTCTTGTCCGGGCTGAGATTCGACAGCGTGATGTTGAGGTGCCGTGGCGCGAGCACGGCGTCCACCAGTTCCTTGGGCGGCGAGACGTAGCCTTCCTTGTTCAGGATCTCGTCGGCCCAGTTCTGGGCGGGCGCGGCCGCAGCAGCCGGCGCAGTGGTCGAGCGGGCCGGGCCCTGCTGGGCGAGCAGGGTGAACGGCGCCAGCGCGGCCAGCGAAATCAGCGCGACGCGCACGAAAAAGCGGGATCTCATACAGCCTCCAGGGTGGGACCTGGCGACGATAACACGGGGGCTACGCCCATGGGCGATGGGCGATCGGGTGATCGAGCGATGGCAGAGCATGGGCGATCGCGCCATTGGGCCAACGCTGAGATGCGAACCCCATGGAACCCGCCGGCACACTGCCGATGCCGACGTCTGAGGGAAAAACGTCTGTCCCAAGAGCCTCCAACCTTGGAGGATCTGGAGAGAACCTTTGGGTTCGGAAAGACCAGCGAGACGCGCATCTCGTGAGTCTCTTCCCCAAACGGAAGCCGATTTTCTCCATAGCCTCCAAGGTCAAAGGCTCTTGTGACAGACGCCTCTCACTCAGCTCGCCCAGCACTTCGGCTCAGACGCAAGACCGAATCCTTCGCCCGATCGCCCGGTCGCCCATGCTCTGCCATGGCCCGATCACCCGATCGGCTATCGCCCATGGGCGCGCCCCAGACCAGTCCGCGGCGCCGCTGCCAAACCAACGCCGCGTCGGCGCGCCCCGTCAGATACTGGACAAATGCAACGAGTGGGATTGCTGCTGTTGATTGTCGCCGCGATGTGGCCGCCCCCAGCGGCCGCGCCCACCCCGTGGCCCGGCTTTCGCGGCCCGGCGATGAGCGGCGTCGCGCCGGCGACATCGAAGCTCCCCGACAAGTGGTCGACGAAAGAGAACGTCGCCTGGGCGATCGATGTCCCAGGCCGCGGCTGGTCGTCGCCGATCGTCGTCGGCGACAGCGTCATCGTGACCTCGGCGATCGGCACCAAGCCGTTCAAGCAGCCGTCGCCAGGTCTCTACGGCAACGACTACATCGCCGAAATGCGCGCGCAGGGTCTGCCCAACGACGAGATCAACCGCCGCGTCCGCGCGCGCGACAACGAGATCCCGGAAGAGTCCGATGAGATCCGCTACGTCGTCTACGCGTTCAGCGCGACGACCGGCAAGCTGCAATGGGAACGCGAGGCGCACAAGGGCCTGCCGAGCGGCGGCCGCCATCGCAAGAACACCTACGCGTCGGAAACGCCATTCACGGACGGCGAACGCCTCTACGTTTCATTCGGCCAGAACATCGGGATGTTCTGCTACGACCTCGCCGGGACGCTGCTGTGGAAGCGCGACTGGCCGGCGCAGCCAATCTATCTCGACTTCGGCACCGCGTCGTCGCCGATCGTCGCCGACGGCAAGCTCTTCCTGCTGCAGGACAGCGAGCGCGAGTCGTATCTGACCGCGCTCGACGCAAAGACCGGAACGGACATCTGGCGCGCGCCGCGCGAGCGTGTGCGAATGTTCCCGGTGAACTCGTCGTGGAATACGCCGTTCGTGTGGAAGACGCCGGCGCGCACCGAGATCGTGACCTCCGGCCACGCAATGATCGCGAGCTACGACGCCGCCGACGGCAAGGAACTCTGGCGGATCACCGGCGCGTCGATGCCGACCGCGTCGGCGCTCGCCGCCAACGGCCTGCTCTACGTCGGCACCGGCGCGCAGGCCGGCGACGGCAACCGGCCGTTCTGGGCCGTCAAACCCGGGGCCAGTGGCGACATCACCCCGGCCGCCGGCGCGAGCTCGAGCCCGCACGTCGTCTGGTCGCATCCGCGCGCCGCCGGCTACACGCCATCGGCGATCGTCCACGGCAACCGCGCATTCATCGTCCACGACACCGGCACGATGCTCGTGCTCGCAGCGGACACCGGGAAAGAGATCTACCGCGCGCGTGTCGGCGGCCCCGGCCACACGTTCTCGGCCTCGCCGGTCGCCGCCGGCAATCGCATCTATTTCCCCGACGAAGACGGCAAGACGATTGTCATCGAGGCTGCTGACGAATACAAAGAGGTCGCGCAGAACGATCTCGCCGAGATGATGCTGGCGTCACCGGCGATCGCCGGCAACGCGATGTTCATTCGGACGGAGAAGAGACTTTATAAGATCGGGTCTTGAGTCTTCGGTCTTGGGCCTTGGGCCTGGGGCCTAGGCCCTTCGCCGCCTCGCTCCGATGAGCACCCCCACGACGCCGAGGATCGGATTCATCACCGCTATCCACGCTGGTTGGCGCGCGTTCTTCAGCGACACCATGACCGATTCGCCGCTCATCCGCGCGGTCGGCCGGAGATCCGCTCCGGGATTCAACGCCGGGTAGACGAAAATCAAGCCGAGCACGAGCACCAGGCCGGCCAGCACCTTCGGCGCCGTGCCGGCGCCGCCGATCGCGGCGCAGACCCAGCCGGCGGCCACTGCCGCAAGCAACGCGCACGATAACGCGATCACGATCCATAACGTCGACGGCGTGTATGCGCCCGGCGCGAACGCGTTTTCGGCGCCCAACGCCATGAACACGCCAACGCCGAGCACGACGACGAGCACGAGCATGACGAAATACCCGACGATGACGCCGGCCGCGATCCTGATCACTTAGAGACCTCCCCCGCCGAGTTTCAGATCCTGCGTGCGCTTCTCGCCTTCGCTCAGTTTGATGATGATGCCGCCAGCCGCGAGCTGCTCGAGGAAGGACGGGTCATACAGCCGCTCTTCGCTCAGTTCGACGGCGGCGCACACAAAGTACTCGCCCGGCGGCAACCCGGCGAGCGAATACTTGCCGTCGGTCGCCGGCCGCGCGCGCTGGACGCGTCGCGAGCCCATCGTCCAGGTGTCGCGATTGGTCGAGAACACGACGATCGGATACGCCGCGGTCGGACGGCCGGCGGCGTCGATCACGGTGCCCGAGAGCGTCGACAGGCGATCCGACAGCGTCAGCACCACGCCGGTCATATCGCCGCCGGCTTTGATGTCGAGCGGCAGATCGGCGACGTCGCGGCCGTTGACGACCGCCGACTTCAGCGTCCAGTCGCCGCCGGGAAGATCGGGAGCCGCCACCAGACCCGGGGCCAGCACATTCAACACGTAGGTGCCCGGGACGACGTTGTTGATCGTGAAGGCGCCATCGCTGGTCGCGCCGCCCATCGCCATCCCCGAGAACATCGAGGACGCGACATCGACGATCGACGCGCCGACGCGATGCGGCATCAACATCAAACGCACGCGGGACGCGTCGCCGGGAGGCCGGGTGTCCGATTCGAAAACGATCTTGCCGCTGATCGTCAGGCCCTTCGCAAGACGCAACGTGACGTTGTCGATGTCGCGTCCCGCAACGCTCACCGAGTCGCTGGCCCACAACGACCCGCCGCCGGCAGACATTGCCAGCATCGCGAAGTCGACCACGCTCGGCGAACCGGCGGGTGTCTGCGGTTTCTGGCCGGGCGGGTTGGCCCGCACGTTGATCGTGTAATCGCCCGGCGCGATGCCGGCCAGCGTGAACTTGCCGTCGGCGTCGGTCCGGCCGCCGACGCGGCGCAATATCGCGCTGGCGATGTCGCTCTGGTCAATCGTACTTGCCGCCAGGCTGACCGTCGCCTGCGGCATCGGCGTGCCGTCCGGATCGAAGACCACGCCGGAAATCCGCGCCGTCGGCACCAGCTCCATCGTCAGATCGATGCCGGTGCGTTCTTCGCTCTTCCCGAGCGTCACCGTCGTCGCGTCGGCGGCGCGCGTCGTGCCGGGATAGTACACAGCCGCCAGCATGACGCTCTGCCCCGCCGGCGGCGGCGCCGGTAGATCGCCGGCGGTGCCAGGCAGCGACGCCGTCGAGCCGGCCAGCGCGCGATCGGTCCACGCCAGTTCCTCGGCGGTCACGCGCCTGGCGCTGCCGTCGGCAAACGCCGTCGCGGACCGCAGGAGGACGATGTACTCGCCGGGCGCCAGACCGTAGGCGCGATAGATCCCGCGATCGTCGGTGCGAATCGACCCGCCCATGTCGGCGAGACCGCCGATCGTCATGCGGCGCTGGCCATTCACGATCTCCACGCGATTCACGCCAATGTCGACGTTGGGCGCCGGTTGTCCGCTGGGATAACGGACCGTGCCGCCGATCGCGCCGCCGCGCATCAGTCGCAAATCGATGTTCGTCACCGGCGTGCCGTCGACGACGGCGATCGGCGTGCCCGGCGGCTCGATCGCTTTCTTGGATCCGTAGTACGCGCGGACGTATCCGGCCCGCCGCGCGATCAGCGTGTAGTTGCCCGCGGGCAGATTGCGGAAGATGTAGCGGCCGGCGTCGTCAGTCATCACCGACTGCGGCAACGACAGCACGCCGGCGACGATCTCGACGGTCGCCCGGCGCAGCGGCCGCGCCGGCGTTTCGTCCGTGGTGATCGTGCCGGCGATCGATCCGGAACCGGTCACCGGTCTGCTGACGTCGCGCCCCTGGCCACGGGCCCTCAGCGGTGCGACACTCGCCGCGCCGGCGATCGTCGCGGCGATCAGAACGAGCGAGAGCCGGCGGGTCATCGCGGCACCTTGATGAGCGGCAAATCGAGCGTCTTTCTGTCGCCCGGCGCAATCGTCGTCAGCGTGGCGATCTTCGCCAGCGCCTCGAGCGCGGCGCGGCTCGAGAGATCGCCGATGTCGCTGTCGTTGACGGCGACGACGTAGTAGTCGCCGCCGGCGAGACCGGTCAAGGTATATGTCCCTTTTCTCGAGGCCGGGACGATCCGGAACAGCGACGTCAACATGCTCGCCGACGTCGCTTCGCGGTACTTGGCGGTGATCGCGACCACGGTCGCGGTGGTCGCCGGCGCGGCGCCGTCGCGCACCGTGCCGGAAAGTCCGGAGATCTTGTCGGTCATCGTGACGACGACGTCGCTGACGTCGACGTCTTTCAGCTCGAGCGGCGCCTGCGCCAGGTCGCGCCCGCCGGTACTGATCGACTTCACGATCCATGCCGGTGAAGCGGTGACCATGAAGCGATAGTTGCCCGCCGGGTACCCGCCGCTGGTGAACGCGCCGTCAGCGGTCGGACGCACCGGGCCGCCGCGCATCGACATCATCGGCGTCCCCTCAAGCGGCTGCAGGGTGATCGACGCCTGCA
The DNA here is from genome assembly GCA_036274055.1 of Vicinamibacterales bacterium. GTDB lineage: Bacteria > Acidobacteriota > Vicinamibacteria > Vicinamibacterales > SCN-69-37 > DASUGM01. The sequence goes on along the minus strand of DASUGM010000342.1, from coordinate 12,600 downwards.
GCTGTCCCTGCGGCGTCGTTGGCTTCGGCGCGACGCCGTCGAATTCGATGCGGCCGCTGACCTTGGCGCCGGTGCCCAGCGCGATCGCGACCCCAGTCACGTCCGTCGTGCCGACGGCGAGCGGCGTCTGGCCGAACAGCGCCGGCGTCGGCGTCTGATTGCCGCCCATCATCATCTGCATCAAAGGATTCGCCGACGCTTCCGGCCCCAACGGTCCGCGTCCTTCCTTGACGACGCGCGCGATGTATTGCCCGGCCGGTACGCCGTGCATCGTGAAGGTGCCGTCGCCGCGCGTCAGCGCCCCGGCCGTGTCCAGCTCGTTGACGATCGACGACCTCGTGCCGCCATCCGCGGGAATCAAACGAATACCGACGCTCGCCGCCGGGCCTGACGGGCCGCTCACGGTGCCCGTCACGGTCACCGCCGGCACCAGGCGCAGCTGCAGATCGACGCCGTTGCGCTCTTCGGCGGACCTCACCGTGATTGACGCGGCCTGCGCCGCGGTCAGCGCCGTCGGATAGTAGAGCGTCGGATAGACGATCAGTTTGCCGTTTGCGTCGGGCGGTGGCGCGCCGCTCCAGGACGCGCCAATCGAGACGTCGCCGACGCGGGTGCCGCCTTCGTTGATGGAGATGCCGGCCGAGATCACGTCGAACATCGCCGTCGGCGGCGCCCCGCCGGACACCAGGCCCTGCATCATGCCGTCGATCGCCGCGGTCGGCACTGTGGTCCGTTTTTGCGGCACGACGACGAGGTACTCGCCCGGCGTGACGTTGCCGAAACGATAGCTGCCGCGATCATCGGTGCGCGTGTTGTATGTCGGACCGACGCCAGGAGCGCCGCGCGGATCGCGCGGCATGAGCTGCACCGTCAGGCCGATTGCAGGTTCGCCGCCTTCGTCGATGACGGTGCCCGCGATCACCGCGGGACGCGTCAGGCGGATCTTCACGTCGCCGACACGCTCGCCGTTGCCGATCTCGACCGGCCGGCCGCCGGCCGAGGCGATCGAGCCGCCGGCGAGATAACCTGGCGCGGTCGCCGAGAACGAGTAACTGCCGGCAGCAAGGCTGTGGAACACGAAGCGGCCGTCGCCGCCAGTCAGCAGCCGCGGTGGTCCGGCGGCGCCGCGGCCGGCGCCGCTCATCAGCGCCGCCATTTGTGCGGCGATGTCTCCGGGCGCCGCGTTGGGTCCGCCACGGCCGGCGGGACCGCCGCCGCGCCCCTGCTGCGGCACGTTCATCGTCACCGTCGCGTCGGAGATCGGCCTTCCGGTCGCGGCGTCGACAACTTGTCCAGCGATGAGCCCGGTGCCGGTCTGCTGCGCGAGCGGAAGCGCAGCGGCGATTGACAGCAGCGCGGCGAGACTTGCGAAAAAGCGACCCGGTCCCTTTTTCACCATTTGAATGCCGTCCTCGCGGTTTGGCGCGACAGCCGATCATACAAGCCATCCGCGACCAGGCGCGGCAGATAGCGGATGTCGACGTGTTCGGCCAGCGGGCCGCCGCCGGCCGTATCGACGCGGACACCGGCCATGCCGTTGCGACGATCGAATGGCGATTCATGCAGCGCGACCACCTGGACGCGGGCCACCCGCGCAATCGTCGTCTGACGCCAGAGCCAGCCGCTTCGATGTGCGACCGCCTCGGCGCTTTCAGCCCAGCCAAGCGAGGCGGCGTGGCGATGGCCGAACACCGCGCACGACGCCGCCAGCACGGCGAGCCACGCCAGGTACCACCAGCCGGCCGCCGAGATGGCCGGCGACGACAACAGCGTGAAGACAACGAACGTGATGCGCGCGATCCGAAACCCTGCGCGCGGATGGACCGGCTGCCAGCGCAACGACGCGACGTCGATCTCCGGCATGATCAGCGAGACGATCGCGTCGGCGCGATCCCGCCTGACGATCGGCGCGATCGGCACGCGCGTCTGCCGCTCGCCTTCCTCGCGGGCGCCGGCGATCGCGCCGGCGGTGGCGACGCCGATCGCGGCCCGGCCGAACAGCCGCTGCAGCGGCCCCTGATGCACGGTGATCGTCTGCACGCGCCGGAGTGGAATCGTTGCGGCGACGCGCGTGAGCAATCCGTACTCGGCGCGGAGGTCATCGCCGACCCGAGTCAGCGCGTAGCCGTGCAGTTTGAGGATCGCCACGCCCATCGACAACAGGCGCAGCACCAGCAGGAACGACACGATCGCGGCGACGACTGCCAACGCGCGGCCAGGCGTCATGCCACCACCGCCGAATGCGGCGCGAAACAGATCGCGAATCGGGCCGGTGTTCTGCCCGTCTGGGCCGACGATGCGATCGCTGACGCGATCCATGAGGCCGAACTCCCACAGCGCGCCGAGCGCGGCACCGATGATGATGCCGCCGTAGTTCTCGATGAACCCGCAGAGCATCACTTCCGGCGTCGACAAATGCAGGATGGTCGCCGCCGGCGGCAGCGCGGCGTCGGCGGTCGCCTCGTTCCGTTGCCCGACGCGCAACCGCATCTCTTCGTAGGCGGCGCGCGGCAACACGCTCAGGGTCGCCTCGGGCTCCGCTCCGGCCCCGGTGTGGACGCGCACCGTGACCACGTCGATCAGCCGATGGAGAACGTTCTGCACCGCGTCGATGTTCTGGATGCGCGCATACGGGATGTGCCGTTCGTTACGGAAGATGACGCCGCTGCGGATCACCAGCTCGTCGGGCGCGTACTCATAGCGGAACGTCGCGTACTTCACGATCGCGTAGATCGAGTACGGCACGAACAGCGCCATCAGCAGGAGATTGAGCGCACGATCACCCTGCGCGGCGGTGACCAGCACGAGCAGGCCCGGAACGACGAACTGCCTGGCGTTGGCGCCGATCGTGAACAGGATCGACGCCGGGTGCAGCCGGTGTTCAGACGACATCGGCGCGCCGATGCGGCAGCAGCTGATCGCGAATCGCGATCGCGGTCTCGTGGGCGACGCCGCTGAGCCGCACCTGGGCGTGTTCGCTGCCGGCGGTGTAGATGACGACGGTGCCGAGGCCGAAGCGGCGCTCGAGCGGCCCCTGCGAGACGTCGGTGTGCTGGACCCGTGACCGCGGCACGTCGATGATCGACCGCCAGATCACGCCGCGGCGGATCTCGATGCCGTCGTCGTCGAGCCGGTAGGCGGCGCGCGCGTAGGCGATGCGAGGCCAGCGGTAGAAGTGCCAGCCGAGGACGAGCTTCGCGATCAGCGAAACCGAGACCAGTGCGGCGTCGACCCAGAACGACAGCGTCGTCGTCAGCACGATCGCCACGGCACCGAGAAACAGTGCCGCCGACACGATCGTGACGAAGATCGTGCCCTCGAGCCGTTCCAACTTGATCGTCCGCGGATCGAGCGGCTGCCACGGCGCCGCCGCGGGGGCGTCGGCGGAAATCGGCGAAATCACGACAGCATCGAGCATACCAAGCCGTCAGGCATACTGAAGACGCCGGAGGCGCCTACCGAAGATGACGAAGACGCGACTGGAAGCGTTCAGCGACGGGGTGATCGCGATTCTGATCACGATCATGGTGCTGGAGTTGAAGGTGCCGGAGGAGTCGCCCGACTCGTCGTTGCACATGCTCACCCACCGCTGGCCGATCTTTCTGTCATACGTCCTGAGCTTCGTGTTCCTCGGCATTTACTGGGCAAATCATCATCACCTGCTGCACACCGTGACCAGGGTGACCGGCGGCATGCTCTGGGCGAACCTGCATCTGCTCTTCTGGCTGTCGCTGGTGCCGTTCACGACCCACTGGATGGGCGGCACCAGCTTCGCGCGCTGGCCGACCGCGGTCTACGGCATCGTGCTGGTTGCCTGCGCGATGGCCTGGCTGATCCTGCAGTCGCTGATCGTCAGAACCCACGGCCCGGAGTCAGCGTTGAAGCAGGCGGTTGGCGACGACTGGAAAGGAAAGTTCTCGGTCATCACATATGTCGCCGCGATCCTGGTCGCGATCTTCAGCTACCCACACGTCGCGCTCGGACTATACGCGTTGGTGGCGATGACCTGGCTGGTGCCCGACCGGCGGATCGAGCGCCAGCTGCATCACGACTGAAAGCCGGGCGTCTTCACGGCGTTCTCGATCATCGCGCGCAGCACGGTTTGATCGACGTCGGCGAGTTTCTTGATGTAGACGCAGCCGACGCCGGCGCCGCCGGTGTGCGTGCCGAGCTTCTTCAGGAACTCGGCGCGCCGTTTGAACCCGCCGGACATGTAGAGCGTGAGATTGGCCTTGCGCGGCGAGAAGCCGACGAGGAACCAGTCGCCCTCGCGTCCGCTCGCGTACTTGAAGTGGTGTTTGCCGAAGCCGACGATCGCCGCGCCCCACATCACCGGTGCGGCGCCGGTCGCCTTGGACATCATCGCGGCGATGGCCTCACAGTCGGCGCGCCGATCGGGATCGACGCTCTTCAGAAACGCCGCGACGCTCTTCGTGGTCGCCTGGGTCTTCAGTTGGGCCTTCGCCATCAGGACCTCGCCCGCAGATTGTCGTTCAACTCCCGCCGCGCCGCCAGCGCCGTGACGATCCGCGCGTGCGAGACGCGGGTGATCTGGTACGAGGCGAGCGGCACCAGTGACAGCAGCGCCAGCACCTGCGTCACCGGCGCAATCGCGCCGAGCGCGCGAATCACCTCGGGACCGATCGCCGCCGCCGCGATTTTGGGATCGAACCCGATCGCCTGGAGCGCCAGGCCGCCGATCCAGCCGCCGAGCCCGGACGTCGCCTGGGTCGCGAACAGAATCGCGCCGAAGAACACGCCTGCGAGCCGGCGGCCCGTCGCCAACTCCTCGTCGTCGGCGGCATCGGCGACCATCGAGCCGGCGGCGACGAAGACCGCGGCGCCGCCGAGTCCGCTGAGCACGCCGCTCACGAACAGCAGATTGAGATATGCCGCGGTTCCGTCGGGAGGATACCAGCCGAGCAGCTTCAAGGTTGGGAAGAGCGCGCCGACGCTGCAGAACAGCGCGATGCCGGCGACGAGCGTCGGCTTCTTGTCGAGATATCGCGACGCCATCGTCCACGCCGGGACGCCGAGCAGCAGCGCGACAAACGCGAGCAGCGTCAGACGCAGAATCTGATCGGGCGCCAGTCCCCAGAAAAACGTCAACTGATGCAGCGACAGCACTTCCTGCGTCCCGCGCAGGGTCTGGAAGATCAACAGGCAGAGAAACAGCGCGCGAAACGATCGGCTCGCGAGCGCGGTGCGGCCGTCACGCCAGACCGCGGCAAGCCCACCCTCGCCCGGCGCGACGGCGGTCGTGGCCAGCGCCGGAATCCGTCGATGCGTGGAGAGCGCCGCCAGCAGCGTGAACACGCCGATGATGGCCGCGCCAAACATCCCGAATCCGGGATACGCAGCGGCGTTCATCTGGCCGTTGGCGAACTCCGGCGACGCGCGAAAGAACTGCGTCCACGCGATGCTCAGGATCGCCGTCTGGCCGACGGCGCCGAAGACCGTGCGCCAGCCGACGATCGAAGTGCGCTCGGCATAGTCGGGCGACAGCTCGGCGCCCAGCGCCATGTACGGCACCTGGAACAGCGACAACGCGACACGGGTGAACACCGCGAAGGTCAGCAGCCACACGAACAACCCGGTCTCACCGAGGCCGTGCGGCGGCGCGAAGATCAGCGCGTAGCCGAGCGCCAGCGGCAGCGCCGAGGCGTACATGAACGGATGACGGCGGCCCCAGCGATGCCGGAGCCGATCCGACCACGAGCCGATCGGCGGATCGACGAGCGCATCGATCGTAGTCGCGATGAACAGCGCGAGGCCGGCGCGCGCCGGTGCCAGACCGAGGACCTGCGTGTAAAAGAAAAAGAGGAAGTACGTGAACGCCGCGGTCTTGACGCCCTCACCGATTTGCCCGGCGCCGTAACCGATTTTCGAGCCGATGGGGAGGGCCATCGCGTGGTGATGTCAGTCGGGATTACGGCCGGGCCGGCGCGGCAGCCGGCGTTCTGAAACGGCGCGAATCTGCAGCTGCCGTTTCCGCTTGCGCAGCATTTCCGGCGCGGTCTCGAGGGCGCGCGCCATCAACGCGCGGACGTCGCGCTCTTCGAACGTCTTGATGCCGGCCAGTCGCATGTGCCGGACCTGATTGCCGCCGCCGTTGAGCCGCCGGGTCGGATCGGGCAGCTTCGCGCCCCACAGGAAACAGAGCGTCACCCAGCTCGGCCGCGCGACGATGGAAAACAGCGCTTCCGACGGCCGGTCGCTCGGACCATAGCCGATCACGAGCCCGTTGTAGTTGTCGTAGACGAACTCGATCGCGCCGGGCAGGCGCGCCCGCATCACCGCGCGCGACTTTTTGAACAGCGTTTGAATTTCCGGCGAGTAGCGCGCGATGAACGCAGCCAGCTGCCGTTCGGGAGAGATCGAGGGTGCCTTCGCCATGCCAGGGGACGCACAGTCTACTCCCGCTTGCGTGCGTATACCGATTTTCTCGAGTTCGGACTGCCGGCCATCGTGATCTCGACGACGAGCGCGTCGCCGTCGCGGGAGCGAGTCTCGGTGTAACGCACGGTCTCTCGGCTGCCCGGTTCTGCCGGCGCGACGACGACGGTGACCAGTTGCCGATCTTTCCACGTGCTCGTCGAGGTGGCGGTGCCGCCGCTGTTGCGGCCGGCGGTGATGGTGTTGGTCCAGGGATGCCCGCTGAGCGCCAGGACGACGCGCGACGTCGCGGTGCCACGGCGTTCAGTGATGGTCAACGCAGCGGGCGTCTGGACAATCGTCAACTCCTCGGCCGATGGCCCGAGTCCGAGGCCGCCGCCACCGCCAACACGGCCGCGTCCGGCGCCGCTGCCGTTGCCGCCGCCGACGGCCGAGCTGCGCGCCGCGTCGAGGACCCAGGTGCCGGAGAAGTCCGGCGGCGCCGGTGTTTGTGCGATCAGCGTCGCGAGGAAGATCACCGCGAGAGCAGCCGTCCCGCCGCTCATCGCAACACCACCCACAAGCGCCACAGCGACCAGAGCAAACCGATGGTCAGGACGCCGAAGATCGCCGCGAACGTTTGAAACAGCGTGCCGCGCGCGCGCGCCGCGGCGCCTTCGAGCACGATCGAATTCTTCCACCGCCGCGCATCGGCCGGCGGAAATCGGCGGCCGGCCTTGACGCGGCCGCCGAAGCTCCACATCCAGCCCGCGAACACCGCGAGCGGCAGGACGCCGCAGAGGATCATCATCAGGATCAGCGCGAGAAGAACGGCCTGGAGCTGGGCGGGCTCGTGCACCTGGAGATTATGGCGCGACCAGCTGTGCCAGCGCTGAGGCGTTGTCGATCAGTCGGCGATCCAGCCTGTGATCCGCGTGATCGTCCATCCGCTGCCGACGCGGCGAACGACAACAGCCTGCCCCGACTTCTCGTCGGGTGACGGACCGATCAGAACGACGCTGATGGCACCCCCCTCGACTTCCAACCGCTGAATCGGCCACGTGCCTTCGACCCGGGTGAAGATTGCGGCGGTTTTCGGTGGTTGCGGAGTCGGATTCTCAGGGCTGGAGCGGATGAAGTCCACCACCGCGACCAACGCATCGTCGGCGATCTCCCCGAGAACGCGAAACGGGCGAGCGAGGTCTCGCTGATCTTTGATTGCGAGCGGATCGGCACCGGTCGCGACCAGCACTTGCGCCCATCGATCCGTGCGGCTGCGCGACCAACGTCTCACACCGTCGTAGGCGCCGACCGCTGTCAGCGCAGCGATCATCGTTGCCATTTGCCCAACGCGCAGGCGTGGCGCGACGCGATCGGGCTCGAGATAGGCGTCGACGTACCACTTTGGCTCGAGGAGGTAGCCCTGGCCGAAAGCGTTGAAGAGCCATGGCTTGGCATTCGCGCCGAGTGCCAGGTGCAGCTCCCAGATCGCCCAGCTGCGGAGATGCGCGGCCGTCGGGCCGAATCGCAAGGGCCCGCTCTTGGCGATCAAAGCCCGCGCCGTGTCACTGAAGGCGGCAACGGTCATGCCGTCGGCGAAACTGCCCAGGCGATAGGTTTGTCGAATGCGGACGACGCCGCTCTCGAGCTTGAACTCGTAAATTGGCGGGCTCATTGCGATCAGCGTGTCGCCAGATCGTTCGGCCAGGATGACGAGTTCGTCCCCAGTTCGGTGGACCGCCAGCCCACCGGTATACGAACGCCCGCCGGACGTGACGGTGCCGGCGTAGGGCTGCAGCAGTCGCACTTCGCCGCCGGCGCGGGCCTGTCGATCGCGATCGGCGATCACGTCCAGGACGACGGCTCGATGCTCAGTCTGCGGGTAGCGGAAGAGGTCGCCGGCGATTGTTGTTTCAAGCGTCGACACGATCTTGATGTGGAGGATCGCATCGGCCGAGCGGACCACAACTTCGAATGGCTGGAGAACGGCCATACCGGGTTGGGTCGAGATGCCAAGCCTCAGCGTGATGTTCAACTCGGTGACCCGGCCGGATTCGACATCGACGTCGTCCCGCGACCACGGTTCGAAACCGGCGAGCGCCGCGGTGATGCGGTAGCGCGTTGGCGGCAATTCGTGGATCACGAACGAACCGTCTTGCTCTGTTACAACGCGCTTCGTGTTGACAGTTCCGGCAACGTCGATCGTCACGCCGGGAAGCGTTGCGCCGCTTGGATCCTTGACGACGCCACGAATCGTCGCGGCAGGTCCGGGGGCTGGAACTTGTGCGGCTGCCAGAGGCGCGGCGCCAAGCTGCGCGGCGATTACGAGGCCGGCGACCCAGGCGCGGAGCACTGCAGGCGAGGCGATTTGGCGGTAGCTAAATGGCACAGTCATGGCGTCGCGATGACCAGGCGAAACGTCAGATTCGCAACCACGACCCAGCGGCCATTGACGCGCTTGAGCTGCATCAGCTTCGCTTCGACGCGATCGATTGGCTGCCAGGGCAGCGAGGGTAGCAAGCGTACCGATCGGGACGGACGCTCTGCGGCGATGCCAATCCGGCCTCATTGGCCCTCGGGTTCCTTGTTCATCATCGCCACCTCCGATCTCAGCACGTTCGGACCGCACCGATGTTCGTGACCACCCAGCGGCCGCTGGTGCGAGTGAGAACGACGAAATACTCGCTGTCTGTGTCTCCGACCCAAATCTGTGCACTGGTCGTCGTGACCTTCTCGATCGTCCACCACGCGAAGTGACCGAAAGTCTCAAATCGCGGCTGCCGGCGCACGATCGGGCCGGGGTAGCCCCAAAGAGAGGTGACCTTGTCGGCCGGGAGATATCGGACGAATCGGGAGTCTGAGAACCCATTGATGACAAAAAAGGCGCGGCCCAGCATTTCTTCACGGCGGTCAGCAGTCGATGTTCTGGGCACCGCGGTATCGGGGGAGGTGTCTCGCCCATCGGGCACACCGTCGTCGTCTGTATCTGGGTCGTGGGAGTCGATGCCAAGAATCTGTTCTTCGAGGTCGGTCCAGCCATCGCCGTCGGCATCGCGCGCGATTTCATCGACATGAATAGTGGCGATACGCCTGGTCGGCGGTGTGTCCAGAGGAGGAACATACGCGCTGCATCCTCCGTTGTTGCCGAGGCCGCCGAGCACTGCGCCTGGACGGGCTGAACCCTCGGCATACGACACTTCGAGCAGATCCTCGAGGAGCCAACGCAAGCGGATATCTGACCAGCTGAATCCCGGCCGCCATTGCAGAGGCGTCAGCCGGGGCCGGGACCAGGAATCGGGATCGTTTGGTGTCTTCGTCGTGATTAGGAAGATGTCGGGACCGCCGAGCATGGTGCTGCCAACCAGTCCGAACGACGTGCCGTTCCGATCGATTGTCGCAATCGGTGTGCGCGGACGCCGGTCGCCTCGCGGCGTGATCTCCTCGAGTGGTAAAACAGGCGGGACCAGATCGACGTCACGCAGTTTCGTTTCGATCCGATCGAGCACAGCCAGGGCCGCCGCGTCGCCGATGTTCCCAAGTCGAAAGTAGGCGCCGCGACGCGCGTCGATTGGTGTACGGACCGAGGCCAGCAGCGTCGGCGACGCGCCCGTGTTCAGGACGATGGACTCGAGCCAGGCGACATCGCGCGACTGTGCGATGCGATGCGCCAGAAACTCATCGGAGTCCTGCGCCGCACCCGCCCATACGCTGGCAATCATCAGCGCCACGCAAATCGACCACCGCAGCATCAGAACCGACCCCTGTCCCCATTTTGCCCGGATCTGTGGAAAACACCCCCGTCCCCGGTAAGAACGCCCGAACTTCCGAACCCCCGAACCGAACCCGGAACCCCGGAACGAACGCGGAACCCGGAACCCGGAACCTAGGAACCCGGTCGCGTAGCCTTCATAACCAGACACTCCTCCGAAAACGGATCCACCTCTCTCAGCATCGCCTCCCGCTCTTCCTTCGTCTGCTCCATCACCTCGAACCCCACCGCGCGATACGCCTTCTGTGCACGCAGGTTATGAGCATAGACACCGAGCGTGACGAATTCGGCGCCGAGGTCGCGGAACGCATGCGTCACCAGCTCCGCCAGCGCGCGGCGGCCGATGCCGGCGGATTTCGGACCGATGGCGATCCGCTTGACGTAGACGCCCTGCCCGATCGCGCGGACGTCGTAGAGGATCACGTAGCCGAGCCGGCTGCCGGCCGCATCGGCGACGATCCAGTGCTCGCGGTCGCCGCGCTCGATCGCGGCCTGGTGCTCCTCGCGCGACCACTGGCCGATGAACGGACGATTCTCATCGTCGCGCTCGAGCGCGACCACGAAGTCCAGATCATCCGGCGACGTCGGCCGGAGCGTAATCTCCATCGATGCCTACGCCTTCATTCCCGGCTCCAAGTGCAGCTCGAGGCCACCGATCGCTCCGGCCAGCACGTTGTAAATCACCGCGCCAATCGCGCCGCCGATGAAACCCATCAGGCCGTACATGATCGGCATGATCACGATCGATCCGAGGCCGAACATCGGCGCGATCCAGCTCGGGATCTGCGCGTCGCCGGTCGGCGCCATCGCCGGGATCATCGAGAACAAGCCCGCGAAGATCAGGCCCATGATCAGCCCCATCACCGCGTACATCACGCCGACAATCTTCGCCGCCGACAACACCCCAATGCTCTTGAGCACCATGCCAGCCCCCTTTTATCGTCGCATCTCTGTATTGGAACTCTGCGCCGCTGCGTGCCTCTGCGTCTCTGCTTGATTCTCTGTCTCTCCGCGATCTGATTCGTCGCTATGCCACCACTCGCGGAACTCCGTGCACAAACCCTGACTGTCGAACGTCATGTGGAACACGCCGTCGAGCCGGACACGATGATCGCCAGGCACGCGCACGAACTCGCAGTGCCAGTGGCACACCGCGGGCGACGACGACCAGATTGTGTGGGTGAAGACGATGTCACGCTGCCGGGCGATTGCGGCTTCGAAGGCCGCGGCCAGCTCGGCGCGGCCGCGCTGCGCCGCGCGGTACGGCGTCCAGTGGTATGACGCGTCGTCGGCGAACAACCCGACGAATGCGGCGGTGTCCTTCGCTTCCCACGCCCGTCCGTAGCGATCGAGCCAGGACTCCAGCGCGCTCACGAGGCGCTCACCTGCGCAGGTCCGGACAGACGAACGGCGCTTCGGCCACGCGTAGATCGACGGACATCTGCTCGCTTTTCAGCGCGAACGTGAGCTTGGCGGTCCGATCCCCGGCCTGATACGTCGCCCGGTACGTCGTCGCCGCATCTTCGGTGATCGTCAGCGTGCCGTCGGCGTTGGCCGACCATTTCGCGAGCCGATACGTCTCGACGCATGACGTCATCAACAGCGTGCCGTCAGGCAAGAAGAGGTACATGCTGCCCAGAGGCTTGCTCGCCGGCGCGGTGACGCGCCAGAGCTTGTTGACCAGCACCAACTGCTGCGGCGGCGTCGCGGGTGGGGGCGGCGGCGCTGCCTTGCACGACGTCGCGATCGCGACAGCGAGGGTCAGTAACGCGGCGGGTCGCCCGATCACGACGACGGCCCTGCGGTCTTTCTCACGGTGTCGCCTCGTCGAATCCGGCCGGCCTTGACGACGCGCGCGTTCAGCCCGCGCAGCCGCAACGGCCGGCCGATCGTGCCGTTGACGAACTTCATCGCGTCGATGCCGAAGCGCTCGACGAACTTGCCGCACCCTGTGTGCGGCTCCGGTGTCACTTCGATCACCGCGTCGCCGATCGCCAGGCGCGTGCCGGCCGGTAGGTTGGCGACGCTGAGATCCAGGTCGACGAACAGTTGATCGCCGGCCAGCGGCCAGCGCGCCGGCTCCTGCGCCAGCACCTCGATCATGCGCGCGTTCATGACGTTGAGCTGCATGTCGGGGTGCGCATGCCCGCCGGGAGTGCGCGAGCTGCCGCGCGTCTTCCAGTTGTCGCCGACCAGGCCGACGCCGATCGACAGTTCGCCTTCGTCGAGGACCTCGCGCGCGTTCACCTCGGGGCGTCTGACGATCAGCCTGAGCGTTCCGGCGTCGCGCGGCGCGTCGCGAACGTGATCGAGGCGCGCCGCAATTTGTTCCGTCGAAAGATGCGTCGCCATCCCTACTTCGCCGAGATCTTGAGCCAGATCGCCGCCCGGGTCACGGAGCCCCAGCTGCGTGAGTCCGACGAGTTGGCGCGGTTGTCGCCCATCACGAAGTACTC
>DASUGM010000341.1:0-24428 GCA_036274055.1 Vicinamibacterales bacterium | reverse complement strand
TGAATTCAAGATGCGACCCCTACGCGGGATCGTGCCAGTTGCCGCCGAGCAGCGCGTCCGCAGCCGCCGGACCGAACGTCCCCGGCTTGTAGATATGCAACGGCGCCGGCTTGACCAGCGCCGGCTCGACGACGCGCCATGACGCTTCGACGGCATCGGTGCGCGCAAACAACATCTGGTCGCCGCGCATCGCATCGGCGAGCAGCCGCTGATACGCCGGGACTTCATCGCCGTGCTGATGGAACGCGTCGAGCTGGACCATCTCACCGGTCAGGCCGGCGCCGGGTTTCTTCGCGCGCGCGCCGAGCTCGAGGACGACGTCGGGGCTGAGCCGGAAGCGCAGGTGATTCGCCGGCGACGACATCACGTCGTCGAACAACTCGTGCGGCGGGTGCTTGAGCGTGACGAAGACCTCGTTGGCCGTCGTCGCCAGCTTCTTGCCGGTGCGGATGAAGACCGGCACGCCCGCCCAGCGCCACGAGTCGACATACAGGCGCACCGCCACGTAGGTCTCGACGTCCGACGCCGCCGAGACGTCGGGTTCGTTGCGATAGCCCTCGAACTGGCCGCGGACGACGTCGCCGGGATCGAGCGGGCGCATCGCCTTGAACGCGAGCCCCTTGGCGTCGCGAATCGCCTCGGGATCGTGGCCGACCGGCGGATCCATCAGCAGCAGCGCTGCGATCTGCAGAAGGTGATTCTGCAGAACGTCGCGAATCGCGCCCATCTCCTCGTAGAGCCTGCCGCGGCCGTTGATGCCGATCTGCTCGGCCATCGTGATCTCGATGCGCTCGACGTGCGTCCGGTTCCAGATCGGCTCGAGAAACGTGTTCGCGAACCGGAAGTAGAGGATGTTCTGGACCGGCTCCTTGCCGAGGAAGTGGTCGATGCGGAAGATGTCACGCTCGCGGAAGTACTCGTGGAGCACGAGATCGAGCGTGCGCGCCGACACCAGGTCGCGCCCGAACGGCTTCTCGACGACGACGCGCGCGCCTTCGTCGCACTTGAGGGCCGCCAGCCGCGTGATGACGTCGTCGAACAGACTCGGCGGAATCGCCAGGTAGTAGAGCGCGTGTTTCGCGTCGCCGAGCGCGTCGCACAGCCGCTGATAGGTGTCCCGCTCGAGGTACTCGCCGCGAATGTAGTCGAGCTTCCGCGCCAGCGCGGCAAACGTCCGCTCGTCGTACTTGCCGCGCTCCTGGATGCTGGCCTTGGCACGCTCGATGAACTGCTCGCGCGTCCACTCCGACCGCGCGACGCCAATCACCCGCGGCGGCAACTGCCCCGCGGCCTCGAGCCCCTGCAACGCCGGAAAAATCTGGCGATACGCGAGGTCGCCGCTGGCGCCGAATAAGACAAGAGCATCTGATTTCGGCGCGCGGTCAGGCCCTGGGCGGTAGGCCCTGGGCCCTGGTGGGTTCTGCTGGTCCTGGGTCATGAGTCGCGAATCCTGAGAACCACGAGGGCCCAGGGCCTAACGCCCAGGGCCTACTTCTTCTCCTGATGTCCGCCAAACTGCATCCGCAGCGCGGACAGCAGTTTGTCGCCGAAGTCCGACTCGCCGCGCGAGCTGAAGCGCGCGAACAGCGCGGCGGCAAGGACGTTGGCGGGGACGGCTTCGTCGATCGCCGCTTCGATGGTCCAGCGGCCTTCGCCGGAATCCGAGACGCGGCCGGCGAAGTCCGCGAGATCGCCGCCGGATTCCGACAGCGCCTTCGCCGTAAGATCGAGCAGCCACGACGAGATGACGCTGCCGTGACGCCAGACCTCGGCAATCGCCGCGAGGTCGAAGTCGTAGCGATAGTGCTCCGGATGCGCCATTGGCGTCGTCTCGGCGTCGTGGCTGTGATCGACGGCGCCGGCATTGGCGTGTTTGAGAATGTTGAAGCCCTCGGCATAGGCGGCCATCAAGCCGTACTCGATGCCGTTGTGCACCATCTTGACGAAATGACCGGCGCCTGCCGCGCCGCAATGCAAATAACCGCGCGGCGCGGTGTCAGGCCCTGGGCCCTTGGCGCTCGGCCCTGGTGGTTCGGAACCCGCTAGGGCCGAGGGCCTAGAGCCTAGGGCCTGTCCCCCCGGCGAGAGCGCGCTGAAAATCGGATCGAGCCGCTCGACGACGGATCGCTCCCCCCCAATCATGAGGCAGTACCCGCGCTCCAGTCCCCAGACGCCGCCGCTCGTGCCGACGTCGAGATAGTGGATGCCCGACGTCTTCAGCTCGGCGGCGCGGCGGATGTCGTCGTGGTAACGCGAGTTGCCGCCGTCGATGATCGTGTCGCCCGCCGCCAGCAGCGGCGCCAGTTGCGCGATCTGACGATCGACGATCGCCGCCGGAAGCATCAGCCAGATCGTGCGCGGCGGCGGCATCCTGGCGACGAGATCGGCGATCGACGCGGCGCCGGTCGCGCCGGCCGCCGTCAGCGCCGCGACGGCTTGCGGGTTGATGTCGAAAACAAAGGAAGGAAGACCGGCTCTCTGCAGGCGCGTGACCATGTTCGCGCCCATCCGGCCGAGGCCGACCATCGCGAAAGACATAGGACATGGTACGACAGGAATTTGTCGGGTACTTCAGGTACTGCGGGTACGCGGGGTACGTCGGGTACAAGGAACGAGGCTTCGCCTCGCCTTCTTTCTCCTCAGGTACTCGGCGCCCGCGTGCCGTGTACCTGTTGAGAAAGTTGGCGAAGCGAAGCCTCGTTCAACGTACCCGACGTACCCGTCTACCAGTTCTTTTCCGGCAACGGCACAACCTGGAAACTCTGGACCTTCCCGAACGCCGTCACTTGATCGCCCGATTTCTTGCCAAGCTGCGCGCTGTAGCGGCCGGGGTCCTGCGCCGGTCCCTGCGGACCGCCGCCGCGTCCACCACCGCCACCGCCGCCGCCGCGGCCGGCCTGTGCCGGCGCGCCCGCGGGCGGATCGGCGCGCAGGTTCCAGGCGACACGATGCACGCCCGGCGTGTTCGGCACGTCCATGCGCCGCACCTGACGGCCCTGCCCGTCGGTGATCGTGATCACGAGATCACCGGTGAAGCCTGGCGCGACGTGATACGTCAGCTGCGCGCCGTAAGGCGGATTCGGCGTCGTCTCGTTGCCCCACACCGCCTGTTGTTGACCGAGCACGTCGAATTTGTAGGCGTGGCGCAGCGGGAAGAGCTCGGCCTCGCGGCTCAGCGACTCGTTGCTGACCTCGCGCAGCGGGCTGTAATCGTCGAGCACGTAGAAGCCGCGGCCGAACGTCCCGAGCACGAGGTCGTTCTCGCGCTTCTGCACGACCATGTCGCGCACCTGGATGATCGGCATGCCGCCTTTGAGCTGCGTCCAGTGCGTGCCGCCGTCCACCGTGAAGAACAAACCCCACTCCGTGCCGGCGAAGATCAGGTTCGCGTTGACGTGATCCTGGATGATCGACCACACCGGATGACGCGCCGGCATGTCGCCGGCGATCGACTTGAACGTCCTGCCGCGATCGTCGCTGCGGAAGATGTACGGCTTGAAGTCGCCGCGCTGCCAGTTGTTCAACGTCACGAACACGACGTTGGCGTCGCGCGGTGAGGCGAACACGTCGGTGATGTAGAGGCCGTCGGCCGCGTCGCCGAAAGCGGTGGTCTTCCGCCAGGTCGTGCCGCCGTCTTCGGTGATGCTCAGGTTGCCGTCGTCGCTGCCGACGTAGATCAGGCCCTCGAGCACCGGCGACTCGTCCATCGAGACGATCGTGCTGAGCGTCGTCGTCGCGTTGTTGTAGGCGACGGTGGTTTGCGGATCCCACACCTTGCCCATGATCGGGATCACGCGCGGATCGAGATTGCGCGTGAGATCGCCGCTGATCCGCGTCCAGCTGTCGCCGCGATCGTCGGTGCGATACAGGAACTGGCTGCCCCAGTAGAGGCGCGTCGGCGAGTGCGGGCTGACGATGTACATCGCGTCCCAGTTGGTCCGCTCCTGCACGCCGCCGCCGGCACCGGCGCCGCCGCGACCGCCGCGACCGCCCTGACCGCCGGCGCCTGCGCCACCCGCGGGCGGAGGCGGCGGCTGTTGCTGCTGATCGTCGTCATCGTCGCCCGGCGATTGCGTGATGCCCGGCACCGAGGTCCCGGGCCCGCCGGCGCGGCCGGCCTGCGGACGAATGCCGCGCGCGATGCCGGTGCGCAGATCGAGGCGCTGAATCGCGCCGTTCTGCGAAGTCGCGTAGACGATGTTGGCGTCTTCCGGATCGTTGCGCGACTGGAAGCCGTCGCCGCCGCCGACGTCATACCAGTCGCTGGTGCGAATGCCGACCTGGTGCTGCGTCCGGCTCGGCCCGCACATCGAGCCGTTGTCCTGCGCGCCGCCGCACACGTGGTAGAACGGCTTCGCGTTATCGGTGCTGACGCGATAGAACTGCGTCACCGGCAGGTTGGCGAAGTGCCGCCAGGTCTTGCCTTCGTCGTACGACTCGTAGGAGCCGCCGTCGTTGCTGATGACGATGTGGTTGCGATCGACCTTGTCGATCCAGACGTCGTGGAAGTCAACGTGCACGCCCTGGCGATTCGGAACCGCCTCCCAGGTCTTGCCGCCGTCGCGGCTCCACTCGAGGTTCGTGTTCGCGGACCAGATCGTGTCGGGGCGGATCGGATCGACGTAGAGCTCGTAGTAGTAGCCCGGGTCGCCGCCGGTGTAGACGCCGGGGACGCCGCCGCCACGGCCGCCGCCGCGACCAGGCTGCGCGTTCGGATCCGGCGGGGGCGGCGCGGCGCCGAGCGGCGCGCCCATCCGGTTCCAGGTCGCGCCGGCGTCATCCGATCGATAGAAGCCCGTGTCGGCCCTCGCGTTGATCAACGCGTAGACGCGCGTCGGCTTCACCCTGGGATCGACGCCCATGGCGATGCGGCCCATGTCGCCCGTCGGCAGGCCCTTGGTCATCGGCGTCCAGGTATTGCCGGCGTCGAGCGACTTGTAGAGCTTGCTCTCGGGTCCGCCGCCGATCATCTGGCCGACGCCGCGACGGCGCTGCCACGTCGACGCGTAGAGCACCTGCGGGTTGTTCGGGTCGATGTGGACTTCGTTGCCGCCGGTGTCGGGGCTGATGTTGAGGACGTTCTTCCAGGTCGCGCCGCCGTCGGTCGTCTTGTAGATGCCGCGATCGCCGCCCGAGGACCACAGCGGGCCCATCGCCGCGACGTAGACGACGCTCGAGTTGCGCGGGTCGATCTGGATGTTGCCGATGTGCTCGGAGTTGGGCAGCATCGCCGCCGACCAGGTCTTGCCGCCGTCGGTGGACTTGAAGACGCCGGAGCCGATCATCGCGCTGCGCGGATTGGAGTTCTCGCCGGTGCCGAGCCAGATGACGTCGGAGTTCTTCGGATCGATGACGACCGTGCTCAGGTTGAACGCGCCGCCGTTGTCGAACATCGGCGTCCAGTCGTTGCCGCGGTTCTCGCTCCGCCACAGCCCGCCGGCGGCCGTGGCCACCCAGTAGACGTTCGAGTGGTTGGGATCCACCTCGAAGTCGGCGACGCGGCCGGTCGTGAGTGACGGGCCAAGGGAGCGCAGCGGCAATCCCGAAAAGACATCAGCGGTCAGGCGGGCGTTGCCGCCGCCCTGACCGGAGGTCAGCGCGGCCGCGAGGACCACCAGCGCGCCGGCGAACACAATGCGAACTCTTGTCATGGGGTCTCCTACGTTCGGTCGTTGCAAAGTGCTTACTGACTGAAAAAGGGACCGGGTCGCTTTTTACGAAAAGCGTAAAAAGCGACCCGGTCCCTTTTTCCAGGTCTACCGCCAGAGCACGTAGTTCTGCTCTGGCAGCGTCTTGACCACCACCGTCTGGGCGGGGCCGATCTGCGTGAAGGTCTCGCCGCTGAGCTTGCCGATGATGACCCGATACCGGCCGGGGTTGGCGAGGTTGCCCTGCGGTCCGCCACCACGGCCGCCGAACGGCGCGCCGCCCTGGCGGCCGGCTTGCGGCGCCGCGCCACCCGCCCCCGCGCCGCGACCCTGCGCGCCTTGCGGCGGCGTCTGCTGCTCTTGCTGCATCTCGCGCTCGCGCGCCTTCGCGTCCTTCTCATCATCTTCAGCCGTGCGCGGCTCTTCCGGCTCCGGGAACCCGGCGCTGGCCACCGCCGTGCGCAGGTCCCACGTCGTGCGGTTGAGCCCGGCGTTCTTGTTCAGCTCGATCTGCCGCACCTGCGTGTTGGTCTCGTTGAAGATCCGCGCGACCAGCTGCGTGTCCGCGCCGTAGGTCTCCTTGACGTTGTACGTCATGACCACGCCGGCCGGCGGATTCGGGAACGTGTAATTGCCGCCCAGCGACGACAGGCCCGCCGATCCGTCCGGGCCCATGCCCCACGGCGTGAACTGATACGCGTTGCGCATCGGGAACAGCCGCGCCTCGTCGTTCAACGTCGCCGCGCTGACTTCGCGGAGCGCGCTGTAGTCGTCGAGGATCCAGAAGCCGCGGCCGAACGTCGCCATCACGACGTCGCTGTCGCGCCGCTGCAACTGCAGATCACGCACCTGCGCCGCCGGCATTCCGCCCTTGAGCTGCACCCATTTCGAGCCGCCGTCGACGGTGAAAAACAGCCCGAATTCGGTGCCCGCGAACAGCAGGTTCGGATTGACGTGATCCTGCGCGACCGCCCAGACGTCATGCTTCGCCGGCAAATCACCGGTGATGTTCTTCCAGGTCTTGCCGCGGTCGTCGCTGCGGACAATGTACGGCTTGTAGTCGCCGCGCTGCCAGTTGTTGAACGCGACGAAGAACACGTTCGAGTCGCGCGGCGACGCCGCGACGTCCGACACGTACGCCCACTTCGGCACGTTCGGGAAATCCTCGACCTTGCGCCACTCGCGACCGCCGTTCTCGGTGATCTGCACCAGGCCGTCGTCGGTGCCGACGATCAGCAGCCCTTCGAGCAGTGGCGACTCGTCGATCGAGACCACGTTCGAGAGCGCCGTCGTCGACTCATGAAACGCGACCGAGCCCTGCGGCCAGACCTTGCCCATGATCGGCAGCGTGTTGTAGTCGAGGTTGCGCGACAGATCGCCGCTCACCCGCGTCCACGTCGCGCCGCGATCGTCGGAGCGATAGACGAAGTTGTTCGCCCAGTAGAGGCGTCCTTCCGCGTGCGGGCTGACGATGTACGGCGCGTCCCAGTTGGTGCGCTCGGCGCCACCGCGTCCGCCGCCACGGCCGCCGCCCGCCGCCGCCGCGCCGCCGCCCGCCGGAGCCCCGCCGATTGCCGTGACCCCCTCGCCAAGCGCCGCGGTGTTGATGTTCGGACGGATGGGCTGCGCGCGGCCGGTCCGGCGATCGAACCGCACCACGCCGCCGTCCTGCGACGACGCGTAGACGACGTTCGGATCGGTCAGGTCGTGGCGCGCGAAGAACCCGTCGCCGCCGTTGACGATGTACCAGTCGCTGGTGCGGGTGCCGAGCGTGTGCGACGTCCGCGACGGACCGCAGATCGAGAAGTTGTCCTGCGTGCCGCCGCAGACGCTGTAGAACGGCTCTTCGTTGCCGGCCGACACGCGGTAGAACTGGGTGATCGGCAGGTTCGAATGGAAGCGCCAGTTCTTGCCGTTGTCGTAGGTGTCGTAGACGCCGCCGTCGTTGCCGATGATGATGTGGTTCGGATCCGACGGATCGAACACCACTTCATGATGGTCGACGTGCACGGCCATCGCGCCGCGTCCGGTGCTGTTCTCGATCCCGACCTCGGTCCAGGTCTTGCCGCCGTCCTTGCTCCACTCGAAGTTGGTGTTGACCGACCAGATCGTGTCCGGGGTGCGCGGATCGACGTGGATCTCGCTGTAGTACGCGGGACCGCCGCCGCGATAGCGGCTGACCCGCTCCCACGACGCACCGCTGTCGTTCGACACGTAGAAGCCGCGCGCGTCATTTTCGCTCGGCGCATTCATCGGGTTGACCGGCGCGGGTTTCTCCGTCGAGGCTGCCGCGTCGGCGCCGGCGCCGCCGCCACGTCCGCCGCGGCCGCCGCCTTGATTGCATTCGCTGACGCTGCACTTGCCGTCGATCAGCGCGTACATCCGGCCCGGCTTCTTCGGATCGACCGCGAACGAGATGCGGCCGACGTCGACGCCGCTGCCCGGCAGGCCCTTGGTCATCTTCGTCCACGACTTGCCGGCGTTGGTCGAGCGCCAGATGCCGCCATCCGGACCGCCGCCGATCATCTGGCCGACGTGACGGCGCCGCTGATAGGTGCCCGCGATCACGATGTCGGGATTCTTCGCGTCGAGCGCGACTTCGTTGAAGCCGGTGTCGTCGTTGACCTTGAGCACCTGCTGCCAGGTCGCGCCGCCGTCGAGCGTCTTGTAGACGCCGCGGTCGCCGCCTTCAGAAAACAACGGGCCCTGCACGGCGACGTAGACGTGATTGGAGTTGCGCGGGTCGATGACGATGTTGCCGATGTGTTCGGAGTTCGGCAGGCCCGACAGCTTCCAGGTCTGACCGGCGTCGGTCGACTTGTAGAGGCCGGTGCCGAAATGGGCACTGCGCTGGCTGGCGTCCTCACCGGTGCCGAGCCACACGACGTTCGAATCCTTCGGGTCGACGACGACGCAGCAGTTGTTGAAGCTCTCGACCTCGCCGGATCGCGGGAAAATCTCGGTGTAGGTCTGACCCCGATTCTCGGTTTTCCACAGTCCGCCGAACGCCGAGGCCACGTACCAGATGCTCGGGTTCTTCGGATCGAGCTCGATATCGACGACGCGCCCGGTGACGAGCGCCGGGCCGATGTTGCGCACCGTCATCACCTTGAAGGCGTCGGCGTTGAGGCGATCGGTGCTTTGCCCCTGTATCGTCGCCAAACCGGCGACCAGGCAGAGAAGGGACACGAAGACCACGGCGGCGAGGCGTTTCATGAATAGCTCCGAGATTGGGGGAAAGCGGCTCCCAGGCGAAGGGGATTGTAACAAAAGCAACTATCCCGAATCGGACATGCTCCGGGACAGCAATTGCCGGATTGCCGAATCGAGGGCATTGCCGGATTGGATTGCCGAATTGTTCGATTGCCGCAATCAATGCCGGATTGGCGGATTGCCGGATTGACGCCTTCGGCGATTGCCGGATTGAACGGATTGGCGGATTGGCGGATTGAGATTGCGGTTTCTTCAACATCCGGGCGCTTCGACGATCGCAGTTTCTGCAATGTGTCCTGACGGTCACGCCAGATTGCCGAGCGATCCTGCGGATCCGCTCCTGGCTCGCTGCGTGCACGACAGGCGCCCATGACACCCGAGCAACTTCAGACTCGACTGGATGCCTTCGCCGTCGCTGTTCACGGGCTGGCTTCCCCACTCCTCGACCGTCCCGCCGGGCAGAACGCGGGCCAGCAGATCATCAAATCAAGCAGCTCGATGGCGCAGAACTACGCTGCCACCTGTGTCTCGCGATCGCACCGGGAATTCACCGCGAAGATCGGGCTCGTCCTCGAAGAATCGACCGAGACACTCAAGTGGCTCCACTACATCGAAAACACGCGGCTGGCGACCCCGGCTCAAACCGGAGACCTCATTCAGGAGGCGGGGGAACTGACCGCGATCCTGAAGGCGTCGTGGCGGACGGCTGAGGCCAGGGACAAGAACCGGCCGCCGAAGCCGCGCCGGCCGCGGCGAGATAAAGGGCGCTGACAATCCGCCCGGCGCCTCGAGCGGGCGACGCGGAGCCGCTTGTCTTTTCTTACTGCGGCCGGGAGGCCATCGGTGGCTCACCCGACGTAAACTCAGCGCATGTCCTCATCCGAGGCCGCGTGATTTCCGACAGCCGATCACCGATTCTCGCGGGACTCGCCTTCGGACTGCTGATTGGCGCAGCGCTCTGGTACTTCCAGGGCGGGGCATTTTGGCTGCGCGTGGGAACGACCATGCTTGCCGCGACGTTACTGGGCATCATCGTCAAGGTGGCGCGCCGATTCGCACGGTGATCGCGTGGCATGGCGAGCCTAATCACCTCGGCCAATGCGGCAATGGCGCAATTCGGCAATCGTCAATTCGGCAATCGTCAATTCGGCAATCGCGAAGCGTCAATCCGCCAATCCGGCAATCCGGCATTGATTCCGGCAATCGGCCAATCCCCCAATCCAATCCGGCATTGCCCTCGATACGGCAATTCGGCAATGATCCAAGGGTGTCGTCCCGCCTCTGGCGAGCCCTGCTGATCCTCTGCGGCACCCTGTCGGTCGCGCTCGGCGTGATCGGCATCTTTCTCCCCTTGATGCCAACGACGGTCTTCCTTCTGTTGGGCGCGGCCTGCTACGCGCGCAGTTCCGACCGCTTCTACCAGAAGCTGATCAACAACCGCTGGCTCGGCAGCTACATCCGCAACAGCCGTGAAGGCCGCGGGATGACTCGTCGTCAAAAAGGCACGACCCTGGCGATGCTCTGGGCCGGCATCCTCGCGACGATGATCTTCAGCGTCACCGCGTGGTGGCTGCACCTGCTGCTGCTCGCGATTGCGCTCGGCGTGACGATTCACGTCGTCAAAGTGCCGGCATTCGTGGCCGACACCGGACCCGAAGCCGCGCGCTCCTAGCTTCTCCACCCGCGCGTTCGCGCGGCGGCCATCTCTGCTGAGCCTCGTTCCCCTTCCTTGACGCAAATCAAGGTGACGGCGCCGGCCTCGCGTCGAGGCCGGCAGTCATTGGCTGCACGCTTTCGCGCCTCCAAAGGAGGACCCGTGAATCGCTTGCCTCTGCTCAAGCACCTCGTTTTTCCCCTGCTTCTCTCGCTCAGCGCGTCGTCTGCGGCGTGGGCGGCTCCGACCGTCGGCACCCTGTTCGTCGGCAGCGACACGGTGCTGACCGAAGATCATCACGGGCCAGTCGTCTTCACCGCTGGATCAGTCACCCTCGACTGCGCCGGTCACACCGTTCGCGGCGCAGGCAATGGCGTCGGCGTCCTGATCACGGCGCCGGCCGTGACGGTCACCGTGCAAAACTGCGCGGTCACCGGCTTCGAACGCGCGATCCAGGTCGTCTTTACCTCCGGCGTCGCCGTTCGCGACAACGTCACGACAGCGAACGACTACGGCATCGTTATCGAGTTCTCTTCGCAGGTCCTTGTCGATGGCAACAGCGCCACGAACAACACGTTCGCGGGCTTTGCCATTGGACAGTCGCGTCAGCTGCGGCTGCAGGGCAACACGTCGAACAACAACGGCCGGAATGGCTTCGAGACTCACTCGTTTTCCAGCGACGTCGAATTCGTTGACAACACGGCCAACGGCAATGCGGATCATGGATTTGGTGAAAGTTTCACATTCGCCAACCACTACCGCGGCAACACGGCGACGAACAATGGCGAATTCGGGTTCGGATTTTGGAACAGCGTCGGCAACGACATCGCTGGCAACGTCTCGAATCACAACGGCATCGGCGGTTTCCTGCTTCAGGATTCGTGGTCGATGAGCCTGCGCGACGGCATCGCCAAGAACAACCTGGCTGGTGTGCTCGTGACTGGAACGTCCTTCAGCCTGATCAGCGGGATCAATGGCTGCCCGAACAGCGAGCTCGACCTGTATCAGGATCCGACCTCGTCCGGGAATACGTTCGCTGACAACCGCGTTTGCCGGACCGCCGGCATCGACTGATATCCCTGCTCAAGACCCGGGCACGATGCCGCGTCTCGGCCCCTCGGGCCGGCTCGGCATCGTGCCCCGGTAAAGAGGTATGCTTCGCTCGCCAGCCGAGGAGATCCGGTGCGAGCTCTCGCCACGTTGATCGCTGCAGGTACGGCTCTCTCGATCGCGTCGTATCGACCAGTCAAGGCCCATCCATCCCAATCTGCTCAGCAGCCCGTTTTCCGCGCCGCCATCGACCGCGTCCGCGTCGACGTGGTGGTCACCGACAGCAGCGATCGGCCGATCGCCGATTTGACGCAGGCGGATTTTTCGATTGTCGAGAAGGGCACGCCGCAAACGATCACCGACTTCCGCTTCGTGTCGGTGCCGGTCCTGCGGCGTGAGGCCGAGGCGCCCGCGATCCGCGTGCCCGAACCTGACGTCGCCGGCAACGCGATGGCGGCCCCGACCAGCCGGCTGTGGGCGATCGTCGTCGACGATCTGCATCTGATTGAATCGGACATCGTGCCGATCAAGCGGGTGTTGACCGATCTCGTTCGTTCGTTTCCGCCTGAGGACGAAGTCGCGATTGTCTACACCGGTCGATCCGACACCAGCGTGAACTTCACGACCAACTACGCGCGGCTGCTGGGCGCGATCGACAACGTCCGCAAGACCGTGGGCTTCGGCCTCGATGCGAATCCGGCGGCGGCGCGCATCGATCAAAAACTCGTCGTGGCGACCGCGAGCCGAAGCACCGACGTGCTCCGCAACGTCTCGGCGTCGCTCGCCGGCTCGGGCCACATGCGCCGCGCCATCGTCTACGTTGGGACGATGACGACGATCGATCCGGACGGACCGCCTGGCACCGCATTCTTCACGGAAGAGCTGATGCCGGTGTTCGAGCAGGCGAAGCGATCGGATGTCCCGATCTACACGATCGATCCGCGCGGGATCGTCAACCCGGAAGACGCCGTCCGCGGGGGGATCGGGGCGATCTCGAACGAGAGCGTCCGCGCGACGATCAGGCACAACATCCGGTCGCAGCAGAACTGGACGAAAGTGATCGCCATCAATACCGGCGGCCGCGCGTTCACCGACGCGTCGGACCTCTCGCGCGCCGTCGCCGAAATCGTCGCGGAAAACGGCAGCTTCTACGAGTTGGCGTTTTCGCCGAATCCGCTTCTGCCAGACGGCCGGCTGCACGAGTTCGACGTCAAGGTGAACCGGCCCGGTGTTCGCATCCGTGCCCGCAAGGCCTATGTCGCGCCGGGCGCGAAGATCGAGGCCGCGTCGCTGCAGAGCACCGTCGAGTCGGCGATCTCCGCCGGCGTCAACGTCGTCGGGTTGACCGTGCGGGCCACGGCGATGCCGCTCGCCGCGGCCGCGAAAGGCGTGAACACCGCGGTGACCGTCGAGTTGGAATATCCGCCGTCGCTCGACGGCTCGCGTCGCATCGACGACACGCTGGCGCTGTCGGTGTTCGCGCTCGATCCCGACGGCAAGGTCAAAGCGACGTCGTCGCAGCATCTGAAATTCGCCGGCACCGCGCCGAACGACCAGCCAATCATGCTGCTCCTCGACGCCGCGCTCGAACTGCCCTCTCAGCCCTTGACGCTGCGTGTTGGCGTCGCCAGTCAGCAACTCGGCCGCGCCGGCAGCGTACAGATGCCGATCGACGTCCCCGACCCGTCGGACGCGAAGCCGCAGATCGGCGGCGTCGCTATCGGCGTCGTCGGCGCGTCGCCGCCGGCGTTGAATGGCAAATCGATCGCGCCGCTGGTCCCGTTTCAACCGACGACGTCGCGCGCGTTCGCGGCGAGCGACACGCTGCGCGTCTTCGGCCGCGCGTTCTGGAAGTCGAAAGGCGCCGCGGCCGTGGCGATTGGCGTCGTGGGCGCCGCAGTGGCGCAGACCAGGCTGACGACGGCGACAGGCGTCAGGGGCGGACAGGAAGCGACGTTCGACGCGATGCTGCCGCTCCGCGGCGTACCGCCGGGTACTCACGTCATCGAGATCGTCGCGACGGTCAGCGGCAAGACGATCCGTCGCGATATCCCGATCACGATCCGGTAGGGACATCGAAGTAATATCGACTCGATGCGCCGCCCGCTCGTGTGTCTGCTCGTGGCCGTGGCGGCGTGGGCCGGCGTTCAATTCCGCACGCACGCGCAGGCGCCCGTGGGGCTCGACGCGACGCTGTTCCGCGAAATGAAATGGCGAAACATCGGCCCGTTCGTCGGTGGACGGACGAGCGCGGTGGCCGGTGTGCCGTCGCAGCCGAACACTTTCTACATCGGCGTCGACAACGGCGGCGTCTGGAAGACCACCGATGCCGGCCGAACGTGGATGGCGGTGCTCGACGATCAGCCGATCGGCGCGGTCGCGACGCTGACGGTCGCCGCGACGGACCCGGCCGTCGTTGAAGTCGGCGGCCGCGACGGCACGTATCGATCGACGGACGCCGGCAAGACCTGGAAACAGACCGGTCCGGGCGTCGCCGCGACGACTCATCCCGAGCGACGCGACCGGCCGGAATGGACCAACCCGCAGCACCCTGAAATCAGGATCGTCGGCGGCGATCACGGCGCGTCGATCACCGTCAACGGCGGCGCGTCGTGGAGTTCCGTCGTCAATCAGCCGACGACGTCCTTCGAACGTGTCGGCGTGGACTCGACCTTCCCATATCGCGTCTGCGGAGCGCAGATCGACGCGCCGGCGATTTGCGTCCAGAGCCGCAGCGACAGCGGTCAGATCTCCGCGCGTGAGACGACGCCCGTTGGCGGAGCCGCCGCTGGCTACGTCGCGATTGACGGCAACGATCCCGACATTCTGTATTCCGGCCGGGTGACGCGCTTCGATCGGCGCTCCGGCCAGGTGCAAGACGTCGGCCCGACGCGCGGCGGGGATTTCCGCGTCTCGACGACGCCGCCGGTGCTGTTCGCGCCAACTGACCCGCGCACATTGCTCTTCGGCACCAGTTCGGTATGGAAAAGCGCGACCGGCGGCCAGACCTGGACCGCAATCAGCCCCGCGTTGTCGCCCGGCGCGATCGTGACGCTGGCGCCGTCGTACGTCGACGGCCGCGTCATCTGGGCCGGCACCGACGACGGACAGATCCACGTGACCCGCGACAACGGCGCCAACTGGACGAACGTGACGCCGGCGGCGGCCGGCCCGAGCGCCGTGATTGCGTCGATCGAAGCCTCGCATTTCGACGGCAACATGGCCTACGCCGCGGTGAGAACCAACCGCGCTGACGACGTTCGCCCGCACCTGCTGCGCACTCGTGACGGCGGCGCGTCGTGGACCGAGATCGTCACCGGGCTCCCGGCCGGCGCCGACGTCAACGCTGTGCGGGAGGATCCGTTCCGGCGCGGCCTGCTCTTCGCCGGTACCGCGCACACCGTGTTCATGTCGTTCGACGACGGCGAGCGCTGGCTGCCGCTGCGCCTGAATCTGCCGGTCACGGAAGTGCGCGACCTCGCCATCAAGGACAGCGACCTCGTGATCGCGACGCAGGGGCGCGGTCTCTGGATTCTCGACGACATCACGCCGCTGCGGCAGATCACGCCGGATATCGCCCGCGCGGATGCCTACCTGTTCCGTCCAGCGACGGCGTGGCGCTTCCGCGCCGACAAGAATCCCGGCGCGCGGCTCGCCGCCGACGAACCGACCGCCGCCAATCCAGCCGACGGCGTGATCATCAACTACCTGCTTGGCGCGTCGTTCACCGGCACGGTCGAACTCGAGATCCTCGACACGCAGTCGGGCGACGTCTTCCGCAGGTACTCGAACACCGACGCCGTGCGGCCGCTGCCGGCGACGCCTGGACTGCATCGTGTCGTTTGGGATGTCAGATACGCCCCACCGGACGCGACGCCGGTCCGGCCGGGCATGTGGATTCTGCCTGGCACGTATCAAGTGCGGCTGAGCGCGAACGGCCGCGCCATGCGCCAGGCCGTCGTCGTTCGCCTCGACCCGCGAGTGAAGACGCCGATCGCCGACCTCACGCAGCAGTACCGGCTCACCCGGGCCATGGATGAGATGCTCAAGCAGGTCGCCGCGGTGCGCCGGGCGCCGGAATACGCCGGGCGGCCGGCCGCTCACCGAGTCGCGCTCGACGCCGCCGCCATGTCGCTTCTGGCCGCATTCGATCGCCTGCAGGACTCGGACGCCAGGCCGACCGCAGCGACCGAAGCCGCGGTCAACGCCGCCATCACCGCGGCGACGGCGGCGCTGGCGCTGATCAGATAGCGCGGCGACTCAGTGCTGAGTGCTGGTTGCTTGGTGCTGAATGCCGGTGCTTGTTGCTTGGTGCGGCCGTCAGATTGCCGAGTACGAAAATCGAGATATCTCGATCGTCGTCTCGTCTCGGTGCGCACCGCACCGAGCAGCGAGCACCGGCACCAAGCACCAAGCACCGAGCACTCAGCACCGAGCATGTAGAATCTCCTCCGAATGATCCACCTCGGCGTCTTCTTAATCACTCTGTCCGGTCTGCTCTTCGAAATCGGCCTCACCAGAATCTATTCGGCGACGATTTGGTATCACTTCGCGTTCGTCGCGGTGTCGGTGGCGCTGCTTGGCTGGGGCCTCGGCGGCCTCGCCGTGTATCTGCTGAAGAAACGAATCGCGCCGACGATGTCGCTGGCGGCGGCGCTGACGATGATCTATGGCATCGCCATCCCGCTGTGCCTGCTGGTGGTGGTGCAGTTTCCATTCACGCTCGAGCGCCTGCCGATTTACTTCATCTCGCCGCTGATCCCGTTCTTTCTCGCCGGCATGGCGCTGTCGATGATCTTCGACCTGCGCCGCGCGGAGACCGGATCGCTGTACTTCGCCGACCTGATCGGCGCCTCGCTGGGCGCGCTGTGCGTGACCTTCCTGCTCCAGGCCGTCGGCGGCGAAACCGCGGTGCTGATCGCGGCGATCCTGCCGTTCGTCGCCGCCGCGTGCCTGAGCAAGCCGTACCGGCTGGCGGCGATCTCAGTGGCGATCGCGCTGACGCTGGTCGCCGTCACCAACGAATCGCGCGGCACCTTCCGCGTCATTCCCGGAGTATTCAAGGCGATGCGCCGGCAGATGGACAACACGCCGGGCACCAGAGTCGCGCAGACCGGCTGGAACGCCTACTCGCGCATCGACGCCGTCGAAGGATTTGAAGATCCGTATCTGGCCCGGCTCTACATCGACTCGGATGCGTGGACGAGCATCCTCAAATGGGACGGGAATCTCGCCAGCGTCGGCGACATGAGCACGTGGTATCGCGCGATCCCGTTCCGGATGTTCGACAAGCCGGACAGTCTGATCATCGGTCCCGGCGGCGGTTCGGACGTGCTGGTCGCGCTCGCGGCCGGCAGCCGCAAGGTCACCGCGGTCGAGCTCAACCCGCTGATGCTGAAGTTCGTCCGTCACTACGGCGCCCGGGCCGGCAATCTCTACGATCGGCCGGACGTCGAGGTGATCCAGAGCGAGGGCCGCAACTACATCAGCCGGACCGATCGAAAGTTCGACGTCATCCTGCTCGGCTTCGTCGACTCGTGGGCGTCGGTGGCGTCGGGCGGCCTGTCGCTGTCGGAGAACTATCTCTACACGACGCAGGCGTTCGAGGGCTACTACAACCACCTCACCGACGACGGCGTGCTCGCGATCCTGCGCTGGGACGTCGACGTGCCGCGGCTGGTGGCGAACGCGATCGCGCTGCTCGGCGTCGAGGAAGCGCGCAAGCGCATCGTCGTGCTCTACGAAAGGCGCGAAGGCGACCGCGAGAATCCGCCGCAGATGATCTTCATGTTCCGGAAGCGGCCGTTCACGGAATCCGAGACCGCGGCGATCATGATCAACTGGACGCTCGCCGATCCTCAGTTGGTGCCGGGCCGCAAGGCGACACCGCCGTACGACGCGATTTTCAACGGCACGAAGTCGATGGCGACGTACGAAGCCGAGTCGCCGAAGCGGGTCAACGCGGTGTTCGACGACAGCCCGTTCTACTTCGCGACCGAGAAGCCATGGGGCATGCCCGATCGGATGCGTGAAGGGCTGACCTGGCTGGTGGGACCGGTGATCGGATTGCTCGGCGCGTTCGTGCTGCTCGGCAAGCCGCGCGGCGAACCGGTCGGGCCGTATGCGGCGTCGATTCTCTACTTCTGCGCGCTCGGCGCCGGGTTCATCACCGTCGAACTGGCGCTGCTCCAGCATTTGACGCTGTTGCTCGGTCACCCGATCTTCACGCTGTCGGTGCTGTTGTTCACGCTGCTGGCATCGAGCGGACTCGGCAGCGTGATGAGCACGCGGGTGTCGACGCGGACGGCGTGCCTGACCGTCGCCGGCCTTGGCGTGGTCCTCGCGATCGTGATGCCGCGCCTGGTGCCGGCGCTGCTGCCGTTCAGCTTGAGCGTGCGGGTGCTGATCGCCGTCGCGCTCCTGGCGCCGCTCGGTTTCCTGATGGGCATGCCCTTTCCTCAGGGCCTGCGCCGCACCGGCCGGGGCCCGCTGCCAGCGCCGCCCTTCTACTGGGGCCTGAACGGCGTGATGTCCGTGATCGGCTCGGTCGCGACGGTGCTGATCGCGCTGATGGCCGGGTTTCAGGTCGCGATGCTCGTCGGGGCGGCGCTGTACGTCGTTGCCGCGGCCGCGTCTGGGGCGATGGGCCGCGGCTAGGCGGGACTTCGCCCATGGGCGACGGGCGATCGGGTGATCGGGCGATGGCAGAGCATGGGCGAGGGGCGATCGGGCGAAGGCTTCACTGAGGCACGCTGCTCAGGTGAAGAAGAGGTCGCATGACATCCTTCGCCCGATCGCCCGATCGCCCCTGCTCTGCCATGACCCGACCACCCGATCGCCCATCTCCCATGGGCGGCCCCGGAGCGAACCGCCGGGGCCCGCCCGGCGTCTATGCATAAGCAACCTATGCCTAGCCCCCCGTCGCCCGTCCCGCCCGGCACCCTGGAGATGCTCATCCTCCGGACCCTCGATCTCGAGCCGATGCACGGCTATGCCATCGCCCAGCACATCCACAAGCTGTCGAAGGACGCGCTGAAAATCGAAGAGGGCTCGCTCTACCCGGCGCTGCAGCGGATGCTCGCCAAGGGCTGGGTGACCGCGGCGTGGAAGACGTCGGCGACCAACCGGCGGACCCGGGTCTACACCCTGACCGCCGCCGGACGGAAGCAGCTCGGCGTTGAAAAAGCCCAGTTCGACGCGATGTTCGGGGCACTCAGCAGAGTCATGAAAGGGATTCGGCCTTAGGCCTTGGGCCTTGGGCCTTGGGCCTTGGGCCTTGGAGATGACCATGCTGCATCGCGTGCGCGCCCTGTTCCGGCGGCAGCAGATCGACGCTGACTTGCAGGAAGAACTCCGATCACATCACGACGAGATCACGCAGGCCCTGATCGACGACGGCGTGCCCGCGGACACCGCACGGCGGCAGGCGCGGCTGCGCCTCGGCGGCGCCGCGCAGATTCGGGAGACATCCCGTGACGCCTGGTCGTTGGGCTGGATCGAGACCTGGCTGCGCGATCTCAGGCTGGCGGCCCGGGCGCTGCGGCGCCAGCCGATGTTCAGCGTCGCCGCGATCGCGACGTTCGCCCTCGGCATCGGCGCGGCGACCGCGATCTTTTCCGTCGCCTACGGCGTCGCGTTCCGTCCGCTGCCCTACCCCGCCGCCGATCGGCTCGTGCGGATCTACGAAGCCAATACCGCGACCAACGAGTCGACGCTCGACGTCTCGCAGGGCACGTTCCAGGGCTGGCGCGAGGGCGCCGCGTCGCTGGCGCACGCGGCGCTGTACTCGAAAGGCGCGACGCAGTATCTGGCCGGTGCGAACCCGCAGCCGATGCAGACGATGGCGGTGTCGCCGCGATTCTTCGACGTCCTCGGCGTCGCGGCGGCGATGGGACGGACGTTCAAGCCCGACGACCAATACACGCGGTTCACGGCGCGCGAAATCGTGCTGTCCTACGGCGCGTGGCAGCGCCTGTTTGGCCGCGATCCCGCCATCGTCGGCAAGTCGATTTCGATCGTGGACAACAGCAAGCCGATCGAAGTCGTCGGCGTGATGCCGGAAGACTTTGCCTTCGAGAACGTCGACGCGTTTCAACCGAAGCCGATCGAGTTGCCGGTGGCGAAGCTGCTGCGGTCCTGGCACTACGATCGGGCGATCGCGCGCCTGGCGCCCGGAGCGACGCTGACGCAACTGCGCGGCGAACTGGACGCGGTGTCGACACGCCTGGCCGAAGCGTTCCCGGCGACGAATGGCGGATGGAAAGCGACCGTCGTCCCGATGCGCGATGCCGTGATTGGCCAGTTCGCGCGCGCAAGCTGGCTGCTCGTCGCGGCGGTCGCGGCCGTGCTGCTGGTCGCCTGCGCCAACGTCGCCGGTCTGCTGATCGCCCGCGCCATGGGCCGCGCGCGTGAGACGACGATCCGCGTCGCGCTTGGCGCCGGCTTCTGGCGGATCGCGCAGCTCTGGTTCAGCGAGGCGCTGGTGCTGGCGATCGCCGGGGCCGCCGTCGGCGTCGGATTCGCATGGCTGCTGGTGCGCACGCTGCGCGCGACCGCGCCAACGGGTCTGCCGCGCGTCGACGACATCACCATCGACCTGCCCGTGCTCGCCGTGACGGCGGCGGCCACGGTCGCGTCCGCGATCGTCTTCGCGCTCGCGCCGCTCGCCGGTTTGCGCCGGCGCGCGCACCAGGGCGGGGTGCGCGCCGACACCGATCGCACCGGTGATACGCCGACGCGACGCCGGCTGAGCAGCGCGCTGGTTGCGATCCAATGCGCCGCGGCGCTCGGGCTCGTCGTCCTGGCCGTGGCGTTCACGCGCAGCTTTCTCAACCTCGCGGCCGTCGATCTCGGCTGGCGTCCCGAGCGCATTCTCAGCCTCGACGTCGCGCCGCGCCTCGTCAGCCCGGACGGCCGGCCGTGGTTTCTCTATCACTTGTGGTCCGATGCGCTGATCGCGCGCCTCGAGGCGACGCCGGGTATCGAGCACGCGTCGGTCGTGACCGACGTCCCCTTCGGGCCGTTCCAGTACACGGCCGAAGTGGCGGCCGGTCCCGAGCCGCGCCCCAACGAAACGCGCTGGCCGATCGCATTGCACAGCGTCATGCCCGAGTTCGCGGACGTCCTCGGCGTCCAGGTCGTGCACGGCCGCCGCTTCACGGACACCGACGCGTTTTCGCAAGCGGTGATCACGTCGGCGGCGCGTCCCGCCGGCGTCGCGATCGTGAGCGAATCGCTCGCCCGCAAGATGTGGCCGGAAGAAGACGCGCTCGGCAAGCAACTTCACCTGCCCGGACAGGATCAGTCGCCGTGGCGCGAGGTCGTCGGCGTGATGCGCGACGCCCAGTTCCGCGAGGTCGGCGCCGATCCGTCGTTCGACGTCTACGTGCCGTGGAAGCAATTTACGACCGGACGACCTCGACTGATCGTGAAGACCACGGCTGATCCCGCGGCGATGGCGCCGGCGGTACGCGCCGCGGTCCTGGCCGAGAATCCGGCGACGATCATCGACCGCGTGATTCCCGTGGAGACCCTCTACCGTCAGGCGACCTCGCAGCCGCGGGTCACGAGCCAGCTGGTCGCCGCGTTGGGCGGACTCGCGCTGGCGCTCGCCGGCGTTGGCATCTATGGCGCGCTGTCGACGCTCGTGCACGCGCGCGCCCGGGAAATCGCGGTCCGCATGGCGCTCGGGGCAACGCCCGCGCACACGTGGCGGCACACGCTGAAAACCGGCTTGATACCGGTGCTGGCCGGCACGATCGCCGGCGCGGGGCTTTCGATGCTGCTGGTGGCAGCAGTGAGAAGCCTGCTGTTCGGCGTCAGTGGCGTCGACGCCTGGTCGTTCGCAATCGCCGCCGCCGCCACCCTCGTCGTCGCGCTCATCGCGTGCGCGGAGCCGGCGTGGCGCGCGGCGAGGACGGAGCCGCTCAGGATTCTTCGAGGAGAGTAATCGGTACGTCGGGTACGCGGGTACGTCAGGGACGCGGGGACCAGGAACATCCTGGCGCTGGCCCACTTTTCTCAGTACGAGCCTCTGGGTCTGAGCAAGAAAGCTGGCGAGGCGAGCGGAGCGAGCCGTACGCCGGGTACGCGGGTACGTCAGGGACGCGGGGACCAGGAACATCCTGGCGCTGGCCAACTTTTCTCGGGCCGAGCCGCGTGGTCTGACCAAAGAAAGCTGGCGAGGCGAGCGGAGCGAGCCGGGTTCCTGGTCCCCGCGTCCCCGACGTACCCGCGTACCCGCGTACCCGCGTACCGATCTTCGGTCTTCTTACTCCCCGAACTTGATCCCCTGCGCCAGCGGCAGCGAGTCCGACCAGTTGACGGTGTTGGTCTGGCGCCGCATGTAGGCCTTCCACGCGTCGGAGCCGGATTCGCGGCCGCCGCCGGTTTCTTTCTCGCCGCCGAAGGCGCCGCCGATCTCGGCGCCTGACGTGCCGATGTTGACGTTGGCGATGCCGCAGTCGGATCCGCGCGCCGACAGGAATGCCTCGGCGACGCGCATGCTCTCGGTGAAGATCGCGCTCGACAGGCCCTGCGGCACGTCGTTGTGCAGCGTCATCGCCTGGTCGAACGTGTCGTAGTCCATGACGTAGAGAATCGGCGCGAACGTCTCGCGCTTGACGACGTCGGTTTGCGCGGGCATGCGGATGATCGTCGGCTCGACGAAGAACGGCCCGACATCAGGACGGCGCTTCCCGCCGGTGACGACGACGCCGCCGTCAGCTTTGGCTAGTTCGATCGCTTTCATCATGCCGTCGACGGCGGCCTCGTTCACGAGCGGTCCCATCAGCGTGCCGTTGTCGAGCGGATCGCCCATCGGTACCTGCTCGTAGGCCTGC
The DNA here is from genome assembly GCA_036274055.1 of Vicinamibacterales bacterium. Lineage (GTDB taxonomy): Bacteria > Acidobacteriota > Vicinamibacteria > Vicinamibacterales > SCN-69-37 > DASUGM01. The sequence continues at coordinate 2,022 of DASUGM010000341.1, read as the reverse complement.
TTCAGCTTCGCGGTCAGCGGCTCCGCGATCTTTTTGTCGACGATCAACCGGCGCGTCGTCGTGCAGCGCTGGCCGGCAGTGCCGACGGATCCGAAGACGATCGCCCGCAGCGCCAGATCCAGCCGCGCGTCTTCAGTGACGACGATCGCGTTGTTGCCGCCGAGTTCGAGGATGGTCCGGCCGAAGCGTTCGGATACGGTCCGGGCGACGTGCCGGCCGACCGCGGTCGATCCCGTGAACGAGATCAGCGGCAATCGGCGATCCTGGAGCAGGCGCTCCCCGACCGTCGGCCCGGTTCCGATCGCGAGGCCGAACAATCCGTCGGCGCCGTGATCGCGGGTCACGCGCTCGGCGATTTTCTGCACCGCGATCGCGCAGAGTGGCGTCGCCTCGGCTGGCTTCCAGACGACCGGATCGCCGCACACCGCGGCGATCGCGGCGTTCCACGCCCAGACCGCGACCGGAAAGTTGAACGCCGTGATCACGCCGATCGGACCGAGGGGATGCCACTGCTCCATCATCCGGTGGCCGGGCCGCTCGGACGCCAGCGTCAGTCCGTACAGCTGGCGCGACAGGCCGACCGCGAAGTCGCAGATGTCGATCATCTCCTGCACTTCGCCGTGGCCCTCGGCGCGGATTTTTCCCATTTCGAGCGTCACGAGATCGCCGAGCGGCTCTTTCATCTCACGCAGCGCGGCGCCGAGATCGCGAATCAGATCGCCGCGCTTCGGCGCCGGCCGCGTCCGCCAGGTTTCGAACGCCGCCGCGGCCGCGGTCACCGCGTCGTCGCTCTGCTCGGCGGTGGCCATCGTCACGGTCGCAATCGGCTGACCGGTGGTGGGGTTGATCGACGTCAGCGTCTGACCACGCCCGGGTTTCCAGCCGCGGGCAAAGAGGCCGTCGTTGGTGGTGGAGATCTGGAGTTTGTCGAGCAGCGGGCGCATCGTTGTAGATTACGCTGGCTCAGGGCTCAGGGCTCACGGCTCGGTGTCACAAACCTCGAGCCCGAGCCCCTGAGGCCCTGAGGCCCCAGGCCCTGGCACCGAGCCCTGAGCCGTGAGCCCTGAGCCTGTACTATGCGCGACATGGACTACGGCCTCGCTCCTCCGGGCTATCGGCTTCCCGATGCGACCCACATCGGCCCAGTGCATCTGCAAGTCAGCGACCTCGCGAGATCGATTGCGTACTACGAGCAGGTGCTTGGCATGCGCGTGCTGCGCCAGCTCGGCGGCGATGCGACGCTCGGCGCCCATGGCGACGACCGCGCGCTGGTTCACCTGCGCGAGCGCGCCGGCGTGCGGCCAGTGCCTCGCAGCGGCCGATTCGGGCTCTATCACTTCGCGATCCTGCTGCCGGATCGCGCGGCACTCGGGCGGTTCCTGACGCACCTGCCGTCCGTCGCGAGCCCGGTGGGCCTGGCCGATCACTTCGTCAGCGAGGCGGTGTACCTCTCGGATCCTGACGGGCTCGGCATCGAGGTCTATGCCGACCGCCCGCGTGACACCTGGCGGATCGAGGAGCGGCGTCAGTTGCGCATGACCGTCGATCCGCTCGACGTCGACGCCGTCATCGGGTCCGCCGGCGGCGCGGCCTGGACTGGCCTGCCGGCCGGCACCGTCATGGGCCACGTCCACCTGCATGTCGGCGATCTCGCCGCCGCAGAGAAGTTTTTTCACGCCGGTCTCGGCCTCGACAAGATCGTCTGGGAATTTCGCGGCGCGCTCTTTCTCTCGGCCGGCGGCTATCACCACCACCTCGCGACGAACACCTGGTCGCGCGGTCCGTCCGCGGCTGACGACGAAGCGCGCCTGCTGGCCTGGGATCTCGTTGTCCCGGGACGCGACGACGCCGACGCGGTCGCCAGGAGCGTGCAGGAACAAGGCGGTGCGCCGACGATGATCGACAACGGGTGGATCGTCAAAGATCCCTGGGGAACGCCGGTCCGCATCGTTGTCTGAAACAGAAGAACGACGCCGTGCCCTCCAGGTACTTCAGGTACTTCGGGTACTCGGGGTACGTCGG
>DASUGM010000340.1:0-3748 GCA_036274055.1 Vicinamibacterales bacterium | reverse complement strand
CGCGCAGCCGTCCAGGGGGCGCCGCCAGGTTGATGAGATAGCTCGCGTGCGCGATCACCGGCGCGAGACCATGCGCCTCGACGCCGGCACGGAAGCCGCGGACGTCGTCGGCATCGAGCGCCTTGCCCTGCCAGCGCGCGTTGTTCTTCGAGAAAATCTGCAGCGCCTCGCAGCCGTGCAGCACCGCGCGCTCGACGGCGCGCCTCACACCGCCGGCGGCAGACATATGCGCGCCGATACGCATAGGAAAGCAGGCCCTAGGCGTTGGGCCCTGGGCCCTGGGTGGTTCTACAGAACAGCCAACGGCACGGGAGGTTCAGAGAACCGCTAGGGCCTAGGGCCAAGCGCCTAGTCTCTAGCTCTATGTTCCCGCTCGATCATGATCAACGCGCCATCAGGCAGTCGCGCGAAGTCGGCGAGGGGGCCCAGGTTGAACCCTTCGCGGATCGTTCCAGTCACCGACACGCGCGCGCCGCGATGCGGGACGCCGCGATCGGACGCCACCCACAGTCGGCCGGTTCTGTCCTCAATCTGGTACACGCCGCGTCCTGCGATCGAGTAGGCATTGACGACATCGCCGGAAACCTTGATCTCGCGATTGCGATACCGCGACGGGTCGGCCAGCACGTGATTGATGGATTTTCCGGCGCATCCGGCGACGCCAACCGCGGCCGACGCGACGACAAGAATCAGCGCAAGCAAACGAAGTCGTGAAGTCATACCGCTGGTAATGCGGGATCTATGCCAGCCTTTCAGGCTTGCGTCTTGGGGCTTGGGTCTTGAGGAGATCAGGAACCTGAGCGCTCAGAGAGGACACCCGTTGCGCCTCGCGACTCGCGCCGGCTCGTAGACGCCGCCGAAGCGCATGTGCGCGTCGCCGGCGCTCGCGCGATCGACCTCCGCGTGATCAACCTGCGGACGGAGCTGCCGCCGTTCCATCGCAAGCTCGGCTACATCGAGGCGGGTGAGGATCACGCGCACGTCTTGGGCCTTGGGCCTGGGCCCTGGGGCCTGAGCCTGGACTGTCTCTTCCCGCAACCGGGATTCGCTGTTCCCCCAAGCTGACAATGCATCGCCTATCGATGCATCCGGCGTGGCACGTATCTGGCACATTGTCGTCTGCTGATGCGAGGGCTGCTCCGCGATCTGCGCTATTCCGCTCGCGGATTGCGCCGCACGCCGGGCTTCGCCGCGCTGGTGCTGCTGACCATCGGCATCGGCACGGGCGTCAACGCGACCGTCTTTGGATTCATCGACGCGCTGCTGTTTCGCGCCGTGCCGGGCCTCACCGAGCCGGCGCGCGTCGTCGCGATCTTCACCGCCAACTTCGCCGGCGGGCCCTACGGCCCGTCGTCGCTCGCCGATCTCGCGTCACTGCGCGCGGAGGCGTCGTCGTTCGAAGCGATCGGCGGCGCGGAGGACGATCCGCTGGCGACCCTCACGTCCGAGGTCGGCATCGAGCGCGCGCGCGTCGCCAGCGTCACCGATGGCTACTTCGACGCGCTCGGCGCGACGCCGGTGGTCGGGCGGCTGATCTCCGCCGCGGAGATCGAAGCGGTCGGCGACGAAGGCCTTGCCGTCGTCAGCGAAGAATTCTGGACGCGCCGGTTCAATCGCGCCGACGACGTGCTTGGGCGTCGCATCCTGATCAACGGCCGCCGCTATCGCGTGATCGGCGTCGCGCCGCGCGGCTTCGGCGGTTTCGAACTTGGCCGGCCTGTGGATGTGTGGCTGCCATTGGCGACGTCGCCGGAAGCCGTGGCGCAGCGCGGCAATCGAATGCTGGCGGTCGTCGCGCGGCTCAAGCCCGGTCGATCGCTCGACGACGCCCGGCGCGACGTCGCCGCCGTGGGCGCGAGTCTGGCGATCAGGTTCCCGGCGACGAATCGCGGCCTCGCGCTCGAACCGGACGCCGCGAAGGCGATGACGGCGTTGCCGGTCTCACGTCTCGATCCGACCTATCGATCGCAGATCCTGTTGCTGGCGGGCGTCGTCGTCGGCGCGACCAGTCTCGTGCTGCTGATCTGCTGCGCCAATGTCGCGACCCTGCTGCTCTCGCGCGCGGCGTCGCGCGCCCGGGAAGTCGCCGTGCGCCTGGCGCTTGGGGCCGGTCGCGCCGAGCTGGTGCGCGCGCTGGTCGCCGATGGCCTGTTGATCGGCGCCGGTGGCACCGCGATCGGCGTGTTGTTCGCGAACTGGACGATGCACGCGCTGCCAGCGATGTTTGCGCCCGAGTGGGCACGCATTCTCGACGCCCGTATCGACGCTGCCGGCTGGCTGATCGCGATTGGCCTGGCGATGACGGCGTCGATCGTCGCCAGCCTCGCGCCAATCGGGCTGGCGCGGCGGGTCGAGGCGATTGCCGCGCTGCGCGGCGACGGCGGCGCCGGCAGCGACGCGCGCAGCAACCGAGTCCGTGAGTGGCTAGTGACCCTGCAGGTCGCCCTCGCGTGCGTGCTGCTCGTTTCGACGGGACTGCTGTCGCAGAGCCTCGCGTCGGCGTTTCGAACCGACGCCGGCGAAGCCGCGCGTACGGTGCTGACCGCGCCGGCCATACTCGACCGCATGACGCTGCAGTGGAAGGGCGCACAGTATTACCGCGACGGCCTCGAGCGCGTCCGCGGCATCGCCGGCGTAGAGTCCGCGGCGTGGACGTCGACGCTGCCGCTTCAGGACGCCGGCCGCCGCGAATTCAGCATCGAGGGCTACGTGCCCGCGCCGGCGGAGAACGTCCGCGTGTCCATCATCACCGTCACCGTCGACTACTTCGAGACGATGCGCCTCACGAAGTTGTCGGGACGCGTGTTCACGACGGACGATCGATGGAGCAGCAGGCCCGTCGTCGTGATCAACGAGGTCATGGCGCGGCGCTACTTCCAGGGCCGCCCACTCGGACGTCACTTGACAGACGCGAAAGGCCCAATCGCGGAGGTCGTCGGGGTCGTTGAAGCCGAGAAATACCGAACGCTCCAGGATGCGCCGCTCGCGGTCGTCTACTATCCGCTGGAGCAGCACTACCTCGAGCGCATGGCGATCGTCGCGCGCTTCAAGGCGCCGACGGAGCAGTCGCGGCGCGAACTCGACGCGATGCTCGGCGACGCGCGCGTCAAGGTTTCGCATCCGCCCGCAAACCCGCTCGAACCGGTCCTTTCCGCGCTGCTGGCTCCCGAGCGGCTGACAACGACGCTGGTGAGCGCATGCGGCGCGCTGGCGATCGCCCTGGCGATGATTGGTCTCTACGGCGTCACCGCCTACGCGGTATTTCGCCGGCGCCGTGAGATCGGCGTCCGGGTTGCGCTTGGCGCGAGGCCGACCGGCATCGCGCGACTCGTGCTCGCCGCCGGTATGCGGCTGACGATCGTCGGCAGCGCGATCGGTGTCGTCGGCGGCGCGATCATCGTGCCGCTGCTCGCCGCGGTCGTCCACGGCGCCGAGGGGCCGCCGCTTCTCGGATTCCTGTTCGCGCCGGTCGGGCTGCTGGCCACCGCCGTGGTCGCGTCGATCGTGCCCGTCGTTCGCGCGCTCAGAGTTCAGCCGATTACGGCGCTCAGGACCGAATGAGTACTTCGGGTACTTCGGGTACTCGGGGTACGTCGGGTACCAGGAACATGGCTTCGCCGGGCCTGCTTACTCAACAGGTACTGCTACTGCGACCTCGGGGCTGATTCCGGGCGGAGTACCTGCCGAGAAAGTGAGCACGGCGAAGCCTCGTTCCTGGTACCCGACGTACCCCGAGTACCCGAAGTAC
>DASUGM010000339.1:0-5108 GCA_036274055.1 Vicinamibacterales bacterium | reverse complement strand
CTCGATCGGTTTGCCGGCGCGCGCAACCTGCCGGCGCGTGGTGTCCATTTCGAGATCCGCAAGCTTGAGCGTGGTCTCACGGGCGGCGCCGCGGCGGAGCAGCGCCCGCAGCCGCGCCGAGAGCTCGGCGAGCGCGAACGGCTTGCCCATGTAGTCGTCGGCGCCGGCGTCGAGGCCGGTGACGCGATCTTCGAGCGTGTCGCGCGCGGTGAGGATGAGGACGGGAATCGCCGGCTTGCGCGCGCGGATGTCGCGCAACACCTGGACCCCGGAACGGCCCGGCAGCATGACGTCGAGAATGACGGCGTCGTAGTCGACCAGCTGCGCCTGCAGGCCGGCATCGCGGCCGTCGAAGAGCACGTCGACGGCATAGCCTTCCTGCTGCAAGCCGCGCTCGATGAACGCGGCGACTTTGCGATCGTCCTCTACAACGAGCAGTCGCATGGGGTCGCGTCTTGAATTGACGTACGGCGCGCAGCCCGGTTCGCGCCGTACGTCAATTCAAGACGCGACCCCATTATGCCGCCGCGCCGAACACTCCGCGCTGAGGGAGGCGGCCGGACCAGGAGCGATCCGTCCCCGGCCGTCTCCCTCAGTGGTGTGTATCAGGTGGGCTACTTCTTCTTTTCCGCGACCGTGACGGCAGTGGCGATGTTCTGCTTGTTCTCCGTCTTGTAGCGGACGTCGACCGTCGCGCCGGCAGCGAGCGTGCCTTTCTTCTGCGTGGTCGAATCCAGCATGAACGTCATCTCTTTCTCCTTCGAGGTCGGCCGGCTGATCACCAGGCTGGTGTCAGTGACCGATTTGATGACGCCCTTGGTCGCGTGCACCGCGGGGGCCGGTGCCGTGGCCTTGGTGGGAGTCGACGACTTGCTGGTCGCCGGCTTGGTGGACGTTCCTTGCGGAAGAGCAGCAAAGCCGAGTGCCGGAACGGCCACGAGAAGCCCCAGCAGAACGGCAGTCGTGCGGTAGGTGCGCATCGTTCAAATCTCCTTGGATGACAAGCAGGTCATCTGTGGCAATCTGACGCGAACCCGATGAGGCCCCGATGAAGGGCGGATTAAAACTTCTTAATCACGCCATCAGTATCGGCGCCGCGATCGCCGCGGCGACGCTGCTCGTCGCGCCCGCGCGCGGCGCGCAGCAGGTTTTTCGCGCCGGCACTCAGGCCGTGCTCGTCGACGTGCTGGTCACCGATCGCAATCGCCCGGTCGCCGGCCTGACCGCGGCCGACTTCGAACTGCGCGACAACGGCGTGCGGCAGACGATCGACTCCGTCTCGGTCGGCGACATGCCGATCAACGCCGTGCTTTCGCTCGACATGAGTGCCAGCACTGCCGGTCCACGGCTCGAACACGTGCGTGCCGCCAGCGAGGCGCTGCTCGGCGGACTGCGCGGCGGCGATCGCGTCGCGCTGACGACGTTCAACGCCGCGGTGGCGCCGCGCGTGCCGCTGACCGGCGCGTTCGACCGCGTCCGGCGCGCGCTCGCGGCCGTGACCCCGGTCGGCGAAACCGCGATCCTCGACGGCATCTTCGTCGCGCTGATGACGACGCAGCGCGAAGCCGGCCGCGCGCTCGTCCTGCTGTTGACCGACGGCCGCGACACCTCGAGCTGGCTCGATCCCGACGAACTGCTCGACAGCGCCAAACGCTCCAACGCCGTCGTCTATTCGGTGGCGTCCGGTAGCGCGAAGCAGTGGCCGGTGTTGCGCGACCTTGCCGATGTGACCGGCGGCCACGTCGTCGAAGTCGAGACGAGCGGCGACTTGCAGGCGACGGTGCAGCGCCTCCTCGACGAGTTTCGCAGCCGCTACGTGATCACGTTCACGCCAAAGGACGTGTCGAGCGGCGGATTCCATCGGCTCGAGGTCCGGACGCCGCGCGGCGGCTACACGATTCGCGCGCGGCCCGGCTACTTCGCGGGCGGGGGCAATCGGCCATGAGGCGCGTCGCGGCGCTCGGGTGCGCTCTCGTCATCGCGACGTGGCTCAATGGCCCGACCGCCGGCCAGGGCAAACTGAGCGCCGCGCACGTCAACGCCGCACAGCGCTGGCTCGACGGCGTCGTCAACCACGTGCCCGGCCAGTCCGATGAGCATGTGGCGAGGCTGGTCTCGATGACTGCCGGCGATTGGCGGACCCTCTTCGAGGCGCTGCCACGTGCGCTGCAGACGATCACCGGTGGCGGCGCGACGACGTCGACGACCGAAGAGAAGGCGATTGTCACGCTGGCCAAGGACGCGGTGCAGAAGCGCGGCGCCAACCAACTGCTGCGGCGCGCCGCCGTGATGCATGCCGACGCGGCGATGCTGGGCGGACGGATGCCGCTGCCCGAGAAGCGAATACTCGACCAGTACTCGGGGTTTGTCGAGAGTCGCGACGGCGAAGTCGATCGCGTCGTCCCCGCCAACGGCCACTGGCCGTTCGCGCGCGGCCTGCTCGATCTGCTCAGCCGCCCCCGCGCCGCCGACGATCCGTTCGTGGCGACGTGGTATCACGCGTCCGCGGCCTACCTGATGCGCGTGCAGCAATTCGGCGAGGTTGGCACGCATCTGGGACGCGCGGCGCAACTGTTTCCGCTCGATGCACGGATCCAGTTCGATCTCGGCGCGTTCTCGGAGCTGCTCGGGCTGCCGCGCAGCCGGCTGGTGCTCGACGACCCGCGGACGCAGCAGGCGATCGGCAGCACGAGCGGTCAGCGTTTGGTGGCCGATCCGCGCCTGCTGCAGAGCGCCGGACTGCTTGGCTTCTCGCGCGCCGGTTCGATTCCGACGCGCGAGGCGGCCAACGCCGAGGCCGAACTGCGATATCGCCGCGCGCTCGAGCTCGACAAGACGCTCATCGAAGCGCGCATCAGGCTGGGCCGGCTGGTGACGTTGCGCGCCCGCTACGACGATGCGCTCAAGGAACTCGACGCCGCGATCGCCGCGAAGCCTGATCCGGTGCTGTTGTTCTACGCGCATCTCTTCGCCGGCCGCGCCGCGCGCGGCGCCGGCCAGTCCGAGCGCGCGGCGGTCTATTTCACCCGCGCGCTCGCGCTCTATCCCGACGCGCAATCGGCGCTGCTCGGCGCGAGCCAGGTCGCGCTGGTCCGGGCAGATCTTCAGAGCGCCCTGGCGCGCGTGCAGCGCCTCGAGACCGCGATGCAGAGCCACCCGTACGACCCGTGGTGGGACTATCATCTCGGCGCCGGACGGCAGCATGAGACGCTGCTGAGGGCGATGTGGGCAAGTGTTCAATAGTTTCTTGGATTCTTGACGTGTAGGCAGTGGAGGAAGTGTAGGCAGTGGAGAAGAGCTTTTTGGTTTTCGAAAACCAATGGTTCTCTACACTGCCTACACTCGCTCCACTAGCTTCACGTCTGGAGAGAAAAAAGTGAAGACAAGCGCTTTTCTCGCATTCGTGTTTATTTTTCCGGCTCTCGCCCTCGCCCAGCGCATCGCGCCCGACGGCGTGACGCTGAACGCCGAGGGCCTGCCGCAGTACTCGACGTTCTCGCTCTGCGCCATCGATCCCGCCACCGGCCAGTCGGGCGCGGCGGTCACGACGCGCGTGCCGTTCGTCGGGCGCGCGGTGCCGCACGTGCGGGCCGGCGTCGGCGCGGTGTGCACGCAGGCCTCGACGATGGTCGAGTACGGGCCGCGCGGACTCGATCTGATCGCCAAGGGCATCGAGCCGAAAGACATCCTCGCTCAGTTGCTCGAGAGCGATCAGCAGCGCGAATCGCGCCAGGTCGGCGTCATCGACATGCAGGGCCGATCGGCGGCGCACACCGGCAAGAACAACGGCGTCTGGGCCGGCAGCAAGCAGGGCAAGAACTACACCGTGCAGGCCAACATCATGGTCGGCCCGGAAGTGATCGAAGCAGTCGCGGCGACGTTCGAAGCGACCGACGGATCGGGCTGGCCGCTCGCCGAGCGCATGATTCTCGCGCTCGAGGCCGGCTACGCGAAGGGCGGCGACAAGCGCTGGGGCAACCTGCAGTCGGCGGCGATCAAGATCGCCGACCCGAACAACCCCGGCCGCGGCAACGATCACATCGCGCTCGCGATCGAAGTCGGCGAACACGAAAACCCGGTCGCGGAGATGAAGCGGATCTACTACACGACCGGCCGGCGGCTCGGGTATCGCTCGTTCTCCCGCGTCGAAGGCGCCGACGTCGTCGAGCTGAAACGCATGCTGCACCTGCTCGGCTACTGGCGCGCCGGAACGACGTTCCCCGAACCCGTGCCGCGCGAACTGCAGGTCTACGACGAGGAAACCATCGCCGCCGTCGACAAGTTCCGGACTGACAAGCAGTTGAACTACCAGGGCAACGCGCCCGGATTGGTTGACGATCGGTTGATCCAGGCTCTTCGCAGCGCGTGGCTGGAAAAGAAGCGCTCGGGCGGCTAGTGGCGCCATTCTCGTCAACTTCAAACTTGAAACTTCAAACTTCAAATATGGGTTCTTCGGTTCCGGAACCCAAGTTTGGAGTTTCGAGTTTGAAGTTTTAAGTTTGGCGAGCCGCGCGTAATATCCGGGCATGCGCAAAACCCTGGTGTTGGCCATCGCTCTGATGGCGGTTCCCGCCGTGCGCGCGGCCCAGGCCACGCGCCCCTTCTCAGCCGAAGACATGCTCGACGTGGTGTCCGCGTCCATGCAGGACATCAGTGAGGACGGCCGTCTGGTCGCGCTGACTGAGCGGCGCACGCGCGACAACGCGACCACTGACAACTACCGCTATGGTGATCCGACGTTCCTCGCGCCGTCGGCGGCGCGGCTCGTGGTCGTCGATATCGAGACCGGCAAACGACTGTTGCCGCTGGGCGATCGACTGCTGAACATCCGCCAGGCCGCGTTTTCGCGCGACGGCAAGCGGCTGGCGATGCTGGTGGCGTTGCCCAACGCGACGGCGATCTCGCTCCATGTCTGGAACACGGACGGCGCAACGCCGCCCGCGCCGGTCGCGATCGAATCCTCGAATGCGATTGCCCTCAACAGCGCGCTCGACTGGACCGCGGACAACGCCCGCGTCGTCGTCGCGATGCGCACGCCGGCGCGCGAGCAGGAAGCCGCGGACCGCTTCAAGGCGCTGACGCAGGGGCCGATCATCGTCCACACCTCG
>DASUGM010000338.1:0-10488 GCA_036274055.1 Vicinamibacterales bacterium | reverse complement strand
ATCGGCGATCGCCGATGGACATCGGGCCATGACAGAGCGTGGGCGATCGCGCGATCGGGCGAACGGCTCTGCTGAAATGCGGTGGGCGCGGGACCTCTATACTGAGCGCGGGACCTCTATTCTCAGCGCGGGACCTCTATTCTCAGCCGAGCCTTCGCGCGATCGCACCATCGCACGATGCTCTGCCATCGCCCGATCACCCGATCGGCGATCGCCGATGGGCGGCGGCATCGGAGAGAATAGCCCCGATGCACGACCCTGACCGGACAACCGCGCTACTCGCGCCGCCGTCCGATTTGTCCGACGCCCAGGCCACCGACGCGTTTACGCCGCCGCCGGAACTCCTGGCCGAGGCCTCGGTCCGGCTCGGTTGGGCGGCGTTGATCTATTCGATCACCTACACGCTCGCCTATTGGGGCCCGCACATCACCGCGTGGCTGACGGTGCCGTTCTATCCGTTCTGGCGGACGCAGAATGTCTTCGCGCTGATCTCGGTCGCGCTCGGCCTGCTGGTGTTCTGGTTGTCACGGCGCGCAATGCTGACGCCGCAGCGCCTGCTCGACATCGGGCTGGTGTTCGAAGTGGTCGCATCGCTCGGCATCTCCGTGGTCCAATTCTGGTACGGCTTTCCGGACGTGACGCTGGTCGATCGGAAATACACCGGCATTCCGTGGGAGTGCGCCTGGATCATCATCTTCCCGCTGCTGGCGCCGAACGCGCCGAAGAAAGTCGTGATCGCGTCGCTCGCCTCGGCGTCCACCGGTCCGCTCGTCGTGTTCCTGCGGATGGCGGCGGGCGTGCCAATCGGGCGCGACCCGGTGATGATCGTCGCGTTCTTCCTGTTCTCCACGTATCTGTGCGCGATCGTCGCCTACGTGATCGCGCAGATCGTCTATCGCTACGGCGCCCGGCTGCGTAAGGCGCGCGAAGTCGGCAGCTACGAGCTGGTCACCAAACTGGGCGAAGGCGGGATGGGCGAAGTCTGGGTCGCGCGGCACCGGATGCTGGCGCGCCCCGCGGCGGTCAAGCTGATCCGGCCGGAGCTGCTCGGCGACGATCCGCGCAGCCGCGAAACCGCGGTGAAACGCTTCGAGCGTGAGGCGATGGCGACGGCGAACCTGCGCTCGACGCACACCATCGACGTCTACGACTTCGGTGTCACCGAGGACGGCGCGTTTTACTACGTGATGGAATTCCTCGAGGGCCTCAATCTCGATGCAATGATCCGGCGGTTCGGTCCGATCGGCCCGGCACGGACGATTTACCTGATGAGTCAGACCTGCCATTCGCTCGGTGAAGCGCACGCCCGCGGTTTGGTGCACCGGGACATCAAACCGGCGAACATCTTCAGCAGCCGGCTCGGTCCCGACTGCGACTTCGTCAAGGTGCTCGACTTCGGCCTGGTCAAGCATCAGAGCGATCAGCAGGGCGTGTCGCTGACCGGCGCCGGCGTCACCGCCGGCACGCCGGCGTTCATGGCGCCCGAAATCGCCCTCGGCAGGGACGAGATCGATGGCCGCGCCGACATCTACGCGCTCGGCTGTGTCGGTTATTGGCTGTTGACCGGACTACCGGTGTTTCGCGGCGACACGCCGGTCGCGACCGTGCTCGCGCACATTCGCGACGAGCCGGTGCCGCCGTCGCAACGCACGGAGATCTACATCCCGCCGCGACTCGAACAGATCATCCTCGACTGCCTGGCCAAGGACCCCGCCGCGCGGCCGCAGACGACGACGGACTTGACGGCGCGACTCGCCGAAATCGGCGTCGATCCATGGACGAACGAAGAAGCCCGCAAGTGGTGGGCGCTGCACGGCCCGATGGGCACCCACGCAGCCATGGCCGGCGAAGAACGCAGCGCCGCCGCGGTCGTCTACGCGAAGCGGTAGACCGGTACGCGGGTACGCGAGGTACGTCGGGGACGCGGGGACCTCGAACGTGCTTCGCTGGTGTACTTTTTCTGTTGGGTTCTGAAGTAACGCTCGACGCCGCCCAGGCGTTAATCTGCTCCCAGATGGGCGCGGAGAGCTCCGCGGTTCACGGGTCTCGTTTTCGAAGCAACCGTCATCGTCATCGTCCTTACCGGACCGCGCCGGCGCGAATCGCCGTCGTCGCCGGCGTCAGCCCGGCGGCAGTCGCACTCAGGTTCAGTGTCGCCGCGCCTTTGGGCGCCCGAATGACAACGAGTGCCAGTCCGTTGAACGCGCGATGCGTCGCCGCCGTCTTCGTCGCGCCGACGAACGGCTCGTGGTTGGTGGGATCGCCGTTGTCGACGCCGGCGATCGATCCGCCGCCGGTCAACGTGAACGCGATCGATTGATTGCCGCAGGCGCGACAGAGCCGTCCCTTGGCATCGACGACGCGCACGGTCACGAACGACAAGTCCTGTCCGTCGGCGCGAATCTGCGCGCGATCCGCGACCAGCTCGATCTTTGCCGCGGCGCCCGTCGTCTCGACGATGTCCTCAGCGATGACCTTGCCGCCCTTCCGTCCAACTGCGCGCAAGGTCCCGGGCGCGTACGGCACGTCCCACGCCAGATGCGTCGCCGTCACGTTGGTCCAGTCACGACGTCCGAGCGAACGGCCATTGAGAAACAACTCGACCGAATCCGCGTTCGTGTACGCCCAGACCGGAATCGACTTGCCTTTGAACTCGTCCGGCCAGTTCCAGTGCGGCAGGATGTGCAGCACCGGCGCGGTCGTCCACTTACTCTGATAGAGGTAGAACCGATCTTTCGGAAACCCGACGAGGTCGACGATGCCGAATGACGAGCTGCGATTCGGCCAGTTGAACGGCGTCGGCTCGCCGATGTAGTCGAGACCGGTCCAGACGAACTCCCCCGCCATCCACGGCGCGGCCGCGAGGGCCTGGAATTGCTTCTCGGCGGTGTTACCCCAGCGCGGGAAGTCGAGGTCGTACGACGTCGTGTGGTTGTCGAGCTGGTTGACGATCTGTACGGCGCCGTCCTTCAGCGTCAGGTTGTACTGATCGCGCGAGCTGTAATTCGACGACGTCTCCGAGGCGTAGCCCTTGCTGCCCTTCACCGACTCGTAGACGCCGAGGTTGTAGTTGACGCCAAACAAGTCGAGCGGCTTGGCGAAGCCGGTCGCCAGCGCCTGTGTCGGGTTGTTCATCGCCGCGGTCACCGGCCGCGTCGGATCCTCGTCGCGCACGAACGCCGCCAGCCGCGCTGACATCGCCGCGCCCGCCTCCTGGTTGCGCTGCTCGGGAATTTCGTTGCCGATGCTCCACATCACCACGCTCGGGTGATTGCGATCGCGCTGGACCAGGTCGCGGATGTCGCGCTCGCTCCACTCGTCGAAGAACTGGCCGTAGCCGAAGCGGGTCTTGTTCTGCTTCCACTCGTCGAAGGCTTCGTCCATGACGACGAAGCCCAGCCGATCGGTGAGATCGAGCAGCGCCGGCGCCGGCGGATTGTGGCTGGTGCGGATCGCGTTGACGCCCATCCGTTTCATGATCTCGAGCTGCCGCTCGATGCCGCGGTCGAACGCGGCGGCGCCGAGCGGACCGAGATCGTGGTGCAGGCAGACGCCGAAAATCTTCATCGGGACGCCGTTGAGCGCGAACGTGCCGTCGGTGTTGAACTCGATGGTCCGGACGCCGAACGGCGTGCGCTCGAGATCGACGAGACGACCGCCGACTCGAACGCGAGACTCGATCGTGTAGAGATAGGGATCGCTCACCGACCAGCGCCGCGGTTTCGGCAGCGTCAGATCGGCCGACGTCGAGGCGCTACCGCTGGCTGGGATCTCCAGACCGCCACGGCTGCGCGTCATCTCGCGACCGGTGTGATCGAGCAGAACCGTCTCCACCACCGCGCTCGCCGGCCGCGGCGTCTCGTTGGCGACCGCGATCTTCACGCGCACGCTGGCGCGCAGCTCGCTGACTTCCGGCGTCGTGATCACCGTTCCCCAGCGCGCCAGGTGCAGCGACTCCGTCGTCGTCAACCAGACGTGACGATAGATGCCGGCGCCGGAGTACCAGCGCGACGACGGCTGCGGCACGTAGACGCGCACGGCCAGGACGTTCGACGCGCCGGCGCGGAGCCGCGGCGTCAGATCGAGCTCGAACGTCGAGTACCCGTACGGCCGGCCGCCGAGCTTCTCGCCGTTGAGCCAGATCTCGGCGTTCATGTAGATGCCTTCGAACTGCACAAACACGCGGCTGGCCGGCGTCGTCGCCGGCGCGGTGAAGGTCTTGCGGTACCAGCCGATGCCGCCATTGAGGTAACCGTTGCCGCTGCCGCCGGGACTGCGGGGATCGAACGGCCCCTCCGGCGTCTCGGGCAGATTCGCATTGCCGCGGCCGCCCTGCCGCCCGCCGGGCACGACAATCGCCTGGCCTTTGCCTTCGATCATGAAGTCGTGCGGCAGATCGACGGGCTCCCACGCCGCGTCGTCGAATCCCGGCGCTTGCGCGCCTTCGGATTCGCCCGGCTTGAAGCGCCAGCCGTCGTCGAACGACACGCGCACACGCGGAGCGGAAGAGGGTGGCGTCGGCTGCTGAGCGAGGGGCGCGGATGAGGCCGAGATCCCGAGGAGTGCGACCAATAGCCAGCCAGCAGCGCCATGAAACCGACCGATTCGAGCCATGCGGCGCATTTTCTCACGCGGAGGCGCAGAAGACGCGGTGTGATTCTCTACGTCTCGACATGTCACTATCTCGGTGCATGAAGACCGTGGTCGTCACCGGGGCGTCAACAGGTATCGGCGAGGCGACGGCGCGGGTGCTGATTCGCCACGGGATGCGCGTGTTTGGCAGCGTGCGCAAACGCGACGATGGCGCGCGACTGGCGCGCGAGTGCGGCGACCAGTTCGTACCGCTGATCTTCGACGTCACCGATGAAGCCGCGGTCGCGGCCGCGGCGGAGACCGTCGGCGCGGCCTTGAACGGCGAGACGCTGGCCGGCATGGTCAACAACGCCGGCATCGCCGTGCCAGGGCCGCTGCTGCACCTGCCGATCGCCGATTTCCGCAGGCAGCTCGACGTCAATCTGACCGGCCAGTTGATCGCGACTCAGGCGTTCGCGCCGCTGCTCGGCGCCGGCCGCGGCCGCCGCGGCGCGCCGGGACGGATTGTGATGATGTCGTCGATCGGCGGCCGCAACGCGTCGCCGTTCATGGGCGCGTACGCGACGTCGAAGTTCGGGCTCGAGGGTTTTTCGGAGAGCCTGCGTCGCGAATTGATGGTGCACGGCATCGACGTGATCATCATCGCGCCCGGCGCGATTGCCACGCCGATCTGGGACAAGGCCGACGCGCTCGACCCGGCGGCGTTCGCGCACACGCCGTATGCGCCGGCGATGACGGTCGCCAAGCAGTGGATTGCCAACGGCCGCAAGGGCCTTCCGCCCGAGACGATCGGCGAGACCGTGTACACGGCGTTGACGGCGCGCAAACCGAAGTTTCGCTACACCGTGACGCCGGCGCCGCTGCAGTTCTTCATGATGCGCCGGTTACCGAAGCGGACCGTCGATCGCATCATCGCGAAACGCCTGGGCTGGCCGCGGCGGTAGCGCTGCGATGAAGAAAGAACGCGGCGGTGTCGTCGAGCAGGCGGCGGCTCGCGGTGAGCAGCGCCCGCACCTGATCGCTCGTCAAGGCCGGCTGCGCAGCGCCCGGAACTCCAACCGGATCAGCGCGCACGTTGACGCGATCGATCACGTACGCCCAGGCATACACGTTGCCGAGATAGTGAAACCCATCGACCGGATACATCGGCACGAACATTCCTGACGGCAGCAGAGTCACCCGATCCTCGAGCCGGCGGTCAAGGACGCTTTCTCCCTGGAGCAGCAGTCCGTCGCGCGGAACGCCGAGCAAATCGAGGATCGTCGGCGCCAGATCGACGTGTGAGGTGACCCAGGACAGCGTGATCCGCTCCTTGATCAGCGACGGCGCGTAAATCACCAGCGGCACATTGAACATCAAGTCACCGTGCCGGATCGGTTCGCCGACCGAATCGAACTCGAGCGCGAAACGCAGGCCGTGATCTCCGGTGACGATGATGATGGCTTCGTCCTCGAGGTGATGGCTGGCGAGGCCGGCGCGCAGTTCGCCGAGCAAGCCGTCGATCGTCCGGGCCAGCCCGGCGATGCGCGCTCGCGGCGACTGATCGGTCGTGCCGGCCGGAGCCCGCCACGGATAGTGACCGAGATTGGTCTGGACGGCGACCAGCGCGCGCTGGTCATGGCGCGCGGCTTCGACGACGGCGTCGAGCGCCAGCGACAGCGACTTGCGATCGCGGGCGACGCTGTACTCGTAGGGGTCGTCGATCGGCGGCAACGGCACGTCGCTCATCTCGCGCACAGTCGAGAATCCCAGGTCGAGAACCGCGTCAGCCTCCTGCGCGACATTCCAACGGAGCGTCGTCGAATCGATGAAGGTGGTCTGATAGCCGCGCGCGCGCAGCGTCGTGGCCAGGCCGTCGGTCGTGAACCGGCCGAAGCGGTAGATCGGATGTCCGGGCCGCGGATAAGTGCCGCTGAAGATCGCGTGGACCCCGAGATCGGAGGTCGGCGCTGCGGCATAGTGGCGATTGCTCACGATCGCGTGCGCCGCCATCGACTGCAGGACCGGCAGCGACGGGTTGTCGATGAGATCGTAGAACTGGCGCGGCGCGGTCTCGAGCATGACGACGATCACGTGGCGTGGACGACGCTCGGCGGCAGCGAGGTCGACCCGCGGCGCGGCCTGCGGCGGCCGCCCCTTGGGGTAGACGAGCCGCCAATACTCATCGAGCAGCGCCTGCGCCGACTGGGTCGGGACGCGCGGGGCGTCCCTCCACTCGCGGGTCAGCGTCAGCGCCGCCGACGTCCACAGGCCGCGCGACACGCTGATCGACGGCGACGCCGGTGCAAAGACGTCCGGGCGCGCGATCGCCGCGGCGACGACGAGCGCCGTGGCCAGCGCCGCGGGCGTCCAGCGTCGCCAGGCGGCGCCACGCTCGAGCCGCGCGATGACGTGGGCGAGCGCGATTGGCGACGCTACCCACAGCAGCCCGGCCGCCATCATCGCGTAGTGACGCGGCGTGAACGCGTGCAGCAGCACGCCCGGCTCGTGCCACACCCATCGGAGCGCCAGGCGCAGCGCCTCGACGGTGGCCAGTGTGCCGGTCTCACGCAGCGCGATCAGCGTCGCGCCCAGGTAGAGCATCGCCAGCGCGACGGTCACGGTTGCGAGCCAGGCGATCCTGACGCGCAGGATCACGTGACCGATCAGCCAGACCAGCGCCACGCCGATGGCGACCTCGATGACGTCGGTGGGCGCGACGTGCAGCCACCACAGTTTCCATGGCGACGGCATCTCGCCGTCGCCGACCTGGGCCACCGACGCGCCGGCGACCCACGCCCGCGCCAGCGCCGTCATCACGCGGTATTTGACGTACAGGGTGGGGCCAAGCAACGCCGCGAACCAACCGATCAGTTGCGCGCTCCGCGTCGCCGGCACGCGCCGATTGTAGGCGACTGGAGTCGGAGTAAGATCAAGCCCTCCCCGAAAGGGCGCTATGTCAATGTCCCGAGTGATGATCGTGGTGAGTTTCGTTGTTGCTGCCGGCCTGCTAACTGCGGCGTGCGACGACAACAACCAGCCGCCCGACGGCCCGACGCCGCGGACGTTCACGATCAACGCCACCGCGGCGCTCGACGGATCCGTGTCGAACACGGGCACCGTCCTGACCGCCGGCGGCGGCCCGTTCACCGGCGACCTCGACGCCTTTCTGGCGGGCCTCGCGTTTCGGCAGTTCTACAGCTTCGATTTGAGTAATCTGCCCGCCAACGCCGATATCGACACCGCGACGCTGAAGCTGTACCAGGCCAGCGTCACCGGCACGCCGTACATTTCGCTCGGCAACGTGATCGTCGATCACGTCAACTACGGAACCAACCTCTCGGCGAACGATTACAATTCAATCGCGATCACGTCGAACATCGGTATTCTGTCGACCGATGGCGTCGTCCAGTACAAGAC
Source organism: Vicinamibacterales bacterium (assembly GCA_036274055.1). Lineage (GTDB taxonomy): Bacteria > Acidobacteriota > Vicinamibacteria > Vicinamibacterales > SCN-69-37 > DASUGM01. The sequence goes on along the minus strand of DASUGM010000338.1, from coordinate 2,496 downwards.
GCTCGCGGTGACGACCGCGGTGAAGACCGACCTCTCCGTCGGCCGCACACGGTCGCAGTTCCGGCTGCGCACGTCGATTCAGGACGCGGACACCGACGGGACGTCGGACAACGCGTCGTTCAGCGACGCCGAGCAGTCGTGCTGCCTCGGCCAGCCGCCGCAGCTGGTCATCGTCATCAGGTAATGCCAAAAAATGCCGTCGGGTGGCTTTTTCAGGCCAACAGGAAAAAGCCACCCGACGGCTTTTTCTCGATCCCGCGCGCCATCAGCGCCGCCGGTCGTCGGACGGAGTGCCCATGACTGCTGCTCACCTCACCACCGCCCTTGCCGTCTTTTCGCTGACCGCGCTCGCAGCGCAAACGCCGATCGTGCGGACCGGCGATCCGGTCAAGCGCGGCCTGGCCGAGTCGGTGTTTCCCAGAATTCAGAAGCTCGCCGACGGCGTCTACTCGTACGAGCAGTTGCGGTCGGCCGGCGCCGAACGCTTTACGACCGTGAGTCTCTTCGTCGTCACGCCGGCCGGTGTGCTGGTCGCCGACGGCCAGGGCAGCGTCGAGGAAACCAGGCGGATGGTCGACGAGATCGCGAAGATCACGTCGCAGCCGATCACGCACGTCGTCATCGGCTCCGATCACGGCGATCACACGGCCGGGAACGCCGCCTTCCCCGCCGGCGCGACCTACTACATTCATCCAGCCTCGAAGGCGGCCATGGGCAAGAACCTTCCCGCCCGGCTGGTCGTCGTCTCCGAGAAAGTCGCGGTGCCTCTCGGCGGCAAGGACATCCAGGTGCTGTTCCTCGGCCGTGCACACACCGGCGGCGATCTCAGCGTCTACCTGCCGCAAGACCGGATCCTGTTCATGAGCGAGGCGTATCTGAACCGGATTTTCCCCGCGATGCGATCGGCGTTTCCCTCGGAGTGGGTCAAGACGATAGATGCGGCGCTGGCAATGCCGGTCAACATCTACGTGCCCGGGCACGGCTTCGTCGAGTCTCCGGAGATTCTCAAGGAAGAGCTGGCGACGTTCCGGCGCGCGATTCTCTACTTGATCGCCGAGGGGAAGCGGCTGCACGCGACCGGCCTCAGCGAGGACGAATCCGTGGCGATGGCGCGGTTCGGCGAATTTCAGGACTGGACGCTGCGCTCGAGCCAGTCCGGCATCGCGATTCGCCGCGTCTACATGGAGCTCGAAGGAAAGCTACCGCCGCCGATCAAGTGATCTTGGGTCAGTCGATGCGCAGCGTGGTGACCGGATCGGTTTTTCCGGCACGGCGCGCCGGCAGGTAGCAGGCCAGCAACATCACGGTCGCCATCGCCACGATCGCGCTGGCGAACGTCAGCGGATCAGTGGTCGTGATTCCAAACACCAGCGACTGAAGCAGTCGCGATGCCGCGACGGCGCCGGCGCTGCCGATGGCCATGCCGGCCAGCGCCAGCGTCATGCCGCGACGAATGACCAGGCGCTGCAAGCTGCCGGCATCGGCACCGAGCACCATTCGAATGCCGAGTTCACGCCGGCGCGCGCGAACGATCCAGGCGAGCGTCCCGTAGAGGCCGATGCAGGCGAGCACCGCCGCGATCGCGCTGAAGATCGCGACCGCCACCGCCCGAAAGCGCGGCTCGCCGATCGAGTCGCGGATGGCGCCGGTCATCGTTCCGTGCACGTCGAGCGGCAGCGCGGCATCGAGGCTCCACGCCGCCTGCCGCAGCGATTCGATCACCTCGGCGGGCGCGCGGCCGTCATGGCGAACGATCACGCTCAAGTTGTTGCGCGGGGCCTGCGCGAACGGCCGGTAGACGATTGGCTGCGGCGCGTCGCCAAGACCGTACTGCAACACGTCCTCGACGACGCCGACCACCTCCGTCAGCGGCGCATCCGCGGCGACGCGGCCAATCCAGAATCGCTTGCCGACGGCGCGCTCGCCCGGCCAGAAACGACTCGCGAACGCACGGCTGACGATGGCAGCGCGCGGCGAGCTTCCGCGATCGTCGTCGCCAAAATCACGGCCGTCGATCACCGGAACGCCAAGCGTCTGGAAATACCCGGGCGCGATTGCGTGAAACGGCACCCGCGGGACGCGCACACCTTCGGTCGGCAACTGACCTTCGGGAAAGACCGTCGACACCGCGTTGCCGCCGCCGAGCGGCCGGCCCTGAATGGCTCCGGATGAGCGCACGCCCGCGGTCGCGCGAACGCGCGTCATCAACTCGTCGAAAAACGCGAGCCGCGACGTCGCATCGGCGTACCGCGCGGGCAGTGATACGTCCAGCCAGACGACGTCGGTTGGATCGAACCCGGGTTGCACACGACCAAGCCGCGCCAGGCTGTTGACGAGCAAGCCAGCGCCAATCAGCAGCACCAGTGCCAGCGACGTCTGCACCACCACGAGGCCGCTGCGCAGCGTCGTCCGCGGGCGGCCGATGGTGACGTGGGCTGCGGCGGCGCGCAGTCCGCCAGAGAGCTGGATGCGCCACGCGTCGAGCGCCGGCACCAT
>DASUGM010000337.1:0-2357 GCA_036274055.1 Vicinamibacterales bacterium | reverse complement strand
GTCAGGATCGGTTCCCAGGCGTCCCAGGCCGGCGCAAGCGTGATCGGCACCAGCGCCTCGGCCACGATCACCCTGGGCCGGAAGCGTCGCCAGTCGTTGCCCTGCAGCACCTCCAGTTCGGCGCCCTCGACGTCGATCTTGAGAAAGTCGATCTGTCGCGGCGCATGCTTACGGCAGATTTCGTCGAGCGTCGTAACCTCGACGGGGAACGCCCGCACCGATTTGCCGTATTCCCGTCGCACCGCGTCCGCGTAGCTCTCGAGAGTGGTGGAGAGGCCGTGGGCGTCGTCGACGAGATGATAGATCGCCTGGCCCGGCTCGGCGCCGAGCAGCGACGCGATGTTCCGGTCGCGCCGGCGCACGCCCTCGCTGAGCTGCGACAGCCAGGGGTTCGGCTCGACCGCGACGCCGCTCCAGCCGCGCAGGTAGAACAGGAACGACACATTGGAGTGGACCGGGTTGCCCGCGCCGACGTCGATGTAGAAGCCGGTTGGCTGCTCGCCGAAGCAGCGCAGCAGGTGCATGTCCTCGTACTGCTGGGCGTAGGAAATCGCGCGGGCCATGCGGCCTGTCTAAAGCCGATTCTATCGGACAGGAATAGGCTCGGCGCGCCGGCGGCTGCAGCCATTATTCCGCCGCACTCAGATCAGCTTCCTGATCTCGTCGGCGAACTTCGACCGGCTGGTGCGGATAAAGCGGACGGCGCGCTGCGCGTTGGCGACGGAGATCGACGAATAGCTCGCGAACAGCGCGCTGAGCTCCTCCGGCGTCTTGCTCCGCGAGGGTCCCGCGACCACCAGCACCTTCTGCAGATCCGGCCAGCCGATACCGCAGGCGCGGCCGAGCACGATGAGGCCCTCGTCCGCGGTCTGGCCGATCAGGTCCTTGATCGCCTTCACGGGAATTTCCGCCAGCACCGCCAGCGTGTCGATCAGCTCCGTGGAGTTGCGGCTCTCAGCGCACTGGACGATCCGCGCCCTGAGCCGCGCCGGGTCCTGCCGCATCATCGTCCGGGCGGCGGTGGCTTTCTCGGGCGGCGCCACCGCGCGCGCGACCTCATTGGAAACAGCCGTCAGCACATCCGTGATCCGCTGCCGCATCTCCGGGCGGGCGTTCGCCAGGAGGCGCTGCTGAACCGTCGCGGTCGCCTTGCGGACGAGCTGTTCGAGCAGATCGGCCGGCAGATCGAGGCGGCTGGCGACCGCAAGCGCGAGCGAATCGTCGTGCTCGGCGCGCGCGACCGCCTTGTTGAGGCCGAACCTGGAAAACCGCGCGCCGCTGTTCGTGGTGACCTTGCGCGCGACCTCAGCGTCGCCGCGGTCGATCAGCACGTCGGTGACCGGCTCGTTGATGCGGATGCGGCCGGCGATCGCCGAAAGGTGCGCTTGGCTCTTGGTCTTGGCGATGATGACGAGATCCTCGTCGGTCAGCACCTCGGAGCGTTCCAGGATCGGCCCTGCGATGTCGATGTCGTCGTTCTGCGACAACTGGCCGACCACGCCGAGCGGCGCGCGTTCGACCGCAGCGAGCCTGCCGCTCAATTCGATCAGCGCTTGTCGTTCGATCCGCTCAGTCAGACGGCTCATCAACTCGTCGAAAACGGCGACATGATCGTCGGAATAGGTATCGGCGCCGGACAGGAACAGGTCGGTGATCTTGCGCAGGATCGTGAAGCGCTGCGATCCCGGGCCGTTCGTCAGCGTCGCTTCCAGCTCGGCAAAAAGCGGATGGGCATCGAGCATCGTTTGAGGCTCATTCTTGAGCGGCGGATGCAATGCCAAAGGTCTTACGGGCGCCCGGACAACAAATCCTTAAATATTCGGGCAACCCACTGTGTGGTAAAGGACAGGTTCACGCCTTGCGGCGAGTTGAAGCGACGCGGTTAGGCATTCCGCAATCAGCCCTTGTCGAGCCCGTAGAGCGAATGCAGCGTGCGCACCGCAAGCTCGGTGTAGGCGGCGTCGATCAGCACCGAGAACTTGATCTCCGACGTCGTGATGGCGCGGATGTTGATCGAGCGGCTCGCCAGCGCCTTGAACGCCTCCGCCGCGACGCCGGCGTGGCTTCGCATGCCGATGCCGATCACCGATACCTTGGCGACGTCAGTCGAGCCGTCGAGATGATCGTAGCCGATCGCGCCTTTGGCTTTGCCGAGTACGTCCATCGAGCGTTGATAGTCGGCCGCCGGCACGGTGAAGGTGAGGTCGGTGGTCTTATTGTCGGCCGAGACGTTCTGCACGATCATATCGACGTTGATGCCGGCTTCCGCCAGCGGACCGAAGATTGCCGCGGCGACGCCCGGCTTGTCCGGCACATGGCGCACCGAAATCTGCGCCTCGTCCTTCGAGAAGGCGATG
>DASUGM010000336.1:0-6858 GCA_036274055.1 Vicinamibacterales bacterium | reverse complement strand
TGATCCGCGACAACCGCGGCGACGCGCGGATCGCCGAACAGCGCAGCCTGCAGGTCAATTACGCCAAGGTCGAGATGACGGCGCTGGTGCCTGACCCACACGTCGGCGGTGAGGCGCAGATGCGGCTCGCCTACCTGCACTGGCGCCTTGCCGAGTATGAAGACGCGATCGCGACGGCGCGGCTCACGATCGCCAACGCGACGACGACGGCCGATCAGAAATACGTCGCCGGCATGATCGCCGGCCAGGCCGCGCAGGCCGCCGGACAGTTCGACGCCGCCGAGAACGCGTATGGCGAGGCCTTGACGCTGCGACCCGATTCGCAGTCGGCATCCATTGCGCTCGCGGCGCTGCGGTTCTATCGCGGCGACGCCGCCAGCGCCTACGATCTGATCGAGCGCGCCCGAACCGCGCGCCCGCACGACGACGACCCGTGGCGACTGTTTCTCTACGGCGACTATCCGCATCTGGCCGAGCGCATCGCGGCGCTCAGAGCGGCGGTGCGGCGTTGATCCGCGTGGTTGCCGCCGTCGCGACCGCCGCCACGATCGTCGTCACGGCGACCGGCACGCTGCCGGCCCAATCCGCGCAGAGGAAGCAGATCTTCCGTGCCGCGGCGGTGTCGGTCGCGGTCAACGCGTCGGTCAAGAAGGGCAATAACGTCGTCGCCAATCTCACCGCGAAGGATTTCCGCCTGACCGACAACGGCGTCGAGCAGACCATCGAGGCGGTGTCGATCGAATCGGTGCCGGTGGATGTCACGTTGTTCCTCGACACCAGCGGCAGCACCGCCGGCAAGCTCGGCGACATGAAGGAAGACATTCAGGGCGTGATGAAGCTGCTGCGGCCGGACGATCAGTTCCGGCTGTTGACGATCGGCGACTCGGTCTACGAATCCGTGCCGTGGACGCCGGCGGGCACCAAGGTCGACCTCACCTTCAGCGCGGTCGGCGGCATCTCGCTCATTCAGGACGCGCTGGTCATGGCGCTGCTGCACAAGCCGGCGGCGGACCGACGGCATCTGGTCGTCGGCCTGACCGATCGCCGCGACTGCGGCAGCATCGTGTCGAGCGCGATGTTCCGCGAGCTGGCGGCGCGATCGGAGGCCGTCGTCCATCTGGTCGACCACTCGGGCGGCGGGAGCGACGCCGACTATCGCGTGCGGTCCTGTTCGCCGCGGGCGCGCTTCGACGGCGACCGGGTGCTCGTCGAGGCCGCCGAGCGCACCGGCGGCACGCTGCAGACGCAGTCGTTCTTCTTCCGATCGTCGTCGTTGTTCCGGTCGTTCAAGGCGATCTTCGACGACTTTCGCCAGAGCTACATCCTGCGCTACTCACCGACCGGCGTCGATGAAAAAGGGTGGCACGCGATTGTCGTCGAGGTTCCGGGCGTGAAGGGGGCGACGGTCCGCGCGCGGCAGGGGTATTACGGGGACGGGAAATAATCCATCGGGTACTTCGGGTACTACGGGTACTCCGGGTTCGTCAGGTACGAGGAACCTGGCTTCGCGTTGTCTACTTTCTCCTCAGGTACGAGCCTGCGAACCGGCCCGTACCTGTTGAGAAAGTTGATGCGAATGCAGGTTCCTGGTACCCGACGTACCCCGAGTACCCGTAGTACCCGAAGTACCCGGGTCAGACAAGCCGCGCGGTCTCCTCGATCAGCCGATCGCGCACGAAGTCGGCGTTCTCGGTCGCGCGAAAGACGTGCTCCCAGAGCGCGGCGCCGCCGCGCGTCCACATCGCGATGACGTCCATCGAATCGCCGTCGCGGCGGAACATCCACCAGTACTGCCCGCCTTCGAGTCCCGGCCAGAAGCACTCGCCGTAGCCGGCGCTCATCGCCTCGTTGACCGCGCGCGTGATCGACGCGGCGCCGCCGCGCGCGTGGCCGACCGCGACGACGGTCTCGTCGGCGCCGTCGAGCAGGTGGACGAACAGGTGATCGGGCGGCTCGGTGGTCAGGTACAGGTCCATCAGGACGTCAGGTCGATCATATCGATCAATCCGACCGCCGGCACGCCCCGCCGCCGCTTCCCTTGAAACCTTAGGGGAGGATCGGTTACATTCCCCTATAAACCTTATGGGAACAAAGACCGCTCGGCTCGACGTGCTGCGCGGCACGCTCGACGTGATGATTCTGAAGAGCCTGTCGTGGGGCCAGCAGCATGGGTACGCGGTGTCGCGCTGGATCCACGACCAGTCGGACGCCGACGTGCTGGTCGAGGAAGGCGCGCTCTACCCGGCGCTCTACCGACTCGAGGCGCGGGGGTTGATCGTCAGCACCTGGGGCGCATCGGAGAACAACCGCCGCGCCAGGTTCTACCGGCTGACCGGCGCCGGCCGCCGCGCGCTGCGCGCTGAGGCCGACGGCTGGCGGCGGTACGCAACGGCAGTCGGCAAGATTCTTTCCGCTTCCGACGGGCCACGACGGAGCCGGTCATGACGCCGAACGATCGCGAGATCCAGCAGGAACTCGAAGCGCACCTCGAACGGTCGATTCAGGACCTGATCGGCGCCGGTTGGCCGCCCGAGGCGGCGCGCGCCGAAGCCGCGCGCCGGTTCGGCGATTTGCGGGCACGACGCCTCGAGTGCGCCGCCGAACGAGATCGAGCGGCGCGGATCGCACCCTGGCGCGCCTGGCTTGCCGACTTCGGACGCGGGTGCCGCGCCGTGCGCCGCCGTCCTGGCGCCGCGGCACAGATGACGGCGATGCTGATGCTGGGCATCGCGCTGATTGGCGCGATCGTCGCGATCGTGCATGGCGCGCTCCTGCGGCCCTTGCCGTTTCCCGCGCCGGCGCAGTTGGTGGCGGTCTGGGGCGTCAATGACGCCCAGCAGGAGACGCGCGGCCATTTCTCGCCCGCCGATCTCAGCGATCTGCAGACCATCACGCGGAGGGCCGGCCTGAGCTGGCTCGGCTATATGTCGTGGCCGGTGTCGCTCACCGACATCGACGAGCCGGAACGACTCGAAGGCGCGCTCGTCACCCCCGAGTTCTTTGACACGCTCGGTGTACCGCCGGCGCGTGGCCGCGGTTTCAGCGGTCTGAACGCGGTCGATCTCTCGACGACCGTCGTCATCAGCGCTCGACTCGCCGCTCGTCTCGGCGACGCTGCAGCGCCGGGACGATCACTGCGGATGAACGGCGGCTTGATGACTGTCGCCGGCGTCATGTCGCCGTCGTTTGCCTTTCCCGCTGCCGACACGGACGTCTGGGTGCCGCTGGTCCTCACTGGCGAGAACGCCACGAACCGCGCCTCCCGATGGCTCAAAGTCGTGGCGCGCCTCGCGCCGGCGCAGTCGTTCGATGACGGCCAAGCCCGGCTGACGCAGGCGATGGCGCAATTGGCCACGGCGTATCCATCCACGAATGCTTCGTGGACCGCGCGGGCGGTCCCATTGCACACGGAGATGTTCGGACCGTCGCGGCTGCCGGTCCTTGCGCTCGCGGCCAGTGTGCTCGCGCTGGTCCTGGTCACCGGCGCAAACCTGACCAGCGTCGCCATCGGCCGATTGTTACAGCGACTGCCGGAATTGCACCTGCTGTTGGCGCTCGGGGCCACGCGAGCCTCGATCGTGCGACAGCTCGCGCTCGAATCGGGCCTGGTGGCCGCCGCCGCGGCGGCGTTCGGCATCCCGATCGGGCTGGGGGTGGTGCTGATGGTCCGCAACCTGGCGCCTCAGGCATTGACGCAACTTGCCGGCTATGACGCCACGACAACCGTCACGGTGGTCGGCATGGTTGCTGCGGCCGTGGGGGCTGCCTGGCTTGGCGCCGTGCCGATCCTCGCCCGACCTTGGTGGACGGCCTCCGCGGATTCGACACGTAGCGGCCGCGCAACCAGCGCCGGCGTGCGACGACAGCGCTGGCTGGTAATCGTCCAGACCGCCTTCGTCGGCGCGCTGCTCTCGCTGGCGACTGCGTTTGAAAGCGTCTACGCCCAGCTGGCACGGACGGATCTCGGAATTGCCACACACGGCATCTTGACGCTGCGACTACAGGCCCCGCGAAGTCGGGCCGCTACCAACGAGGCCCAGGCCACCTATTTCGACGCCATCTTTGAACGCGTCGCCCACGCGCCCGGCGTCTCGGCGGTCGCGGCGATCAGCGATTTGCCGCTGCGGGGCAACACGGTGTCGCTGCCGATCGCAATCGAGGGCCGCCCGAAACCGCCGGGCCAAGCCGAGCCGCTGGCGGCGCTGCGGATCGTGACCGCGAACTACCTTGAGGTCGTTCGGACGCCGCTTCGCCGCGGTCGTTTCTTTCACTCACTGGACCTCCCGACGTCGCCGAACGTGGCGATCATCAACGACGCGGCGGCGCAGCGGTTCTGGCCGGGCCGCGACGCGATCGGCGCTCGCTTCCGCATCGGTGGTGATCAGGACTGGCGAACCGTCGTCGGCGTGGTCGACGACGTGCATCACGACGGCCCTACTCAGGTCGAGGGTCCAGCCGTCTACGTGCCACATCGACAGAAGGCCGAGACGTGGTTGACGTGGATGTGGCTGGTGGTGCGCTCGGACAATCCGCGCGCGACCCTGTCCGCGATTCGTCCGGCGATCGCCAGTGTCGATCGCAATCAGCCGGTGTCACAGGTGGCCGACCTCGACGACCTGGCCGCGGCCAGCGTCGCGGTGCCACGCTTGACAGCGCTGGCGGCGCTGGTAACGGCGCTCGCGACCCTCACGCTCGCGGCCGCGGGGGCCGGGGCCGTCCTGCGTCAGTCGATGTCGCTTCGCCGTCGCGAGTTCGCGGTGCGGCTGGCCCTGGGCGCGCCGCCGCGGACCCTGACCGGCCTGCCGGTGCTGGACGCGGTGGGGCTCGTGGGCAGCGGCGGCGCCGCGGGCGTGATGATCGCCTTTGCCGGTCTGCGCCTGCTCGGATCGCGGTTGCCCGACCTGCCGGCGTTCCGATCCGAGACCGCGCTGGTCCCCGGCGCGGTGTTGCTGATCGTCGCGATCGTAATTGCGATCGGCCCGGCGCGCCGACTGGCCCGTCTCCAGACCGCTGACATTCTCAGGCAGTGACACATTGCATCACTGAGTGATACATCCGCTCATTGATGACCACGGGCCTCGAAACGTCATTACGCGCTGACGTCGTTCGGACGCGCCGTGCTGGTCGCCGAAATGGAGCGGCTCGGCTCGCGCTCGGCGCACCGCCGCACCTCGCACTGGCGCACCGCCGCACGTCGCACGGGCTCTTCGGGACCAGTGTTGTGACCGGCCACCGGTCCAGAAGACTCTGAATTCGCAGACCAGAAATTCCCGGAGCCGGCCGGCGTCGATACTCGACGCATGCTCATCCTCTGGCAGGACGTCCTCTACGCGCTGCGCATGCTGCGCGCGAGCCGCAGCTTCGCGATCGTCTCGGTGCTGACGCTGGCGCTCGGCATCGGCGCCAACACCGCGATCTTCACGCTGATCAACGCGGTGTTTCTCGATCGCCTGCCGGTGAGTGATCCGGACGGCCTGGTCAACGTCTACACCGCCGATGCGACCAACGCCGTCGCCGGCAATAACCTGCTGCCGCTGTCGTTTCCGAATTTCAAGGACTATCGCGACAAGGCGACGGTGTTCGCGGGGATCGCCGGCGCGCAGTTCAACGGCGCCACGCTCTCCGACGAGGGCCACGAGTCGTCCGAACAGATTCCGACCGCGCTGGTCACCGCCAACATCTTCGACGTCCTCGGCGTCACGCCGATCGCCGGCAGGTTCTTCGCGGCCGGCGAGGACACGCACGACGGCGGCGATCCGCTGGCCGTGATCAGTCACAGCCTGTGGCTGCGCCGCTACAACGGCGATCCGGGCGTCATCGGCCGGACGGTGATGCTCAACGGCCAGGCCTACAACGTCATCGGCGTCGCGCCGCCAGGCTTCAAAGGGATCTTCGCGCTGTCGCGCGCCGACTTCGTGTGGGTGCCGATCAGCATGAACCAGCAGATGCTGACCGGGCTCGGCAAGGAGATCTTCCCGCTCCGTCGCGCGGTGATGGTCACCGCGGTCGCGCGGTTGAAGGCCGGCATCAACATCGCGCAGGCGCAGCAGGCGCTCGCGCCGATCGCCGCCGAGCTCGCCCACGACTATCCCAAGGACAACGGCGGCCGTGGCGTCGCACTCCGGCCGATCGAAGAAGGCGCGCTCGGCATCAATCAGCGTCAGCAGTTCGTGCTCGCCGGCACGGTGCTGATGACCGTCGCCGGTTTCGTGCTGCTGATCGCATGCGTCAACCTCGCCAGTCTGCTCCTCGCGCGGTCGGCGACGCGCGAGCGCGAGATTGCCGTGCGCTCCGCGCTCGGCGCCGGGCGCGTCCGGATCGTCCGTCAGTTGCTGACCGAGAGCCTGGTGCTGGCGTCACTCGGCTGCATCGCCGCGCTCGTCGTCGCGCGGATCGGGCGCGACGCGTTGTGGGCCTGGCGCCCGCCGTTCATCGCCCCGGATTCGGTGGCGCTGGGCTTCGATCTGCGCGTGCTCGGGTTCACGATCGCCACGACGATCGTCACCGCGCTGCTGTTCGGCACGCTGCCGGCGCTCCGCGCCTCGCGGCCGGACCTGGTCGTCGCGCTGAAACAGGGCGGGCGTTCCGGCGGACTCGCCAGCCGCGGCCGCCGCGTCCGGTCGGCGCTGGTAGTGATCGAGATGGCGGTGGCGCTGGTCGCGCTCGCCGGCGCCGGCCTGTTCATCCGCAGCCTCGCCGTCGCCCAGCGCACGGACCTCGGCTTCGAGGGAACGAAGCTGGTGATCGCCAACCTCAATCCGCCGAGCGTCGGATTTTCCGTCGATCAGGCCCGTCAGTACTACGACGACGCCCTGGCGCGCGTGCGCGCGCTGCCGGGTGTCGAGAGCGCATCGATTG
>DASUGM010000335.1:0-3041 GCA_036274055.1 Vicinamibacterales bacterium | reverse complement strand
GCGTGCGGCCGCGCGCCGTTTCCGTTCGCATTTTCCGGATGATTGCCGCATCCATGATGCCTCAGACGCTCCCCCGGACCCGGTGTAAGCTGTTGAGGTATCAAGACAATGGGTCGATCGCCGGCATTCCGGCCGGCACATGCCGGCGACGCCCAACGGGATTGGCAACGCAGCATGATTCGCGCCGCGTCGGGTTCGCACGGAGCGTTCAGATGACGGTGGGCAGCACGAGCGCCGCTCATGTTCCGGTGCTGCTGCGCGCCGCGCTCGAACATCTCAACGTCCGCGACGGCGGCGTCTATATCGATGGCACGTTCGGCGCCGGCGGCTATACTAAGGCGCTCCTTCAGACGCCGAACACGCAGGTGCTCGGCATTGATCGGGATCAGTCTGCCATTGCTCGGGCCACCGGTCTGGTGGAACAGGCGGCCGGTCGGCTGACGCTGGTGGAGGACCGCTTCTCCAACCTCGACGTGGTGGCGCGCCGGTTCGGCCACGAGGCCGTGGACGGCGTCGTGCTCGACATCGGCGTGTCGTCGATGCAGCTCGACGAAGCGGGGCGCGGCTTTTCGTTCCGGCTTGAAGGGCCGCTCGACATGCGCATGGGCGGCGAGGGGCCGAGCGCGGCCGACGTGGTGGCGCGGGCGAGCGAGCGCGACCTCGCGTCGGTCATCGCGACGCTCGGCGAGGAGAAATTCGCCCGCCGCGTCGCAAAGGCGATCGCCGCCGCCCGAGCCAAGGCGCCGGTCGCGACGACCGGCGCGCTCGCCGAGATCGTCGGCACGGTGATCCATGCGCGGCCCGACCGCATTCATCCGGCGACGCGGACGTTCCAGGCGCTGCGCATCTTCGTCAACGACGAGCTCGCGGAGTTGGCCGAAGGCCTCGCCGCGGCCGAGCGCATCCTCAAGCCGGGCGGCCGCCTCGTCGTGATCACGTTCCATTCGCTTGAGGATCGTATCGCCAAGACGTTCTTCACCGAACGCAGCCGCGCAACGGCGACGTCACGCCATGCGCCTGAACGCAGGGGCCCGGCGCCGACGTTCCGCGTTCTGACCAAGCGGCCGATCGCCGCCGACGAGGCCGAAACCGCTGCCAACCCCCGCGCGCGTTCGGCGAAGCTGCGCGCCGCCGAGCGCACCGACGCGCCGCCCCGCGCGGCGGATGCCGGTGCCTTGCTGCCGCGGCTCCCGTCGCTCGCCGACGTGACGAAGGGACGGTGAGCATGCGCTTTCTTAACCTCTGCGTCGTGGCGATGCTCGTGTTTGCCGCCGCCTACGTGTACGAGATCAAGTTCGAAACCACGCTGCGCGCCGAGCGGATCGCCAAGATGCGCGGCGACATCCGGCGCGAGCGCGATGCCATCGCGGCGCTACGCGCCGAATGGGCGACGCTGGACAATCCGGCCCGCCTGCAAGGTCTGGTGCGGCGGCATCTGACGCTCGGTCCGACCCAGCCGGGGCAGTTCGACTCGTTCGACCGGCTGCCGGAGCGCGCGCCGCAGATCGTGCAGCCGCTGCCGGACGATGCGATCGCCGCGATGATCGAGAATCCCGACGACAATCCTCCGACCGGCTCCATCCCGGAAGACGGACCGCCGCCAGGAACGCTGCCCGGACGGGACGAGCAGGATTAGCGCGATGGATATTCCCGTCGATTCCGCAGCCGTATCGTCCGCCCGGACGCCGTCTGAGCCGTGGCGCCGGCGGCTGATCCGCAACCTGCTGTACGGCGAGAACGTCAACCGTCACGTCAAGGCGCGGGCGCGCGTCGGCCTGGCGATCGCGGCGTTCGCCCTGGTCTACGGCGTGATCGCTGCGCGGCTCGTGATGTTCGCGGTCTTCCCGGAAAGCCACGTCGTGCGCCGCGCCGGCTCGCAAGAGCGCATCTCCACCGCGCGCCCCGACATCGTCGACCGCAACGGCCAGATTCTCGCGACCGACGTGCGCTCGCCGTCGTTGTTCGCCGAGCCGCGCAACATCATCGATCCCGACGAGGCGACCGAACTTCTTACCGCGGTGCTGCCCGACCTCGACGCCACGGAATTGCGCGACCGGCTCAGCACCAAGAAGGGCTTCATCTGGCTCAAGCGCGAGATTTCGCCGAAGCAGCGGCGCGAAATCCATCAGCTCGGGTTGCCGGGCGTCGGATTCCTCGCCGAGAACAAGCGCGTTTATCCCAACAGCGCCGAGGTTTCGCACCTGATCGGCCACGTCAACATCGACAACCAAGGCATTGCCGGCATCGAGAAATGGCTCGACGGCCGTGGCCTGCAGGCGCTGCACATGGCGGGGTTCGCCACCGACCGCCTGCAAAAACCGGTCGAGCTCGCGGTCGACCTTCGCGTGCAGCACGCGCTGCGCGACGAACTGATCGCGGCGGCGACCAAGTTCAAGGTCAAGGCCGCCGCGGGTCTCGTCGTCGACGTCAACACCGGCGAGATTATCTCGATGGTGTCGCTGCCGGACTACGATCCGAACAGCCCGAAACAAGCCAACGATCCGCTGCGCATCAACCGGCTCACCACCGGCGTGTTCGAGCTGGGCTCGACCTTCAAGGCGCTCACCATCGCGATGGCGCTCGACTCCGGCAAGGTCAGCCTCAATTCGACCTTCGATGCGCGCGGCTCGCTGCGCTACGGCCGGTTCAGCATCGGCGACTACCACGGCCAGAACCGGATTCTCACGGTACCGGAAATTTTCACGTACTCTTCGAACATCGGAACCGCGCGCATGGCGCTGGCGATGGGCGTCGAGCATCACAAATGGTTCCTGAAGAAGCTCGGCCAGCTCGACCGCTTGCGCACCGAATTGCCGGAGAGCGCCGCGCCCCTGGTGCCCAGGCGCTGGGGCGAGCTCAACACCGTGACCATCGCGTTCGGTCACGGCCTTTCGGTCGCACCGCTGCAGGCGGTCGCCGGGATCAACGCGCTGGTGAACGGCGGCCTGCTGATTCCGCCGACCTTCATGAAGCGCTCGCGCGAAGAGGCGCTGAAGCTCGCCAAGCAGGTCGTCAAGCCGGAGACCAGCGACAAGATGCGC
>DASUGM010000334.1:0-26637 GCA_036274055.1 Vicinamibacterales bacterium | reverse complement strand
TCGCGGGCACCGTCGTACGCACGTGCTGCGCGTGAACGATGTCGACCTCGTGCTCGCGCAGCCGTTTGGTCAGATAGGCGGCCAGGCCGCCCCACAACTGCTCGTTCTTGATGAGGTTGCGCACCACCGGGATGTCGGGGGCCTTGATCGCGTAGTTGGTGACGCGCGTGCCCTCGTAGGTGCCGTCGAAGATGCCGGCAACCTTCGCGACGTCGGTCTTGACCACCTCGACGTGGTGGCCGCGGGCGATGAGACCGCGCGTCAGCTCCCACGTGCTCCAGCCGCTGCCGCCGCAGATCGGCGGAAACGAGTCGGTGACGATCAGAATCGACAGCGGCGCGCTCATCGTCGTGTCACCAGCGGGCGCAGGCGGGCGTCGAGCATGCGGCAGTGCGCCTCCCAGCTGAAGTCCTTGACGACCCGGGCGCGGCCGGCTGCGCCCATGCTGCGCCGCAGATCGCCGTCGGCCAGCGTGACCAGCGCGCGATCGAGCGCTCGCGGATCCTCGGCATCGTATAGCAGGCCTTCGCGCCCGTGCTCGACCAGCCGCTCGAGGCGCGGCAGTTTTGGCGCGACCACGGGCAGGCCCACCGCCATGTACTCGAAGATTTTCAGCGGCGACCAGTAGAAGCCGAGGCGCAGCGGGCCATGCCGCGTCGGGTCGAAGGGCGCCACACCGATATCGGCGGCGGCCAACGCCGCCGGCAACGCGGCATGCGGCAGGGCGCCGGTGAAGATGACACCCGGGACCGCTCCGGCGGCGCGCTCGGCCGCCGCGCGCTCCGGGCCGTCTCCGATGAACACCGCGCCGAAGCGATGATCGCCCTGGGCATGGAGGCGAGCGAGCGAGGCCGCGAGGTGGACGACGCCGTGCCACGATCGAAACGCGCCGGCGAACACGCAGTAGATGCGATGGGGATCCTTCGTAAAGGGCAGTGGGCCGCGGACGTCGGGCCGGAAATGGCCGACGTCAGCGCCCCACTCGACCTGGAGAATTTTCTCGCGCGGGACCCACGACGGCACGATGTCGGCGACCGGGGTCACGAAGAGGTCGGTCAGGCGGCACAGACGATCGCGCCAGCGCCGCATCGGTTCGATGAGCAGCGCCCGATCGACGCGCGATTTCGTCGAGCCGGGATAGTCAATCACCGGCGCGTTGACTTCGAGCACCGCCGGAATACCGAGCCGGCGCGCCGCGAGAATGCCTTCGCCGCCGAAGTTGTAGTAGCGCTCCATCACGAGCTCGGCGCCGACGCGGCGGGCGAGGTTGGCCATGGCGGCGGTGCGCAGCCAGCGGAGCTGATGGCGGCCTAGCGGCGGCGCCATGGCGTGCCAATGGACCCCCCCCCCGGCGGGCCATTGGCCCCCTGGCTGCGTGGCGACATGCACCTCGTGACCAAGGGCCGCCAATCCCTCGGCGACCGCCTGGACGTGCACCGAGCCGCCGAGCGATCCCGGCACGGTCTGGTCGAGCGCGGCGTAGAGCAGGCGCATCCGGATCAGCCCCCGCGCTTTCTCAACAACGCGAAGAACGGTCCCGACTTGACGCGGCCGAACAGGTGGACGTCCAGCGCCATCACCGCCGAGAGCGCGCGCAGCGCCTGGTAGGTCGCGCCGCGCTTGCGGATCCGCGCCTGCGCGCCGGTCCGCGCGGCGCGTACGGCCGCGGCATCGTCGGTGGCGCCGTCGGTCTTTTTCGCGCGCCGGGCCAGCGCCCGCTCGCCCATCCGGATGAGGACGTTCTCAATCAGCGCCCCGGCGATCGGCGTGTAGTAGGTCAGCCGCTCGATCGTAAATCCGGCGTCGCCGACGACACGCGCCAACTCGTCGTGGTCGGCGATTGGATTCAGATGATCGGACTTGCGCAGACGTTCCTGACGGAGATCGATCAGGCCGAACTGCTCGCAGAACCTGGCGAAGCGGTTGATGCCGCGCACGGCCGGGCCGAGCGGGCCGTTCTTGCGCACGTGGGTGTAGACGAACAGCGCGCCGCCGGGGACGAGCACGCGGTTGGCTTCAGCGAGCATCTCGCGCAGCGCCGACGGCGACAGATGTTCGAGTACGTCGAGCGACCACGCCTTGGTGAACGCGCGGTCGCGGATTGGCAACCGGCGCAAGTCGCCGAGCAGCAGGTCGGAGGATTCGATTGCCTCCGGAGCGAAAAACGGGCTGACGTCGACGCCGGCCAGCGACGCCCCGGTGTCGGCATTCCAGGCGATGGCACGGCCGCTGCCGCAGCCGAGGTCGATGACGCGGTCGCCAGGTTTCAAATCGAGAAACGCGCGCAACCGATCGTTGCGAATCTTCGACCCGAGCAGCGGCGGCGCGATCGACTCGTGGCGGGCGTCGGCGTGCAGGGCCTCGTCGAGGTACTTCGTCTGCTCCTTGAATTCGGCGAGCGGCCGGAGATCGAGATAGCCGCGGCCAGCCGCAAACACCCGGCCGCACTGCGAGCAGATCACATCGCCAGCGCCGCGGGCAACGGCGCCGCGGCAATCGGGGCATTGGGCGACGGCGATCAAGGCGTCGGAAATCATCCGCGGGCCGCCGCTTCGAGAGCGGGTTCGAGCCGCTCGGCCCGCCGCTCCCAGGTGTACTCGCCGGCCAGGCCGCGCGCCGCCGAACCGAGCGACGCCGACAAATCTGGATCGCCGGCGAGACGGGTCATTGCGGCGGCAAGCGCGCCGGCGTCGCCGGGCGGCACCAGCAGCGCTGTCCGACCGGGCTGGAGGACCTCGCGAATCGACGCGAGGTCGGACGCGACAATCGGCAGACCGAGCGCGAGATATTCGAACAGCTTGAGCGGCGACGTGTAGCGCTCGGAGATTGTCGACGCGACGTTGGGCAGCACGAGCATCGTCGCAGCGGCGAGCCGCGCCGCGACCTCGCGTTGCGGGATCAGGCCCGTAATCTCGAGCCGATCGCTGACCCCGCAGTCGCGTGCGAGCGCCTCGACTCGTGCGCGGTCAGATTCGCCGGGATGACCGCCGACGATCAACCCGCGCAGATCGGGAGCTGCGGCGAGCGCTCGCACGAGAATGTCCACGCCCTTCCACGGATAGAGATGACCGGCGTAAGCCGCGAGCGGTCGCCGGTTGGGGGCGGGCGCGGTGTCGCCCCGGGCGGCCGCGCCGTCGGGGACGACGAAGACGTTCGGCCGAGGACCGTAGCGCGCGGCGAGGTCGTCGGCAAGCGCGCGCGTGATCGCGACGTAGGCGGCGGCGCGTTTCCAGACCCGGCGCTCGCGGCGATCGAGCCGTTCAATCTTGCGCGGCGACGCGGCCAGCTCCGGCTTGCCGAGCAGCGCCGGCATTTCCTCGCTCACCACCGGTGCGATGCCGTGCGACTCGTAGACGACCTTCGGACGTCGCAGTGACGGCAGTTGGGTCAGGAACGACGCCAGGCCGAGGTCGCGCGTGTAGACGATCGCGTCGCGGTGCCGTCCGGCGGCGAGCGCCGCGGTCAGCAGGAACGTCGCGCGCCGCCAGTGTTCGCCGCGCGGCGCGGTCAGGTAGGCGATCTTGAGCCGATCGACCGCTGGCAGGTCGTAGAACGCGAACGGATCGCGCTGCGCCGGCGCCGAGTCTGGCCGCACGTGCAGCGTTACCTCGTGGCCGCGGCGCGCCAGCGCCTGACACGTCGCCATCGTCTGCGCGCCATTGGCGCGTTCGATCGGGAACCTCGTGTCGGCGAAATACAGCAGCTTCACGTCTCGGCGGCCGCGGCGGCGGGGCCCCCAGTCTATCGCGCTCTATCCCGCAGCGGGAGTTGGTAGAACGACGACCGGTTGGTGAAGTAGCGCCACGCCAGCGCCGGAGCGCGCATCGGCAGGGTAATGAACGTCTCGCGTGCATTCTCAGCAAGCGTCAGCCGCTGCCGGTCCATGGTGTGGAGACCAAACTGCGCCATCAGACCGGCGTTCCACCACACGCACAGCACGACCAGCACGCCGAGACCCCATCGCGCGATCGCCCACCATCGTGCCGCCGCGACGAAGATCGCCGCCAGTCCGAGCACGAGCAGCGGAGTCGTCGCGACGAAGCGGCGCTGGCCGAACGATCCGGCGACGGTCCATGACTCGACGCTGCCGGAGGTGTAGACCTGCAGCGCGAACATCACCAGCGCGAGGGCGCCAATCCACGCCGCGTCCCGGTGCAGCGCCGGTACACGCCGCAGCGCCAGCGCCATCAGCCCGGCGAGCGCCACGACCACCAGCGGCGTCCAGAAGAAGAGTCCGTACTCGCGGGAAATCAGGACGTCGAAGAAATGCGGCGCCGCCCAGTTCATCTTGCGGGTGACGAGGTAGGTCTGCCCGAAGTGGCCGTTGAGCGCCTTGTAGGCGGCGAGCTGCGGCGCGTAGCAAACGAGAAATGCGACCGAACCGGCGGTGACGGCGGTGACGATGGGTGTTGCAATCCCGGGACGGTCCGCCAGTGATTGACGCCGATGACGCGCCGCCGTGCGCAGAAAATCAATCGCGGGACCGGCGATCAGCAGCGCGTCCTGTTCACGGACCATCGCCATCAACGCCCCGGCCGCACCGAGCGCGAACGCTCCGGCTGGTGACCAGGCGTCGCGGACCTGCAGCCACGTCCAGATGAACAGCGCCACGGCGAATGCCGACGTCGCGTGGCCGAACCCCGGCGCGATGTACATGTAGAAGACGAGCGGCGTTCCAAACCAGACCGCCAGCGTGGCGCCGCCGCCGCGGCCGACGACGCGCACGGCGATCGCTCCGGAAATCAGCGCCGCCATGAACCCGTAGTACGCCGAGCCATAGGCGACGGCGGCGACATACGGTTTGCTGTAGCCGTCGCGCGGCGCGCCGGTCGCGATCGCGACGGCGTGGCCAACCGCGTAGAACGGCGCCCAGAGAATCGCCGAGCCGACCGGCGCGAAATTCGGCCGCCGGCCGATCTCGGTGACGCGCTCGTCGGACAGGAACGTTTCCGCAAAGCCGCGGTAACGACCGGTCGCATTGAAGTGCCGGTACTCGTTGTCGAAGTTGACGTCGCGGTCGAACGCCCACGAGCGCAGCCAGGCGAAGAACTGGACTTCGTCGGACGCGTAGAGACGGGTGGTGACTGCGGGCAGCAGGACGAGAAAGAGGACGACGAATCCGGCGCGGCGCAAGCGCCTATTAGGCTACATCCCGAACGACTTCGCCAGCGCCGCCTGCAGCACCTGGGCGGCGTTGAAGCAGGCGTGGTTGACCATGCCGGTGACCGCCGAGCGCCGCTTGATGTAGGTCACGCCCCAGAACAGTCCGAGCAGGCCGACCGCGACGACGACGTCGAGGCCCTGGTCGTAGTGAAGAATCGCGAACAGCGGGCTGTAGAGCATCAGGCCGATCATGCGGCCGTCGGTCGGGAAGTTGACGCGAAAGAGCTGTCGGCCGAGCAGTCGAACGTTGAAGCCCAGCCCGCCAAAATGCTGGCCGCAGCGATGCAGGATGAACGCGCGCTGCAGTTCCTCGCGCACGCCGCCGGCGAGCACGACGACCGCGAGGATGATGGCGGTCTCGAGCGGCGAGGCGAAATAGGCCTGGAACGGACTCTCCTTGACGGTGTGCAGCGACGGCACCAGCCAGCGCAGCGTCAGGACAATCGCGGTGACGGCCGCGAAAACGACCGGCACGAACTTCACGCCGCGCCAGATTTCCGTCCGCGTCGAACGAACGCCGAGAAATACGCTGCGCGAGGTCTCGCCGCTGCGCTCGAGGAACGCGCGCATGAGGATCGCAATCAAGGCGGTGTCGAGCAGGCTGACCAACGCGAGGAATTCGAGTGAGAGATGGTCGTCGACCATGATCGGCATCTGCACGAAGAAGATCAGGCCGAGGGCGACGAGCAACTGCGTCGGGATGCCGCAGACGAAGACAATTTCTATGGCGGCAATCGTGCGGCTCAACCAGCCCGGTAGTGCGCGCGCGTGCTCGCGCACGACCAGCGCCGCGGCTGGCGACGGACTCAACGGCAGCGAGGCCTGCGTGTTGTCCATGGGCAAACTCTATCAGGCGATCGGCCCGGAGGCTCGCTCAGTTTGGTAAGTTGCACGAAAAAATGCGCGGGCGGCAGGCCGTGCCGCACAAGAATGTGCGACGAATCTGTGATTCCCTTCGGCTAAGCTGCTTTCTGGTGAGCGCACGCGTCTTGCAGGCGGGCAAGGTCCTCTGGTCGCTTGCGGCCGGCGCGATCTGCGTCGCGCTGTTGACCGGTTTCGCGCGCGGCGAGGCGCCGCTCACGATCAAGCTCTCACTCGTCGCGCTCGCGGCGGCGATGGCGTGGCGACCGATCGTCGGCGCGATCGCGACGGCAGTGCTCGTCCCGTCGGCGTTTGCCCTGCTGGTGTTGACCGGCGCTTCGTTGCGTCTGGAGCCGTTCACCGACGCGATCGTGATCGCGGCGCTTGCCGGCGCATGCGTCCGCAGCGTCTTCGATCGCAGCGTCACCCCGAGCCGGCTCGCGGGACCGGCGTGGGCGTTTGGCGCACTCGTGGCGGCGTCGGCAATCGTCAACATCGCGCGCGCGGGCGCAACCACGAGCGGCCCGGAAATCCTCAGCGCTCTGTGGGCGCACGCGACCGGGCCTTACTTCACCAACACCAACAAGTACCTGGATGTGCACGAAGCGGTGCGCTGGATCGCCGGCGTCGCGCTGGCGGTCGTGATCGAGCGGGCCTTGCGTCGCGCGCCCAGCGCCGCCACGCCGGCGGTGCGGCTGTGGCTCGTCGGCGGCGCCGCGGCGGCGTCGTTCGCCTGGCTTCGACTCGCCGACGTCGTGTTGCGTCACGAGGATCATCTGGCGACGCTGATGTTCATGTTTCGCACTCAGCGGGTGAGCACGTTGTTTCCCGACGTCAACGCCGCGGGGTCGTACTTCGCGCTGCTGCTCGTGCCGGCCGTCTGGCTCGGCGTCGCGCGCCGGCGGTGGGGCATGCTCTTCGTCGTCGCGCCGATCGTGCTGCTCGCCCTCGTCCTGACGCAGTCGCGGTCGGCGCTTGGCGCCGTCGCCATGGTGCTGGGCGGCGCGTGGGTGCTGCGCGATGTCCGCGCGCAGCGGTTCGGCCGCGTGGCGACGGTGGCGGTGGTTGTGGCCGCGACCACGTTCGCGGTGTCGATCTGGACCCGCGACAACCACGGGAGTCCCGCGCGCGCGCTGGAAATCCGTCACGAGATGGCGAAGATCGCGCTGAAAATCGCGCGGGAGGACCCGGTGTTTGGCGCCGGCGTCGGCATGTTCCGCGCCGCCTCGCGCGCCTTCGTGTCCACCGACTTCATTGCGATTTTCCCGGTCGTCGCCGGCGGCGAGAACGCGCACAACCAGTTCCTGCAGGTCCTCGCCGAACTGGGCGCGCCGGCGCTGGTGCTGTTTTTCGTCCTCGTCGCCGGTGTGATCGCGCGTGCGCTGTGGCGCCCCGGATCGGCGGAGCATGCCGCGGTCGGCGCCGGCCTCGCGGCGTTCGCGATCACCGCGGCGTTTGGCCATCCGCTGTTGATCGCGCCGGTGATGGCGCTGTTTGCCGTGGCGCTCGGTCTCGGCGCCGGCCTGGCGCCGGCGCCCGCCGATCGATCGCCGCGCCGGGAATGGATGACGGCGGCGCTGGTCGGCGCGATTGCGCTCACCGTGCCATTTCGCGTCGCCGCGACACGCGATCCCGGGCCGCCGCCGACCACCGGCGTCGGCGAGGTCGCCGGCCAACTGGACGGCGTCGAATATCGCCGCGTCGAGGCGCACTCGACCTGGCTCTTCTCGCCCTACGCCCGCGCCGTCGAACTGCCAATGCGCTGGGACGCCGCCGGCGGCCGCGACTGCGCGGTCACGCTGCACCTCGATGGTGAGGCCGCCGATACCGTCCGGCTGACCGCCACCGATTGGCGCCGCGTGCGTTTTCCCTTGCCGCCGCTGTCCGGCCGCGTCTTCGAACGCCGGCTCGATTTGCGCGTTGAGCCGGCCGGCTGCACGCTGCTCGTCGGCCCGATGACGCTGACACGATGACGGGGACGGGGGTGCTTTGCGCAAGCAACCCCCGTTTTAAAAGGTGATGGGGACGGGGGTGCTTTGCGCAAGCAACCCCCGTCCCCATGTCCTCTTAAACCGTCAACCGATTGTTGGTGACATACGCGAGGATCATGATCGTCCCGAAGATCAGGTTGATGACCATGAGCGCGGTACGGACCGCCGGGGTGTCGTCGGACAGGCCGATCGCCAGCGGCACCAGCGGCATCGTGTAGCGATAGATGCCGTGAAAGCTCTCCTGCTGCGTCGAGATCAACAGGGCGCCGGCGCAGAACACAACTTCACCGAGCGGCAGGCGCCGCCACGCCCGGGCCAGCACCCATGCGTACAACATCCAGAAGCCGCCGTGCAGCCAGCCGGAGATCCGGCGCGGATATTCCAGGAGACCGACGAAGGCCTTCATCGGATACGGGAAGGCGTTGTTCCACATCGCTTGACGGGTGACGAACGCGTCCGCCGATCCCTGCACATGCGACAGGTAGAACATGTACATCGCAACCGGCACCGCGCTCACCATCGCGACCAGCGCGAACCGTCCAAGCCGGCGGCCGATCGAGCTGTCGCGCTCGAACAGCACCGCGATGCCCGGGACCGCGAGCAGTGCGAAGCCGTGGACGCGGGTCACGCAGGCGAGACCGGCCAGGGCCGCCGCGACCAGAATCCAGCGCCGCCGCACGCAGACCATTACGCCCGCGACGAGCAACAGGAAAAGGCTTTCCGTGTACGGAATCGAAAGATAGAACGAGCCGGCGGCCGCCAGCGTCGCGATCATGACGCGATCGATCTGCTCCGCGTCGCGGCAGAGCTCGCGCGTGATGAGAAACAGGGCCGCCAGCGTGAACAGATTCGAGACGACGACGCCAATCCAGAAAAACGACAGCTTCGGCAGCAGGCTCATCAACACGCCGATGGTCAGCGGGTAGAGGGGGAAGAACCCGGCGGCTGCCTGCCCCTTGACGTCGTCGACCTGGTAGCCGTAGCCGTGCACGGCGATGCGCTCGTACCAGAGCGAGTCCCATTTGTGCCAGACGACTTGCGGGTCGAGGGCCGAGGCGTCGCCGATGACGCCGGTGTGTTGATTGACGAAGGTCGCGACGCCGACGACGCCGATGAGGGCGATGACCAGCCGCGTGACCAGAAACCACGACCACGGGCCTCGGAGCACGGGGCGCATTGTACCGGGCTCAGGGCTCACGGCTCAGGGCTCGGGGCTCAGTGTCTAGCGCGCATCCCGCCGCCTTCTGACGCCGAGCCCTGAGCCCTGAGCCTTGCGCCTCATTTAGGTCATGTGAAAAAACGCCAACACCGACGGGCCTTCGCCAAGATGTGGCGGGTGGGCGTCAACTGGGTCACAATATGTAGTGGTTTACGTCTTGACAACTTCGTAAACGAGGCGCATATTTCAACGCCGGCACCGAAACAGCCGAGACGAAGCCATCCCAGCGTTTCGTCGAGAACCAATCAAAGGAACGGCAGGGCAATCGCCGTTTGAGAGGGGCCTGGTTCACCCTGTACGAAATTCTTAGGCGAGCGGGAGACGATGGACATGCAAAGAGCTCAACACGTAGAAACGACGGCGTCGCAGATTGCCCGGACGTTTGGTCCTGGCCGATCGGTCACGGGTCTCGAGTTCGAGCGGTATTTCACGCGGGATGGCGTGGATCCGTTCGACGAGATCGAGTGGGAATTGCGCTCAGCCGTCATCGCTAATGAACGCGGCGAACTCGTGTTCGAGCAACGCGACGTCGAGTTTCCGAAAGCGTGGTCGCAGCAGGCGACCAACATCGTCGTCTCCAAGTATTTCCGCGGCCAGATCGGGACGCCCGAGCGTGAGCGTTCGGTCAAGCAGCTGATCGGCCGCGTCGTCGACACGATCACGAAGTGGGCGCGCGAGGAGGAGTATTTCGCGAGCGAAGACGACTTGCTCGCGTTCAGCGACGAGCTGAAGCACCTGCTGGTGTATCAGAAGGGCTCGTTCAACAGCCCGGTGTGGTTCAACTGCGGGTTCGAGAAAGCGCCGCAGTGCTCGGCGTGCTTCATCAACTCGGTGCAGGACACGATGGAGTCGATCCTCGGCCTGGCGAAGACCGAGGGGATGCTGTTCAAGTTCGGCTCGGGCACCGGTTCGAACCTGTCGTCGATTCGATCGGCGAAGGAACTGCTTGCCGGTGGCGGCACGGCGTCGGGGCCGGTGTCGTTCATGAAGGGCTTCGACGCGTTTGCCGGCGTGATCAAGTCGGGCGGCAAGACGCGGCGTGCCGCGAAGATGGTGATCCTCAACGCCGAGCATCCGGACGTCGTCGAGTTCATCAACTGCAAGGTCGAGGAAGAGAAGAAGGCGTGGGCGCTGATTGACGCCGGCTACGACGGCTCGTTCACCGGCCCGGCCTACGCGTCGGTGTTCTTCCAGAATTCGAACAACTCGGTGCGCGTGACCGACGAATTCATGCGCGCGGTGCTCGACGACGGCGAGTGGCAGACGCGCGCGGTGCTGGCGCCGCACGCTGTCACCGACACCTACAAGGCCAAGGACCTGATGCGGCAGATCGCCGAGGCCACGTGGGTCTGCGGCGATCCGGGCATGCAGTTCGACACCACGGTCAACGACTGGCACACCTGCCCCGAGACGGCGCGGATCAACGCCAGCAACCCGTGCTCGGAATACATGTTCCTCGACGACTCGGCGTGCAATCTGGCGTCGATCAATCTGATGAAATTCGTCAAGGACGACGGCGAATTCAACGCCGAGGCGTTCGGCAAGGCGTGCGAGGTGTTCATCACCGCGCAGGAGATCCTGGTCGATAACGCGAGCTATCCGACGCCGTCGATCGGTCGCAACAGCCACGACTACCGGCCGCTCGGCCTTGGCTACGCCAACCTCGGCGCGCTGCTGATGTCGCGCGGCCTGCCCTACGACAGCGATGCCGGCCGCGACTACTCGGCGGCGATCACCGCCGTGATGCACGGCGCGGCCTACGCGCAGTCGTCGCGGGTCGCGCGCGATCATGGCGGGCCGTTCCCCGGCTACGAGAAGAACCGCGAGCCGATGCTGCGGGTGATGCGCAAGCATCGCGCCGCGCTCAAGGACATCGACAAGACCCACGTCCCGAAGGATCTCTTCGAATTCGCGAAGAAGACGTGGGACGAGTGCGTCGAGCTCGGCGAGCAGCACGGCTACCGCAACGCGCAGGCGACCGTTCTCGCGCCGACCGGCACGATCGGCTTCATGATGGATTGCGACACCACGGGCGTCGAGCCGGACATCGCATTGGTCAAGTACAAGAAGCTGGTCGGCGGCGGGATGATGAAGATCGTCAACAACACCGTCCCCGCGGCGCTCGTCAAGCTCGGCTACAACGCGCAGCAGGTCAAGGAAATCGTCGGCTACATCGACGAGAACGAGACCATCGAAGGCGCGCCGCACCTGAAGGAGAAGGACCTCGCGGTGTTCGACTGCGCGTTCAAGCCGATGCGCGGTTCGCGCTCGATCCACTACATGGGCCACATCAAGATGATGGGCGCCGTCCAGCCGTTCATCTCCGGCGCGATCAGCAAGACCGTCAACGTGCCGAAGGCCGCGACGGTGGAGGAGATCGAGCAGGCCTACATCGACGCGTGGCGGATTGGCGCGAAAGCCGTCTCGATCTACCGCGACGGCAGCAAGCGCACGCAGCCGCTCAACACCTCGCGTGACAAGCAGGAGGGCGCCGCGGCGGCCTCGGCGGTCGCCGAAGCTCCGCGCCGTCACCGCCTGCCCGACGAGCGCCAGTCGATCACGCACAAGTTCGACATCGCCGGACACGAGGGATACATCACCGTCGGCCTTTACGAAGACGGCCAGCCGGGTGAGCTGTTCCTGACCATGGCCAAGGAAGGGTCGACGATCTCGGGATTTGCCGACGCGTTCGCCCAGGCGATCAGCTACGCGCTGCAGTACGGCGTGCCGCTGCAGGACCTGGTCGACAAGTTCAGCCACGTGCGCTTCGAGCCGGCCGGCATGACGCGGAATCCGGATGTCCGGTTCGCGAAGTCGATCGTCGACTACATCTTCCGCTGGCTGGCGGCGAAGTTCCTGTCGGCGGAAGCGCAGTACCGGGCGGGCGTGAACAACCGGGAAGAAGCGCCGAGCACGACGCCTGAGCAGCTGGTGCTTGATGTGCAGAACGCTGCGCCGGCCGCCTCCGCCTCCGCGGCACCGAGCGCCGCGACGGCGGATAAGTCCGCGGCGTCAACGAAGCCCGTCGCGTCAAAGTTCGCGGCGATTCAGAACCAGGAAGACGCGCCGCCGTGCTCGACCTGCGGGTCGATCATGGTGCGCTCGGGCGCCTGCTACAAGTGCCCGAATTGCGGCACAACCAGCGGCTGCGCGTAGAACGCGCAGCCGGAACTTAGAACGTCGAACTCTGAACTTCGAACTTGGGCGAGAGGAGTCATCCTCTCGCCCTTTTTCTCGAGCCCTCACCTCGAACGCCAACCATCTGCGCTACGTTGCCGTCTCAGCTATGTAGTGTTTATAGTTAGCTGCCTCCTCGGAAACGCGGGGCGGTTGGCGCAAAACGAGGCCCGTCCCCATTCGCTATGTCCCGTTTCGCACACCTGATCGTCCGCGCCGCTGCCCGTGTCGTGCCGGCTGACGTCCGCGGCGAGTGGCGGCGCGAATGGCACAGCGAACTCGCCTGGTGCGACGAGGAAGAGCGCGGAGGGGTCGAGCAGTTGCGCCGGGCGGCGGGCGCGTGGCGACACGCGATCTGGCTGCGCACGGATCGCTGGAGGTGGGACGTGGTCTGGCACGACATCCGTCATGCGGCGCGCGCGCTTCGTGCCCGCCCGGTATTCACCGCCGTCTCGACGCTCAGCCTCGCGCTCGGCATCGGCGCCAACGTCGCGATCTTCACCGTCGTCAACGGTGTGCTGGTGCGGCCGCTGCCGTTTGGCGATCCAGATCGCGTCGTCCAGTTGGCCAACGGTGACAGTCCGGCGACACTATCCGGGCCCGAAGTCGTCGATCTCGTTCGCGACGCGAAATCGTTCACGGCGATTGGCGCGTACGCCCACAGCGACGGCAATGTGACCGGCGGACGCGGCGACGCCGAGCGCGTCCGCATCGCCCGCGTGAGCGCGGGCTTCTTCACCACGCTCGCGGCGGCCACAGCGGAGGGACGCGGTTTCACGACCGAAGAAGATCGCGACGCTGCCCCGGCGGTTGTCGTCATCAGTCAAGCACTCGCGAATCGCTACTTCGGCCGCGGCGGCGCTGTCGGCGCAAGGATCACCGTCAATGCCATGCAGCGTGCCGTCATTGGCGTGATGCCGGCGGGATTCGATTTCCCGGCGGCGAACGTCGACGTCTGGGTGCCGCTGGCGCTCAACCCGGCGGCGCCTGGCGAGCGGCGCAATCACACCTACCGCACCATCGCGCGCCTCGCGCCGGGCGTGACCATCGAACAGGCCCATGCCGAGGTCCAGGCGATCAAGGCGGGATGGCAGACGCAGTATCCGGACCTCTACTCCCCTGAACGGCCGCTCAACGCCGATGTCATCTCGATGCGCGATCGGCTGCTCGGCACGTCACGTCCCTATCTGATTGCGATGTTCGGGGCCGCCGGCTTCGTGTTGCTGATCGCCTGCGCCAACGTCGCCAGCCTGCTGCTGACCTACGGCGAATCACGGCGGAAGGACCTTGCGATCTGTCTCGCCATGGGCGCGTCGCGAGCCCGGCTCGCGTCGCGGACGATGGCGGAGAGCGTGCTGCTGACGCTCGGTGGTGGCGCACTGGGACTCGCGGCGGCGGTGCCGGCGTCGCGCGCGCTGGTCGCGCTCGCGCCCGACTCGATTCCGCGCCTGTCACAGGTGTCGATCGATCCGATGGTGACCATCTTCGCTCTTGGCGTCTCGTTGCTGACCGGCTTGGTGAGCGGGGCAGTGCCTTTGCTGCGCGCGTTCTCGGACGCTGACGCGACGCTGCTCCGCAGCGCCGGTCGATCCGTAGGCCCGCTTGGCGGCTTGTCCACCCCACGTTTGCACGCGACCATCGTCGTCACGGAAATCGCGTTGGCGATGACGATGCTCGCCGGCGCCGGCCTGCTGACCCGCAGTCTGCTCAATCTGCGCGCCATCGATCTCGGTTTCGCGCCAGATCACGTGATCACGGCCAAGCTGACGTTGCCGCGCGCCTCCTACGACGATGCGCGCGCGATCGCGACGGTTGCGGAGATCGCGGATCGCGTCCGGCGCGCACCGGCAGTCCGGCAGGCAGCGGCGATGTGGTTGACGCCGATCTTCGAAAACGGCGGGATGTGGTCGGTGCTCGGCGATCGCACGACGCCCGGACCGAACGTCGCCGTCCCGCTTGGCGCTCCGCAACAGACGACGCCCGGATACTTCGAGACGATGGGCATTCCGATGTTGCGCGGCCGGGATTTCACCGCGGCCGACACCGCCCGGTCGGAGTTCGTCGGCATCGTCAACGAAAGCTTCGGGCGGATGCTCTGGGGCAACGACGATCCGCTTGGCCGCCGCTTCAAAGTCGATCATCCGAAGGCCGGGTGGATCACGGTGGTCGGCGTCGTCGCCGACACGCGCGTGGAAGAACTGACGTCAGCCAAGCCGCCGGTGATGTACGTGCCGCATTCACAAGCGGCCGAGAGCCAGTACTTCACCTCCCTGGCGATGACGATTGCGGCGCGGTTCACCGGCGAGGTCGCGCCGATCGTGGCGGAACTGCGGCGCGTCGTTCGCGAGACCGACAGCAATCTCCCGCTGTCGGAGGTGCGTTTGCTCGACGAGGTCGTCGGCGCTTCGATGGCGCGCGAGCGGTTTACCGCCGTGTTGGTGTCGGGCTTTGCCGTGTTAGCGGCAATTCTCGCCGGCGTCGGCATTTACGGCGTGATTGCTTACGGCGTCGCGCAACGACGCGCCGAGATTGGCGTGCGGATGGCGCTCGGCGCCGCCACCGGTGCGATCGTCGGCGACGTGCTCGAGCGCGGGCTCGTGCTCGCCGCCGTTGGCATCGGGGTCGGACTGGCCGGCGCCGCCGGCGCCAGCCGATCGTTGCAGAGCGTGCTCGTGGGCGTCCGCCCAGCGGATCCGGTCGCGCTCGGTGTGGGCGCGCTGAGTCTGCTGCTGGTCGTCGTCTGTGCGCTGGTTGTCCCAGCGCGTCGCGCCGCGCAGATCAGCCCGGTCGAATCCCTGCGGCATCGCTGATGAGACGCCTGAGCATTCCGGCGCTGAGCGTTCTGCACGCGCTCTCCGGCGACGTGAGGTACGGATTTCATGTGATCGACGCCACCGGTCTGCCGAGTGGCACGGTCTACCCGGTCCTGAGCCGTCTCGAACGCGACGGGCTGGTGAAGTCGACCTGGGAGGAGGAAAGCGACGCACACGCGGCCGGCCGGCCGGCGCGGCGCTACTACAAGGTCACCCCGGCGGGGGAGAAGGCCCTGCGTGAGGCCACCGCGCAGTACCAGGCTCTGGTGCCGGCATTCGGGAGGAAGAAGTAGCCTGTAGGCATGCCCGCGTCGGACGTCGATCGTCTCTATCAGCTGCCGCTCGCTGAATTCACCGCTGCGCGTAACGAGCTAGCGAAGAAATCCGGTCCGGACGCTGCCGCAATCAAGGCGCTCGAGAAGCCGAACATCGCCGCGTGGGCGGTCAATCAACTGTTCTGGACGAAACGCAAGACCTTCGACGCGCTGGTTGCGGCGTCGGAAAAAGTGCGCAGCGCGCACGTCAAGCAGTTGTCGGGTAAGACCGCCGACGTCGCCGCGGCCGAGGCTGCACATCATGCGGCCGTGAAGGCCGCCGCCGATGAGGCGCGGCGGATTCTCGCCGGCGCGGGCGATCCCGCGACGACCGCGACGATGAACGCGGTGATTGAAACGTTGCAGACGCTGCCGACCCACGATGAGCCTGGAAAACTGACCCGTCCCTTGAAACCGATGGGGTTTGAAGCGCTGGCCGGATTCGTGC
Organism: Vicinamibacterales bacterium; assembly: GCA_036274055.1. Taxonomy (GTDB): domain Bacteria; phylum Acidobacteriota; class Vicinamibacteria; order Vicinamibacterales; family SCN-69-37; genus DASUGM01. The sequence goes on along the minus strand of DASUGM010000334.1, from coordinate 10,651 downwards.
CCGGCGTCCGCGCGCCCAAGCCGTTTCCCGCGCCGCCGCCGAAAAAGGAGACGAAGCCGGTCGATCCGAAAACCGCCGCCCGCGAGTCCGCCGCTCAAGAAAAGGCGGCGGCCAAACAGCGGGCCGGTCGCCTTCTCGCGTTCGAGAAAGACGCGCGCGCCGCCCAGAAAGCCGTCCGCGACGCCAACGAGACGCTGGCGGAGATCAAACGCGGGATTGCCGCGGCCGCGAAGGAGCATGCGCGCACCGAAACGCAACTCGCGGAGATCGCTTCGACGCTGCGTCGGCTTCGCGATGAGCTCGGTCCGGCCGAGCGCGCCGCCGGCGACGCCGCGCACGAACTCGCGCGGCTCGAGCACGCGATCAAGGACGAACGCAAGTAAGAGACCGGGGACGGGGGTGTTTTGCGCGAGCAACCCCCCAAATCACGCGCGGCTGCGCAGCTCGACCTCCAGGAACAGCGGCGCCGCGCCGAGCACCCCGACGATGCCCGCCGTCCACCAGCGTGCCGAGTTGACGATGCGACACTCGAGGCGTTCGCCCGGCTCGACGCCGGTACGAATGTGCTTCCAGAACAACGTGTTGTGAATCCGGAACTGGTGGAGTCCCGGCTGGACCTCGACCTCGACGGATTCGCCGAAGAGCAGCGCGATGCGCCTGCCACCGTCGATGCGCACGAACACCTGCCGCTGACCGACATCGGACGGGTCGTTGCGGACGAACGTGACCGCGGACCGCAGGTCGTCGAGTGCCACGCCGCTCGAGGGGGCGCTGATGATGCGGCTCCGCGGCGGCGTCGCGGTGGCGACGGGCATGGGCTCAGTCTAACGCCTGACCGTGCGCGGTGCGCCATGCGCGGTGCGTTGTGCGTGTGCGCCGGGCGTTTCTCGGTCGGGGCACGGACGTCGGTAGATAGTATTACTATCTAGATAGACACAGATTCCGTCCAAGGATCCGACATGCCGAAATCGCTCTCCGTCGCGGCGCTCACCGTGCTCCATACCGTGGCCAGCGGCACCGGGCACGGGTTCGACATCATCGATGAGACCGGACTGCCCGGAGGAACGGTCTACCCCGCGCTCAGCCGCCTCGAGCGCGACGGTTTCCTCAGTTCAGCCTGGGAATCGGTCGAGATCGCGCGTGCCGACGGCCGCCCGCCGCGCCGCTATTACAAGGTCACCCGGACCGGCGTGACCGCCCTGAATGAGGCCCTGGAGAAACTCCACGCGCTCAAGCCGATCCGGCGGGCGACGCAGGCCCCGGCACGAGGTCGCGACTGATGTCACGCTGGCTGATCGCGGTTTCGTGGCTAGTCCCGGCTGGGGAGCGCGAGGCCTGGCGGTGCGAGTGGGAAGCGGAATTCGCGTTTCACGCGCGCACCCACGGCGCCGTCCTCACCCGGCAACGGGCGGCGCGACATATCTGGGCAGCCTGGCAGCACGCCTGTTGGTTGAGGTGGCAAACGATGACCGTCGACGCGATCGTTCTCGATATGAAGCACGCCGCGCGGGTGCTGTCGCGCCGCCCGGCGTTCACGCTGGCCGCGGTTCTGACCCTGGCCCTCGGCATCGGCGGCACGTCCGTCATTGTCAGCGCGATGCGCGCGGTGTTCTGGCGGCCGCTTCCGTATCCGTCTGCGCACGAGCTGGTGATGGTCTCGTCCACCGACAAAGCGGCGCCGGCCGCCGCAAATGCGAACAGCGTATCGCCGCCGGATTTCAGCGACTGGCGGGCGAGCGCGACGTCGTTCGTCGAGATGGCGGCGATTCGCGACGATGGCTATGCGCTCCCGGGTGGTGCCGGCGCCGAACAGATCACCGGCAACGCCGTCACCGGCGGTTTCTTCACGGTGTTCAACGTCCCGCCGGCCGTCGGGCGGTATCTGACGCCCGCTGACGCTGAACTTGGCGCGCGCCCGGTCGTCGTGCTCAGCCATGGACTGTGGCAACGACGCTTCGGCGCCGACCGCGCCATCGTCGGCCAGACGATCCAGCTCGAGGGCGTCGCGCGCGAAGTGGTCGGCATCATGCCGGCGTCGTTCAACTTCCCGATCGGCGCGGAATTGTGGACACCGCTGCCGTTTACCACCGAGGATCTGACGACGCAGCGCGGCGCGCACTACCTGACGGTGGTCGCTCGGCTGCGGGCCGGCGTGAGCCGCGAGTCCGCCGTTTCCGAGATGACCGCGGTCGCCGCCAGCGTCGCGGCCAATGCCAAGAGCAGGGGCGACGCTGGTGTGTCGGTGGCGCCGCTGCGCGACGGAGTGGTCGGCGATGGGATCGCATCGGGCATGCAGTTGATGCTCGGCGCGGTTGCGCTGGTGTTTCTCGTCGCGTGCGTCAACGTGTCGAGCCTGGTCCTCGGCCAGGCGTTGGGCCGGCGGCGCGACTTCGCGTTGCGGACGGCGATCGGCGCGAGCCGCGGACGGCTGGTGCGCGGCCTGCTGGCTGAGAGCATCCTGCTGGCGCTGGCGGGCGGTCTGTTCGGCGTCGCCATCGCCGCCTTCGGTGTGCGCGTGATCGCCGCGCTCGACGCGGCGGAAATCGCCCTGCTCGACGAAACGCGGCTCGATCCGGTCGCACTGGGCGTGACCGCGCTGGTGACGATGCTGGCGGCGGTCCTGTTTGGTCTGGTCCCGGCGCTTCACGCATCGAAAGGCGTGGCATCGGGCCTCGCCTCGTCCACGGCGCGCAGCACCGGCGACCGCCGTCGGACTCGCCTGCGCAGCGTGCTCGTTGCCGTCGAGATTGCATTCGCCGCGGCACTGCTCATCGGCGCCGGGCTGCTCGCACGCAGCTTCTGGTCCTTGTCGAAGGTCAACCTCGGCTTCGAACCACGCGGCGTCCAGACGCTGAGCATCTCGCTGCCGACCATCGCGTATGCAGATGTCGATCGCCGGGCGGCGTTTACCGACGATCTGCTCGCCCGGCTGCGCGCGCGATCGGACGTGACCCACGCGGCGGTCGTTCTTGGTGTGCCGCTGACGAACTTCAGCTACTACTTCGGCATTCTCGAGAAGGATGGGCAGCGCGTCGGTGCCGACGATCGGACGGCGGTCGAACTCCGCATCGTCTCGCCCGAGTTCTTCGCGACGCTGGGCATTCCAATCCTGCGCGGCCGCGTCTTCGCCGACAGCGATCGCCGTTCGACGACGGCAGTGGCGGTGCTGAATAGCGCGGCAGCGCGGGTGCTCTGGCCCGACAGCAACGCGATCGGTCATCGGGTTCTGCTGCCGACGCGGCTCTGGCGCGGCGGCCCGCGCGCTGGTGGAGAAGTCGTCGGCGTCGTCGGCGACATTCACGACACCGGCCCGGCGCGTCGCGTGCGGCCGACGGTTTACCTGGCGCAGGCGCAGTTTCCGTCGGACTCCCTGACCGTTCTCGTCAAGTCGTCGGCGGCGCCAGCGGAAATCGTGCCGTGGATGCGCGCCGCCGTCGGGGCCGCCGATCCCGGAGTGCCGATGTTCCGCGTTCGGACGATGGACGAGTTCGCGGCGCGCGCGGTTGCGCAGCCGCGGTTGTATCTGGTGCTGCTCGGCCTCTTTGCCGCCACCGCGATCACGCTTGCGGCCGTCGGCATCTATGGCGTGATGGCGCAGAACGTCGGCGCGCGAACGCGCGAGATCGGCATCCGCGTCGCCCTCGGGGCGACCCGGCGTGAAGTGTTGTCGATGGTCATCGGGAATGCCGGCCGGATGGCGGTGATCGGTTTGCTCACCGGTGTCGGCATCGCGGTCCTCGTGCGTCCGGCGATTGCGACGCTGCTCTTCGGCGTCGAGCCGATCGATCTCCCGACCTATGCCGTCGTCGCCGTCGTCACGCTGATCGTCGCGTTGGCCGCGGCGTGGCTGCCGGCGCGTCGCGCCGCGTCGATCAATCCGGTCGTCGTCCTGAAGGCGGACTGAACTGTCTGTGCGTCAGTGCGGGGTGCTATGTGCTCTTGTGCTGGAGAGTTGAGGTGATGAGCACGGCCGACGCGTGCTCTTAGTGCAGCTGCGTGATCGCCACCTGCACTTCACGCGTCGTCGTCGCCGGCGGGCGCCACTGCACCAGGATCGGCGCCTGATACGTGCCGGCGACGAGACGGCCCTGACCGGGGATCGCCTTGTCGGAGATCAACAGGTCGACCGAGCGACGCATCCGAAGAAACCGCGAAGCCGGCACTTCGAGCGCGCGCGCGATCAGACGTTCGATGCGCGAGGTTTGCAGGCCGAGGACATCGACCAGGCGGTTCATTGCGTGGACGAGGTCGTACTTCGCGTAACCGAGCGCCTTGGCCGGCACGGCGCCCGGATCGTCCCAGGCGTGGCGCGCTTTCTCGGCGGCGAAGCGGAGCGGATTGCGCAGGACCTCGGCGAGGTCGTGCTGCATCAACAAGGTTTCGTATTCGTTGACGGTCAGGCTCGCGGCCTGCTCGGAGGCCGGCAGCTCGAGCCGGACGCGGCCCTTGGTGACGCCATGGCGGGCGATCAGTGCTTCAATTTCTTCGTAGAAGCCGAGTCCCGATCGCTTCAAGTTGACGGCTTCGATCGGATGCATCGACACCGGCACCCGCAGCGTGGTCCGCGCCACTTCGATTTCGTCGTTGTAACCGACGATGGTGGCTTCACGCTTGCGCGGCGTGCCCTTGTAGGTGCCGTCGAGTTCGACCAGCGGCGCGGGGCAGGAGCGGCGTGCGTCGTACGACACGCAGGACTTGAGCCCGCCGCCGATGAAGAGCAGGTGCGCATCGCCATTGGTCGGCTCGGCGGCGCGCTGTTCAGGCGCGAGCTCCTCACGGAGCTCGAGCTGGTCGTGACGATACCCGGCGCCCTCCGGAAACATCGCCCGGAACAGATCGAGATACGACGTGATCGCCTCCGGCCGGGCCGTGAGCCTGGCCGCCAGCCCTTGCGGCAGGAACCCGGCGGTCGTGTGCCGCGACACGTACAGCCGCCGCCGGTAACCGTCCAGAGCGCCGCCGTGGACGTCCTGGGTCAGGGCCCGGACGTCAATGAGATCGAAACGCGAGCGGGGCGTGAGGGCTAAGGAGAGTTCGACGGGAGTCACGTGGGTTCGGCGATGACCTCGTACCGTAACATTACTATAGCTTGCTTTGCAATGCAAAGTGACGCTTTCGGGTTCGAGAGCTTCCGGGTTAGAGTGGCGCGCACAGGAGCCATTCATGACGCGCGCCACTTTGATCGCCGCAGGTCTCTGTACGTTCGCCACGCTCGTCGCCGCGCAGCGCGGCCAGCAGGATCCGCGCGACATGGGCGGCGGCCAGTGCGCGACCAACCCCTACAACTGCGCCGACGCGCCGAACCCGCTGACCCCGCCCGACACGGTCTGGCTCGAAGACATGACCTGGATGGACGTGCGCGACGCGATGAAGGCGGGGAAGACGACCGTGATCATCCCGACCGGCGGCATGGAGCCGAACGGGCCGTGGATCGCGCTCGGCAAACACAACTTCGTGTTGAAGGCCAACTGCGAAGCGATCGCGCGGAAGATGGGCGACGCGCTGTGCTCGGCGATCGTGCCCTTCGTGCCCGAGGGCGGCCACGAACCGGCCGGAAGTCACATGCGCAACCCCGGCACGATCAGCCTGAGGGAAGACACGTTCCAGGCGCTGCTCTCCGACATCGCGCTGAGCTACAAAGTGCACGGTTTCAAGAACATCGTCATGATCGGCGATAGCGGCGGCAACCAGGGGGGCATGGCCGCGGTCGCCAAGAAGTACACGACCGAGTGGAGCGGCGCGCCGAAGATCGTCCACGTGCGCGAGTACTACGACTACAGTTCGGTCGATCGGCTGCTCACCGAGATGAAAGTGCAGACGCCGGACATGAAGGGAGACGGCCTGCACGACGATCCCGGCATCACGCTCAACATCATGGTGACGGATCCCGAAGCGGTGCGCTGGTCAGCGCGCGTCAAAGCGAAGAAAGCGACCATCAACGGCGTTTCGATCGCCGACAAGGCCAGGTCGCTGGAAATCGGGAAGAAGATTGTCGAGATGCGCGCGACCAATACGGTCGCGGCGATCAGAAAGGCGCTCGGGGGATCTTAATGCGCTCGCGGTCCCGCGGGTTTCTGCGCGAACGAGAACGTCGCGTCGAGCGGTGACTGCGTGCATGCGCCGCTAATCTTGACGGCGCCTTCGATCAGCTTGCGATCCTTCGACACCTTGCCGGTGCCGGCGACGACGCCGTCGCAGCTCTGCTGCGGAATCGAGTAAGTGTATTCGAACGTCCACACGTCGCCCTTGATGGTGCCGGCAAGCGCGGCGTCGACGCCGACGGGGGTGTCGAGCGCCATCTTGCCGGTGACCTTGCCGTCCTTGTCGACGTTGAACGTCGTGACGCCGCTGTAAACAGTCGGGGTGTCGGCCGCGACCGTGAATGTGGCGATGTACACCGGCGTTGTCTGTCGAGGGACGACACTGGCGGCGCCCAGCGGGGAGCTCAGCACGATTGCGGCGCCAAGCGTCAACACGACGACGCGAGAACGAATTCCTGATTGCGGCACGGCGATCCTCCCGACGGCCATGGTACGACGGTCACGGTATATGACGTCGGACACAGCGATCAGGTTGCGAATCGGGCGAACTGGACTGTACCGAGCACGAACAGTTGTTGAAATGGCTGGGAATCGGCAGAATTGGCGGGTGACGCGCCGACTGCTCCGGATACTCCCGGTCCCGTTCATGCTGGTGGCTGCAGCCGTGATCTCCGCGCGCGCCTGGGCGCCGACGCCGCAGGACGCCGCCGACCCGATCGCGCTGGCCATCGAAGACCTCGCGGCGAAGGCGTCTGCCGAGCCAGGCGCCGATCCATTGTGGACGTCCAACAAGGGCGGCATCGAGGCGGCCATCAAAGACGCGCGCGCCGCGATCGCCGCCGGGCGGCGCTGGTTCGCGCTCGAGCGCCTCGGCGCGGCGCGCCAATCCTACCTGGCGACGAAGTTCACGATCGATCATCCCGCCGAACGCAAGGATCTGGCGGCGTTCGAGCGCATCTGGACGGAACTGGGCCCGACGCTCGGCGCCGCGGCGCCGAAACCGGCGCCGCTCAGCCCGGCGATGCCGTCGGCGGTGCGCGCTCTCGCCGAAGTCGCGATGCCGCAGGTGCGGATCAACTACGACGCCGGGCTGGAGTACGGGCGCAACACGCAGCCGGAGTTCGGGCTCTACTACGTCGGCGTCGGCGACGCGCAGCGACAGTTCGTAACCCTGGCGCGCGCGCTCGTGCCGGCGACCGCTCCGGCGCGGACGGCGCCGCCCCTCCGTTCGCTCGCGGCCGAGATCGCGGCCGTGCAGTCCGATCTCCTGGCGCTCTACCGGCCACCGGCGTCGATTGATCGCCACAGCGAGTTCATCGCCGCGAGCTCGGCGCTCAAAGAAGCGCGGCAGTACGATGCCCAAGGCCTGCGCTACGGCGCGATGCTCAAGTTTCTGCAGGGCGCGATGCGCACCGCCCTGCTGCGCAACGCCGACGCGCCTCCCGATCCCGCGACCCTCGCGACGCAGCTGACCGAGTTCCGTGCCCGCCTGACCGGCACCCGGATCGATCACTCGATCGGCACATTCTTCGTCGAGCGCGCCGAAGCGGCCCTCGAGAGCACCGCGCTCGGCGGGCCGCCGGCGGCGGCGGCGATCGCGCTGGACGTGCTGCCGCGCTACTTCGCCGCGCTCGAGCCGCTGCGGCCGGCGCCCGCGTCGGCGCGCGCGGCCGCGTCGGCCTCGCCGGTCACCGTGACCCTCGTCCGCTGGCCGTTTACTTGAAACGTCTCCGATCCAGCAGGTCTGCTGGCACAAAGCGTGGTCGCGGAGTTCAACGGCGCGGCGAAGTTCGTCGAGGAAAACTACGGCGAGTCCGAGCTCGCGAAGCGGTTCGGCGTCAGGCGGTATCCGGCGATTTTCGTCAACGACGTGCTCGTCGCCACCCCGAAGGACTTCGGCTTCTACGGCGCGGGAGAAGGCGAGAACAACGGCCGGTACGCCCCGATTCGCAGCGCCGCGAGTCACACCAGGTTCCGCGCCGACCTCGCGAAAGCGATCTCGCTGTTCGTCGCCGGCCGGAAGACCGAGGCGAAAGCAATGGCGGCGCCGGCCGACACCGGTGAGGTCGCGGCGCTGCCGGCGATTTCAGTCACGGACCTCGACGGCCGGGCGCTCACCAGCGCCGATCTCGCCGGGCGCGTTGTGCTGATCGATTTCTGGGCGACCTGGTGTCCTCCGTGCCGCGGCACGATGGCCTGGCTCGGCAAGGTCAAGGAACGCTACGGCGAGAAGGTCGCCGTCGTCACCTTCGCGCTCGAGTCCGATGAAGCCGATGTCAGACGCCTCGCCGGCGAGATGAAGTTGCCGTTCCGCTGGGCGATGCGGACGCCTGACGTCCTCCGCGCGTTCGGCGACGTCAGCGCGGTGCCAACGCTGCTGGTCTTCGACGCCAACGGCAGAAACGCCGCGGCGTTCTACGGCTCGACCGAGAAGATCCACGGTGAGGCCGACGCGAAGCTGGCGACGCTGATCAAATAGCGCCGCTGACTGACAAGTCACAAGCGTCCGCCCAGAGCGGATACACAGGGAGAAGACCGAGGAACCTCTCTGCTACGATCGTCGGAAGTGACGCTCCCCGAGGTTCTCGAACGCTACTGGGGTTACACGACGTTCCGGCCACTCCAGGAGGACGCGATGCGCGCGATTCTGGCGCGCCGCGATTCGGTGGTCGTGCTGCCGACCGGCGGCGGCAAGTCGCTCTGCTTTCAGGCGCCGGCGCTGCTGCTGGACGGCCTGGCGATCGTCGTCTCGCCGCTGATCGCGTTGATGAAGGATCAGGTCGACACCCTCACCGGCAACGGCGTGCCGGCGGCGTGCCTGCACAGCGCCCTGACGTCAGATGAACGGTCGCGCGTGATTCGCGGCCTGCGCGACCGGCAGTTCCGCCTGCTCTACGTCGCGCCGGAGCGGCTGGTTGGAGAGACGGCCGGCAGCCTGACGGGTTTGCTCAACGGTCGCGCGCCGAGCTTCGTCGCCATCGACGAGGCGCACTGCATCAGCCAGTGGGGACACGATTTCCGTCCGGAGTACCGGCAGCTCGCGATGCTGCGCGATCGCTGGCCTGACGTCAGCATGCACGCGTTCACCGCAACGGCGACCTCGCGCGTACGCAAGGACATCGTTTCGCAACTCGGCTTGACCACGCCGCTCGAGCTGGTCGGCAGTTTCGACCGGCCGAACCTGCTGTATCGGGTGCACGCGCGCGCGACGTTGAAGAAACAGTTGACCGACATTCTCGCGCGCCACAAGGGTGAGGCCGGCATCGTCTACTGCCAGTCGCGCAAGGAAGTCGAGGCGCTGGCGGCGTGGCTGGCCGAGGGCGGCATCAAAGCCGTGCCGTATCACGCCGGCATGGCCGACGACGATCGGCATCGGAATCAGGACGCCTTCCTCAACGAATCCGCGGACGTGGTCGTGGCGACGGTCGCGTTCGGGATGGGGATCGATCGATCCGACGTCCGTTTTGTCATCCACGCCGGCGCTCCGCAGTCGCTCGAGCACTACCAGCAGGAATCCGGGCGCGCTGGCCGCGACGGGCTCGAAGCCGAATGCGTCCTGATTTACTCGGCCGGCGACTTCGTCAAGTGGCGGATGATGCTCGAGCAGAACGGCGAGCTCACCGAGGCGCGGCGGCAGTTGATGCGCGACATGGAGCGCTACGCCGCCAGCGTCGGCTGCCGTCATCGCCATCTCGTCCGTTACTTCGGCGAAGGCTGGATCAAGACGGATTGCGGCGCTTGCGACTCGTGCCTCGGCGAGCTCGAGTCGGTCGCCGACCCGGTCGTTGTCGCGCGCAAGATTCTCTCGGCGGTCGCGCGCGTCCAGCAGCGCTTCGGCATCGCGCATGTCGTCAACGTGCTGCGCGGCAGCGACAGCGAGATGGTGCGATCGCGCGGCCATCACCAGCTGACGGTGTTCGGCCTGATGAAAGAGATGTCGATCGACGAGCTGCGCGGCTACATCGATCAGTTGATCGGCGAGGATCTGCTCCGTCAGACCGACGATCAGTTTCCGGTGCTGCACCTGACCGCCGACGGCGTCGCGCTGTTGAAAGACGCGGCGGCGCGCCCGGATCTCGAGCTGGCGCGGCAGAAGAAGCCGGAAAAGGGGAAAGTGCCGAAGCGGTCGAAAACCGAGACGGCATCGTGGACGGGCGTCGATCGCGGCCTGTTCGACCGGCTGCGGGCGTTGCGGCTCGACATCGCCCGCAAGCGCGGCGTACCCTCGTACGTGGTCTTTCACGACACGACGCTCCGCGAACTGGCACGGATCAAGCCGACCTCGGTGGACGCGCTGCGGCACATCTACGGCATCGGCACCCGCAAGGCCGAGGAACTTGGCGAGCCGCTGGTGTCAGCGATTCGCGAGCATTTAGGAGAGGGGCACGCGTGAGATTTCCTTGGGCAACCGTCATCGCCGCCGGGCTGGTGGCATCCACAGCAACCGCTCAGGCACAGGTATCCGCACCGAAGCTCGAGGTCGGCAGCCCCGAGGTGCTTCGCGCCTACGGTGTGGTCGATGCGCTGGCATCGGGGCAATACGCAAAGATCGTCGCTGAACTCGATGACGCGATGAAGGCCGCGCTGCCGGAACAGAGAATCGCCGCGAC
>DASUGM010000333.1:0-53189 GCA_036274055.1 Vicinamibacterales bacterium | reverse complement strand
GATCGGCTGCGACGGATCCACCGACAGGACCGCGGCGCGGATGCCGTCCGACGCCGCGTACGGGTCGCTGCCGTTGACGCGCACGACCAGGGCGATGGGAAACGTCGGCGGATTGCTCTGCGCGTACGCCGTGTACAGCGTCGGGGCGGACGGCGACGATAGTCCGAGCTCATACGTGTCGCCGACCACGCCGACGACGGTGAATAGTTTGCCGCCGCGCTCGATCCGCCGCCCGATCGGATCCTCGTCGGGCCAGTAGCGGCGCGCCGCCTGCTGACTGACGATGGCGACCAGCTGCGTGTTCTCGCGATCGCCCGGCAGGAACGTGCGGCCGGCGAGCACCGGGATGCCCATGGTCTGGAAGAAGCCGGGCGTGATGCGGCGGAACTGAATCGAGTAGGGATGGCCGTCGGCCGCGGGCCGCCCCTCGATGTTGATCATCGTAAACAGCGAGAAGCCCGGTACGAACGGGTTCAAGGTCGTGCTCGCATCGGCGACGCCGGGCAGGCCGCGGAGGCGCTCGACGATCGTGTCGACGAACTGGGCTCGCGCCGCGGTCGTCGCGTAGGCCTTGTCGGAGACGCGCAGTTGCGCGCTCAGCACGCCGGCCGGGTTGAATCCGGGCGGACGCGACGACGACCGCGACAGCGACGCCAGCAGCAACGCCGCGGCAACGAGCAGCACGACCGACAGCGCCATCTCGGCGCCCACGAGGATCCGCCGTAGTCTCACGTCGAAACGCGAGCCCATCGTCCTCGGGCCGCTGGCGGCCAAGCCGGGGGCCAGGTCGCGCCGCGCCTGACGCAGCGCCGGGACGACGCTGGCGACAATCGCGATGACACTGGCGATCGTCGCCGCTCCGAGGACGACGCGCCAGTCGACCGGCAGCGTGCCGATCTGATTCGCGGAGATCGGGTCCAGCGCGACCAGCGCCGGCGTCGCCACCGCCGCGATCAGCAGGCCAGCGGTGCCGCCGGCCGCCGCGACGATCGCCCCTTCGTAAAAAGGCTGGCGCATCAGATCGCGCCGGCTGGCGCCGAGAGCCGCGCGCAGCGTCCATTCGGCGCGCTGCGCGGTAAGCCTCGCGAACTGCAGATTGGCGAGGTTGGCAACCGCGATCAAGGCGAGCACGCCGACCGCGAGACCAAGCAGCAGCAACAGCGGCCCGCGATCGCCGAACTGCACCTCGCGAAACGATCCGACGCCGGCGGTCCATCCGGCCAGCGTCGTCCCGCCTGACGCGGCGACAAGTTCTTTCATGCGCGCGGCGACCTCGCCGTCGAGCTGGGCCGCGGTCGCGCCGGGGGCGAGCCGGGCCACGGTCTGCACGAACGTCGCGCCCGGATTGATCAAGTTGTCTTCGCGCACCGCCAGCGGCGTCCACAGTACCGATGCCACCGCGCCGGGTCGAAAGTCCTTCTGCAGCACGCCAATGATCGTGTAGCTCTCGCGATCGATCTGCGTGCTGCGTCCAATCACGTCGGGCGACCCGCCGAAGTGCTGCGTCCACACGGCATGACTGAGCACGACGACCCGAGCATCAGCGCGATCTTCCGCCTCGGTCCAGAACCGGCCATAGATTGGCGCGCCGCCAAACAGCGCCAGATAGCCCGGCGTGACCCGCGCGCCGCTGACATTGGCCGGATCACCGTTGCCGCCGAGCGCGCGATCGAGCTGCCACGCGCCCTCGATCGCCGATGCCAGGCGCAGTTGCTGTCGGAACCGGAGGATGGCGAGCGTGTGCAGCGGATTGCGATCGGCCTTGGTCTTCGAATTCGGCGGCAGGGTGAAGACCGAGACCAGCCGGTCGCTGTCCGGATACGGCAACGGCCGCAGCAAGGTGGCGTTGACGACGGTGAGGACGGCCGTGCCGGCGCCGGACACCAGGGCGATCGTGGCCACGGTCGCCAACGCGGCCGTCGGCCGTCGTGACAGCGCGCGCCAGGCCTGCGACAGCTGAGGGAGGAGGGTGGTGGGCATGCGATTCACGCTACGGCGGCGGCGCCGGGGACGCCAATCGAAAGATGGCGCCGACCTCATGCATGCCATGCATGGCGATGCGGACTTGCTATGATCGTGATGCATGAATTGCATGCCCGCGGCGGCGCGCTTGCCGTAGACTCGTCAACTTGGAGGGTTGCCTGTGACCGATGCCGTGCTCGATGCCGTGAAATACCCGGTCGGCCGCTTCAAGGCGGGGCCGTTGGGCTCCGCAGCCGAGCGCGCCGCGTGGATCGATGGCCTGGCCGCGGCGCCGGCTGTGGTGGCGGATCTGGTCGCCGGTCTGAACGAAGCGCAGATGGCGACGCCGTACCGCGACGGCGGCTGGACGATCGCCCAGGTCGTGCACCACATGGCCGACAGCCATCTCAACGCCTACGCACGCTGCCGCTGGGCGCTCAGCGAGACCGAGTTCACGATCAAACCGTACAAGCAGGAGCTGTGGGCGCAGTTTGCCGACGCCACCGCGCTCGATGTCACGCCATCGCTCGAGTTGCTTCGCGGGCTGCATCACCGCTGGGTGACGCTGCTCCGTTCGATGTCGCCGGCGCAGTGGGAAACGAAGCTGATGCACCCCGAGAACGGCCCGATGACGGTGGATTCGCTCATCCAGCTCTACGTCTGGCACAGCAGGCACCACGCCGCGCACATTCGGAACACCCGCGAGAAACACAAGTAGGCTCACGGCTCAGGGCTCATGGCTCGGTGTTCGATCCGATGAACCCTGGACGCCGAGCCTTGAGTCGTGAGCCTTGAGCCCGCTGTGATCTTAGAAGTCCGCCACCTCCAGCTGATCTCCGCGATCTGCGAGACGCGCAATGTCGCGCGCGCCGCGGAGCGGCTGCATCTGTCGCAGCCGGCGGTGAGCCACGCGCTGCGGTCGCTCGAGGACCGCCTCGGCGTCCGGCTGTTCGAACGCGCGACCAGGATGTCGCCGACGCCGGCGGGCGCGCAGCTGAACGACGCCGCGCGGCGGATTCTCGCCGACGTGCGTCAGGTCGAAGATCAGGTGGCGCGGCATCGCTCGGGCCAGGCCGGCACCGTGCGCGTCGCCACCGAGTGCTACACCTGTTATCACTGGCTGCCGCCGGCGCTGAAGAAACTGCGCGTCAACGCGTCCAATATCGCCGTCGAGATCGCGCCGAACGTCACCGCGCGCGCCCTCGATGCGCTGCTCAAGGGCGAGATCGACGTCGCGCTGGTGCTCGGCAATCCGGAGCATCGTCGGCTGAGCGCGGAAAAGCTCTTCGTCGACGAGCTGCTGCTGATCGCCAGCCCCGATCATCCGCTGGCGCGGCGCAAGTTCGTGCTGCCCGCGGATTTCGCGACCGAGCGCCTGCTCGTCCATCAGGATCTCGAGTCGGGCACATTCTGGCAGCGGTTCCTCAAGCCCGCCCACGTGCGGCCGGCCGAGATCGTGCCGCTGCATTTGACCGAGGCGATGATCGAGAGCGTCAAAGCCGGCCTCGGTGTCGCCGTGCTGGCGCGCTGGGCGGTCGCGCACGCCTTGTCCTCGAAGGACGTCGCCGGCATCCACCTCGGACGCCACGGCCTTCGCCGCGCCTGGTACGCCGTGACGAGGCGCGGGCCGGCCGAGCCGGCGACCACGGCGCTGCTCGGGATCCTGCGCACCGACGCCAGGAAGGCGACGCGCGCGTACTGAGGCGAACTAAGTGAAGTGCGCTTGCCAAGAGCGATTCACAGGGAGCGGCAAGAGAAGAGCGGGAGGAAAACCCGGAAGAGTTCGTTTTTCAAGACCTCTACCGCTCTTTCTCTTGGTCTTCTCTGTCTTCTCCCTGTGAATCGCTCTTGGCAGATGCATTTCACTTAAGGTCATTGCGCGCCTCGGCCCGAGAGTTGGCGCCCGACGCGAGTTGTGGTCCTCTATCACCATGTTCAACGCCATTCAGGTGGTGGGCCGGGGCCGCGTCGGGACCGCGTTTGCGGCGCGGCTTGCCGACCGCGGCGTGCTGGCGGATCGCGGCGAGCCGGATCTTGTGCTGCTCTGCGTGCCGGATCGCGCGATCGCGACGGCGGCGGCGGCGGTGGCCGCCGGTCCATGGATCGCACACGTCAGCGGCGCGACACCGCTCGCGGCGCTCGCGCCGCACGCGCGCCGCTTCAGCGTCCATCCGCTGCAGACGTTCACGCGCGGGCGCGGCGCCGAGCAGATCGACGGCGCCTGGGCGGCGGTCACCGGCGAGCACGACGAGGCTCGCGGTCGTGGGCGCTGGCTGGCGGAGACGCTCGGCCTGACCCCCTTCGATCTCGCCGACGACCAGCGCGCGCTCTACCACGCGGGCGCATCGATGGCGTCGAACTTCCTGGTCACGCTGCACCGCGCCGCGGCGCGCGCGCTCGCCCGCGCCGGCGCGCCGGCGGCGGCACTTGAACCGCTGATGC
Source organism: Vicinamibacterales bacterium (assembly GCA_036274055.1). Taxonomy (GTDB): domain Bacteria; phylum Acidobacteriota; class Vicinamibacteria; order Vicinamibacterales; family SCN-69-37; genus DASUGM01. The sequence continues at coordinate 48,785 of DASUGM010000333.1, read as the reverse complement.
GGCGCACCATCGACAACGGCTTCGATCTCACCGGACCGATTCAGCGCGGCGACACGGCGACCGTCGACGCGCATGTCGCGGCGCTGACCACGGCGCTGCCGGATCTCGTGCCGCTCTATCGCGCGCTCGCGGCGGCGACGGCGCGATGAGAATTCTCCGCACCATCGCCGAGGTCCGCCGCGTCCTCGCGCCGCACCGTCGCAGCGGCGGTCTCGGCTTCGTGCCGACGATGGGCGCGCTCCACAGCGGACACGCGAGGCTGTTCACGACCGCGAAGCGCGACTGCGCCTATGTGGTCGCCAGCGTGTTCGTCAATCCGACGCAGTTCAACGATCCCAAGGATCTCGCCGCGTATCCCCGGCAGGAAGAGCGCGACGCGGAGATCGCGGCCGAGGCCGGCGTCGACGTCTTGTTCGCGCCGGCGGTCGGCGAGATGTATCCCCCCGATGGCGCGACGTCGATCGTGATGGCCGGTCCGGCCCTCGGCTTCGAAGGCGCGCATCGGCCCGGACATTTCGACGGCGTGGCGATCGTCTGCGTCAAGCTCTTCAACATCGTCTTGCCGACGCACGCCTATTTTGGACAGAAGGACGTCCAGCAGGTCGCTGTGCTCAAGCGTGTCATTGCCGACCTGGCGATGCCGCTCAGCTTGTGCGTCGTGCCGACCATGCGCGACGCCGACGGCCTGGCGATGTCGTCCCGCAATGTCCGGCTGTCGCGTGACGAACGCGCCCGCGCCGCGGCAATTCCACGGGCGCTGCGGGCCGGCCTGGCCGCCTACGCAGAGGGCGGCGATGTGTCCGCTTCGGCACGCGCCGCGCTTGCCGGCCTCGACGTCGACTACGTCGAGGTGGCGACCTTCGACGGCCATCCGACACTCGTGATCGCCGCCCGGGTGGGACCGACCCGGCTGATCGATAATGTTCCTCTCGACCAGCCGGCCCTCGCCGGGATCAGCGACGCATGAGCACCGACTATTCCTCGCCCTCATCTCCCGGGCCTTCGCGACTGAAGGTCACGCTGCCCCAACTGCAGGACATGGCGCACCGCGGCGACCAGATCGTGATGATTACCGCCTACGACGCGCCGAGCGCGCGGCTGGCGGATGCCGCCGGCGTCGAAATCATCCTCGTCGGCGACTCGGCGGGCACCACCGCGCTCGGCGGCACGTCGACGGTGCCGGTGACGATGGACGAGATGCTCGTCTACACCCGCGCGGCCGCGCGCGGCACGACGCGCGCGCTGGTCGTCGCCGACATGCCGTTCGGGTCGTATCAGGTCTCCGAGGAATCCGCGGTCATCAACGCGATCCGGTTCGTCAAGGAAGCGGGCGCGGAAGCCGTGAAACTCGAAGGCGCCGGCCGCACGCTGACGCGAATCAGCGCGATCATCGACGCCGGCATTCCGGTCATGGGCCACATCGGCCTGACGCCGCAATCGGCGACGATGCAGGGCGGTTACAAGGCGCAGGGGCGCACCGCCGGCGCCGCGAAACGCCTGATCGACGAAGCGATCGCGCTCGAGCGCTCCGGGTGTTTCGCGATCGTGCTCGAGGCGATTCCGGAAGCGGTGTCCCAACACATCACCGAGGCGGTGAAAATCCCGACCATCGGCATCGGTGCCGGGCGGGCCTGCTCGGGGCAAGTGCTCGTCTGGCACGATCTGCTCGGTCTCATTCCGGGCCCGACGCCGCGTTTCGTCAAGAAATACGCCGACATCGCCGGCGCGATCTCGCGCGCGCTCGACGCCTACGTGACCGACATCCGGACGCGGGCGTTTCCGACCGATCAGCACACCTACGGGATGCCGGATGCCGAGCGGCAGCGGATGGACGAGAAAATACGCAAATAGATCCGCAATCAATACCGAACTGGCGGATCGCCGGATTGACGCCTGCGGCGATCGCCGCATTGGAAACCGATTGTCGTATCTGCCGCTCGGGTGCCTCGGGACGCGGCGTCAATCCGGCAATCCGGCAATCCGGTCAATCCCGTCAATCGCCGCAGGCGTCAATCCCGCAATCTGCCAATGCGGCAATGATTGCGGCAATTGATTGTCCAATCGGGCAATCCAATCCGGCAATGCCCTCGATTCGGCAATCCGGCAATGACGTCGGCGGCGATAATCTGCATCGTGACCGCCGACATATCCCTCCTCATCACCCGAGCGGGCCCGGGTTGGGCGCCGGAAGTCTAGCACCCGATCCCCGCCTGCGCTGGCCGGTTATCGGCGGGTTGCCCGGCCCCGAACAGTGCCCGTTCACGCGATGCGCTTGCTGGTAAACTGCGAGCAACGAACGGCTTTCTGAAACGAGGCGCTCATGCACGCCGTCAAGACGCAGTCTGAAGACCTGGAGCCCGAGCCGCCGAGGGAACACCACGACGAGCGCGAACTCGCCGACTTCATCCGCGACGGCGCCAAGCGACGTCCCGAGCAGGCGTTCGGCGATTACTACCAGGGCAAGAACGCGTCGTGCGCGCTGGGTGCGGCGTACGAAGCAATGTATCGGCTGCCGCTCGACGCCAACGGCAAGCGCCCAACCCGCGATCTCGACTGGTTCTTCGACTGCCTCGACATGGTCAAGCCGTGCCCCGGCGAAGGCTGCAAGAAGCGCATTTTTCTCGCCGCCATCCTCGTGCACTTGAACGACGACCATCGCTGGACGCGCGAGCAGATCGCCGAGTGGCTCTCAACCGCGATGCCGGCGCGGCCCAGAACCGCGTGAGCCAGAGCACATGAGCACGACGGCATGAGTCGGTTTCGGTCGCTCAGCGACATCGCGCCGCTGCCGATCTGGCCGGGCATCCTCGCGCGTGTGATCGAAGGCAAGAACATCACCTTTGCGATCGTCGAACTCGACGCCGGCGCGATCGCCGCCCGCCACCAGCACGCCAACGAACAACTCGGTGTCGTCCTTCGCGGCACGATGAAATTCGACATCGGCGGGGACGTCCGCGACCTGCGCGCCGGCGACACCTACGAAATCCCGTCCAACGTCTGGCACGAAGCGACCGCGGGCCCGGACGGCGCGGTCGTGATCGACGTCTTCGCGCCGATTCGCGCGGACTGGCATCGGTTCAGCCCGACGGAGAAGCGGACGCCGGTGTGGCCGTAGCACCTGGACCAGCTCTTCTATTCATTCCGGCGTCGTAAGGCTAGTATGAATCTCGACTCCTGGAGGGGCCGATGAAAGCGACAGCGTTGGGCATCATAGCGATCATGAGTGCAGTGGCAACTGCGGCGCCGATGGCGCGCGCCGGCGCGGCAGCGCAGGACGGGCCGGCGGCGATTTCCGGCGTGTGGAAGTTGAACGCCGCGGCCAGCGTCAATCCGAACGGACCGCCGGCTGTGAAGCCGGCGCAGGCGCCGCGCGGCGGCGGCGGCGGTGGCGGTGGTTCGGTGGACGTCACCGGTGGCGCCACGCAGCAGATTCAGGGCGGCATCGGCAAGGAAGAAGAGGCGCGACTGAACGCCGCGAAGGCGTTCTTCTTCAAGGCGCCGGAGATGATGGGCATCCAGGCGACCAAGGACGAATTCAAGCTCCTGCTCGACCCGGCGACCAAGTTGGGTTTTGCGCACAAGACCGACAACAAGAAGGCCAAGGTGGCGACACCGGCCGGCCCGATGGATTTCAAGGTCAAGTGGGACGGGCAGAAGCTGGTGCGCGAAGCCGAGATGGAATCGCTGAAGGTGATCGAAACCTACACGGTCAGCCCCGACGGCAAGCAGCTCATCGTCACCGTCAAGGCCGATAGCACCATGGTCCGCAACGTGCAAAACGGCGAAATCAAGCGCGTCTACGAGAAGCAGCCCCAGTAGCGTGTGAAGACAGTTCGAACGGCGGCGCTCGCCAGCCTGATCCTGCTGGCCCGAGCGTCGCCGTCGTTCGCTCAGCACGACCAGCACGACCACTCGTCCCCCTCGGCCGGCTGGGTTTTCTCCTTCGACGCGCAAGCGTTTTTCAACATCAACCTTCAAGAACGAAAATTCCGCGACTTCCATGTCGCCGAGTCGCAGAACTGGCTGATGGCGTCAGCGTCGCGATCGATCGGCGCGGCGCGGCTGAGCTTCGATGGCATGCTCAGCGCCGAGCCGTGGACGCTGCGCGCGATCGGCTCGCCGCAGGTGTTTCAAACCGGTGAGACGTATCAGCGTCTGCCCCTGATCGACTACCAGCACCCGCACGACCTGGTGATGGGCGCGACGGCACGCCTCGACTGGCCGATCGGCAGGTCCTGGCGATGGCATCTCGCAGGCGGCCCGGCCGGTGCGCCGGCAATTGGCCCGCCCGGCTACATGCATCGCGTCTCGGCGGGGCCGAACCCGACCGCACCGCTGGGGCATCATCAACTTGACTCGACGCACATCTCGCACACGGTGGTCACGCTCGGCGCGACGCGTGGCGGCGTGACCATCGAAGCGTCGGCGTTTCACGGCCGCGAGCCGGACGAAGATCGCGTGACGGTGGAGCAGGGGCCAATCGACAGCTACGCAGCGCGGTTGTCGTGGCGGCGCGGCCGCTGGAGCGGACAGGGATCGTGGGCGGAGATCGCGTTTCCCGATCCGACCGAGTTCACCGATCACCGGCTGGTCACCGCGAGCGCGTCGTTCAACGGTACCTGGCGCCGCCGGCCGCTGGTCGCGACGATGGCGATCGGGGTGCTGCACGAAACCGCGTCTGGCATCACCCTGCCGGCCAGCCTGGTCGAGGCGGTCTGGCGGACCTCGACGCTCGATCAGTTCTACGCGCGCGCCGAGTTCCTGCTGAAGAACATTCTCTCGGCCGGCGGCTATCATCCGCCCGGGTTCTTTCATGAGCACACGCTCTCGAAGATCGCGGCGCTGACGATCGGCTCCGAGCGCCGGATCGTGGCCTCACGCTTCGGCGGCGTCAGCGTCGGCGGCGACGCTACGGTCTACGCGCACGACGCCACGCTCGACGACAACTACGGCACCCCGTTCTCGGCCCACATCTTCGTCCGCTACGCGTTCCATAAATAACATCTACACATCTATATTTATTGATAATGAGTTTGACAGCCGCGTGCGGGCTCGCATAAGCTCTCCGAGTCCGCGCGTGCCGCGGACCTTATCTCGAGTGGCTGAGGGAACAGGCCCTGCGAAGCCACAGCAACCTGGTTGCAATTGCCAAGGTGCTAATTCCTGCCCGATACCGGGGAAGATAACGCGAGGCCGGACTCCGCGTTCGGCAGCTCTACTCGTTCCCACGGTGCAGTGATTCGACTCGAGGCGGTCGGCTCGCGACGCGCTTCAAGGGGGAACGTGTGTCTCAGGAAGCCGTGCTCAATGCGCCGTGCGACGTGCGTGGCGCGACGAAGAACAGTCTCGGGCCGTGGGCCTTGGGCCCCGGGCCTGAGCTGCGTGTGATTCGCGCCGGCCTGCTCGGCTACGGCCGCGTCGGCCAGGCCGTCGCGGCCGCGGCCGAGCGCTCGCGCGCGTCGCTGAACGCCGCCGGCGTCGATCTGCGCTGTGTTGCGGCGCTGGTCCGTGACCTCGATCGCCCGCGCAACGCGCCCTCCGTCGGGTTGACGCGCGATGGGGGGTCGCTGCTCGCGGGCTGGGGGCCATTGGACCTGGGGGCACGCGGTCCAATGGCCCCCCCCGACGTCGTCATCGAGGCGCTCGGGGGCGTCGAGCCGGCGCGGGCGCTCGTCGCCGCCGCGCTCGATGCCGGCATCCCCGTGATCAGCGCCAACAAGACGCTGGTCGCGCATCACGGCCTGGCGCTCGCGGCGCTGGCGCGCGAGCGCGGCGTCGCCTTCGCCTATGACGCCGCCGTCGTCGCCGGCGTCCCGTGTCTCGGGGCCATCGCGCGGCGGCCGCTGGTCGCGGCCGCCACGCGCATCGCCGGCATCATCAACGGCACTTCGCATTACATCGTCACCGAGCTGGCGCGCGGCGCGACGTTCGCCGCCGCGCTCGCCCGCGCCGTCGAACTCGGCTACGCCGAGCCCGACAGCGCCGCCGATCTCAGCGGCCGCGACGCCGCCGAGAAGCTCACCATCCTGTTGCACCTCGCCGGCTGTCACGACCTCGTGGTCGAGGATTTCTCGCCGCTGGGCCTCGACGTGCTCGATCGTGACGATCTCGACGGCGCCCGCGCGCTCGGCGGCACGATCAAACCGATCGCGCTGGCGTCGCTCGATCCCGACGCCGCCGGCGCCTGGGTCGGCCCGGCGTTCGTGGCCGCCACGCACGCGTTTGCGCGCGTCAGCGGTGTCACCAACGCACTGCAGCTCGCCGGCGGGAACGGCGCGGCGGTCACGTTTTCCGGCCCCGGCGCCGGCCCTGCCATCACCGCGGCGACGCTGATCGACGATGTCGTCGAAGCCCTTGACGGCGGCGTGCGCCGATCGACGGTCGCGTCGCAACGCGCGGTTCGAGCCAGCGCGCTGCGCCAGCCGCCGCCAAGCGCGTGGTTCCTGCGCCTGCGCGGGCTCGATGGGTTGCGCGCCGCCGATCTCGCCGAGTTCCTCGCCGGCCGCCGCCTGGCGGCGGTGCAACTGCAGCCGATCGGCGGCGTCTGGTTCGTGCGCACGGTTGACGCGCGATGGGACGATGTCCGTGCAGCGATCGCGGCGCTGCGTTCGCTCGGCGGAGAGGTGATTGCGCTGCCTGCGCTCGGCGAGGACGCCGATGTCTAACCTCCCGTTCGATCTCACCGTCTGCAAGATCGGCGGCTCGGTGCTCACCGGCCTCGGGACGTATCACGCCGCGACCCGCGCACTCGGCATCCCCGATCCTGTGTCGCGCCAGCGTCTGGTCGTCGTCGTGTCCGCGGAGAACGGCCACACCGATGCACTGTTCGGCGAGGCGACCCAGCTCGCGACCGTTCCGGATACGGCCGTGCTCGATCTGCTCTGGTCTACCGGCGAACTCCGGTCGGTGGCGCTGTTGACGCTGGCGCTGCAGTCGGCCGGCGTCCCAGCGGCGGGCCTCAACGTCCATGAAACCGGTTTGCGCGTCCGCGCCGGCGACGATCGTCTCGAGCTCAATCCGCTTGCGCTGCGCGCCGCGCTCGCCGATCACAGTGTGGTGGTCGTCCCGGGCTTTCTCGCCACCCGGCACGAGCGCGTGGTCACGCTCGGCCGCGGCGGCTCCGATTGGACCGCCGTATCGCTGGCCGCTTCACTCGGCGCGCGCCGCTGCGAACTGTTCAAGGACGTCGACGGCTATTTCAGCGCCGATCCCAACCTGGACGCTGACGCGCGCGCGATTCCGGCGCTGACGTTTGACGACGCTCTTCAACTGGCCGACGCCGGCTGTCCGCTGGTGCAGCGCCAGGCGCTCGCCACCGCGCGCGACGCCGGGATGACATTGGTTGTCCGCAGCTTCGCCGGGCGGGGAACAACACTGACGGCTCAGGGCTCGGGGCTCACCGCTCGGAGTCAGGACGTTTCGCACAAGAGCACCTAGCACTCCGAACAAACCGCACAGACAAGGATCAGACTGCCATGGAATTCTCGACCCGTACCATCCACGCTCATCAACCCGCCGATCCGGCCACCGGCTCCGTCATCGCCCCACTCCATCAGACGACGACGTATCAGCAGTTCGCTCCTGGAGAACATCGTGGCTTCGACTACACCCGAACGTCGAACCCGACGCGCAAACGGCTCGAGGCGGTGCTCGCCGATCTCGAAGGCGCGGCGCACGCAGCGGTCTTTGGATCGGGTCTCGCGGCGGAGAACGCGATCCTCACCGCGCATCTCAAGCCCGGCGCGAAGATCGTGGTGCCGGGCGACGTCTACGGCGGCACGTATCGGATGCTGCACAAGGTGTTTCAGCCGAACGGCTGTCAGGTCGCGACCGCGGATTTCTCGGACCTCGCCGCGCTCGACCGCGCGATTACGCCCGACACGACGCTGGTCTGGCTGGAATCACCGACCAATCCGCGGCTGCTCGTCTACGACATCGCCGAGGTGGCGCGCCTCGCCCACGCCAAGGGCGCGCTGGTCGTCGTCGACAACACGTTCGCGTCGCCGTACTTCCAGCAACCGTTCGACCTCGGCGCCGATCTCGTCGTGCACAGCGTGACCAAATATCTCGCCGGTCACTCGGATCTCATTCAGGGCGCGGTCCTCGCCCGCGACGCGGCGATCTTCGAGCCGGTTGGGTTTCTGCAGAACGCGCTCGGCGGTGTGCCGGGTCCGTTCGACTGCTGGCTGACCCTGCGCGGTCTCAAGACGCTCGAGTTGCGCATGGATCGGCACGAGAAAAACGCGGCGGCGATTGCCGAGGCATTGAGCGTTCATTCGCGGGTGCGCCGCGTCTACTATCCAGGTTTGTCGACGCATCCAGGCCACGCGATCGCGCGCAAGCAGATGACCGGCTTCGGCGGCATGGTGTCGTTCGAGCTCGACGGCTCGCTCGAGGAAGCGATCGAGTTCGTCTCGTCGCGCCGCTTCTTCGCGCTTGGCGAAAGCCTCGGCGGGGTGCGTGCGCTGGTCTGCCTGCCGTCCAGGATGACCCACGCCTCGATTCCAGCCGAGGAACGCGCCAAGCTCGGCCTTTCGGACACGCTGATCCGGCTATCGCCGGGCGTCGAAGGCACGAAGGACCTCGTTGCCGACATCGTTGAAGGCTTGGAGGCGCTGGGCGCGGCGACGCAGGGCGAAGCCGTAACGGCGACCTTCGCCCATGTGCGATAGGCGATCGGGTGATCGGGCCATGGCAAAGCATGGGCGATCGGGCGATCGGGCAAAGTCCGACCTGAGAGCTGAGTTCTGCGCTCGGAGCGTGCAGTAAGGCCTTCGCGCGATCGCGCGATCGCTCGATGCACTGCCATGGCCCGATCACCCGATCGGCGATCGCCCATGGCCGGCGGCCCCCGGAACCGGCCCGCCCGACCCGGTGTCTAAGGGCCGCATGAGAAAGGCCGCCCTCGCGCTGAGCCTGGTTTCGATGGCCTGCGCCTCGGCGCCGATCAACAAGCTCGATGTCGCGGCCCTCGCGCAGGCCGACGCGCGGATTCTCGAAGGCTGCTACGACTGCCTGCTCGAGGCGCGCGACATCTACCAGCGTGTCGGCGTCGGCAAGGCGCGGCCGATCGTCCTGCCGCACCTGTTCGAGGCCGAGCTCCTGATTTACGCGCGCGAACGTGAGCTGTCGCTCGACACCGAAGCGACCGCCTCGCGCGTCCGCGCCGCGGCCCTCGGCGCGGAGTTGCCGCCGGCATTCGAGGCCGCGCGTTACCTGGCAATCGTCGACACCGTGCCTGGGGATCAGTACGGCTGGCCGCGCGCCCAGGTGACCCAGTTCCGCAGGCAGATCGCGCCGATCAACGTGCAGGCGACGGCGGAAGCCGCGTGGCTCAACGCCGAGCCTGCCGCGCCGCCGGCGGCCGCGAAGCCGGCGAAGAACGCCCCGGCCCCGACCTCGCTGCGGCTGCGGCCGCCGGCGCGGCAGTATCTCGTCGCGACGCTCGATTGCGTTTTCGATCCGACGGCGAGGCCCGGCGGCCAGCGGCCGGTGCGCGCCGGCGAGTTGCCGCAGGGGCAGCGACCGGTGCTGACGCCGCCTTCGACGCCCCCGGGGGCGGCAGCGGCGTCGGCAGCGGCAGCGGCGCCGGCCGCGGGTCCATCATCGGCCGCGCCGCTCGTCACTTATCGCCGCGCGACCTGCGGCCGCAACAACACCGCGGCGCTCGAGCAAGTGCGCGCCGAGGTGCCGCGCTTCGTCGAGACGTCCTACTTCCTCGCCAAGATCGCGGTGCCGACGGTGAAGGACACTGGCGGCACGAAAGCGCGCCAGCAGATCGCCGAGTTCTACAAGCGCTTTCCGACGTCGTCGTCGGCGACGTACCTGAGCGGCTATCTCAACCAGCTGGCGAGCGGCTGCACCGTTGCGCTATCGTTCTACGACCAGACGATCGCCTTGAAGCCGCTGCACGAAGACGGCATGCTCGGCCGGACGATGTGCCTGTCGGTGACGAAGCGGAACGACGAAGCCATCGCCATGGCGACGCACATGATCACGCTGCGGCCCATGCTCTACAACTACGTCGACGCGTACTACTGGCGCGCCTGGAACCATCACCAGTTGAAGCAGCTGCCAGAGGCCCGCGCCGACATCAACCAGGCCAAGTCGCTGGCGGTGACGGCGAACATCCTGACGCTCGCCGGCGTGATCGAACACGATCAGGACGATCTGCTGCCGTCCGAAAAGGACCTGCTGGCGGCGCGCGGCCTCGCCGAGGGCGAGCGCAACTGCATCGCCGCCAATTATCTCGGGTCGGTCTACTACAAGAAGAAGGAATGGAAGAACTCCGGGCAGGCGTTCGAATGGGCGATGCAATGTTTCCAGCTCGGCGTGCTCGATTCGAAGGCCGGCTTGGCGGCGATGCGCGGCCGGATCGATCTCGATCCCGAGTGGAAGGCGCAGCAAATCGCGAATTTCGAGATCGCCATCAAGGAGGACGAGGAGCAGTCGTACCTGGCGGCGTTCAATTCCGCGAATCATTACGCCGCCGTTGACGAGGTCGCCAAGGTCCGAACGCTGATCGAGATCGCCGCCAAGGCGCCGTCAATCGCCGACAAAGTGGCCGTCATTCGCGAGTGGTTGAAGAACAAGATCGAATAGACTTGAACCTCAATGCTGCTCGCACATTTCGACACGTCAGAAGGTAAGTTCACCGTAGAACTGTTCGACTCGAAGGCGCCCAAGACCGTCGCCAACTTTGTCGGCCTCGCGGAAGGCACCCGCGAGTGGATTCACCCCAAGACCCGCGAGAAGAGCACCAGGCCCTTCTACGACGGCATCATCTTTCACCGCATCATCAGCGGCTTCATGATCCAGGGCGGCGACCCGCTGGGCCAGGGCTACGGCGGCCCCGGGTATCAATTCGAGGACGAGTTCCATCCCGACTTGAAGCACGACCGCGCCGGCCTGCTCTCGATGGCCAACGCCGGCCCGAATCCCAACGGCAGCCAGTTCTTCATCACCCTCGCGCCGACGCCGCATCTCGATCGCAAACACTCGATCTTCGGCCGGGTGGTCGAGGGCCTCGACGTGATCGAGAAGATCGGCGCGGTCAAGACCGATCGCAGCGATCGCCCGATGACGCCGGTCGTGATGAACAAGATCACCATTGAGCGTAAATAGATCGTGAGTGGCGCCCCGTCAATGGGGCAGTGAGTGAATGGGTGAGTGCCGAAATGCGCGACCATTCACTCACTAACAGGTCGCGCTAATCCGATCTGAGAGCTGAGACCGGATTGACCCGCGCCGCGCGCCGCGTCGGCGCCCAGGCGGCGACGACCGCGATCAGCCCGACGAATCCGACGACGCCGGCGTAGACGGTCGCGTCGGTTGCCGACATCCTGAACAGCAGCGACGCGAACCACGTCGACAGCAGTCGGGCGACCAGCACCCCCGCAACCGCGCCGGCGCCAATCGCGATCGCCATGTGCCCGACGATCAGCCGGGTGACGGCGCCGCGGCGCGCGCCGAGCGCCAGGCGGATGCCGATCTCCCGCGAGCGTTGGCCGACGACGTGCGCCAGCACGCCGTAAATCCCGACTGCCGACAGCACCAGCGCGACCAGCGCGAACGCCGCGAACAGGACCAGCACGAACCGGCGTGACGCCGTCGCCGTCGCCACGACCTCGTCCATCGTGCGCACGCGTGCGAGTGCCAGTGACGGATCCAGTTCACGCAACGCCGATCGCATCGCCGGCGCGACCATCTCGGCGGGCACGCTCGTGCGCACGATCACGCGCTCCGGAGGGAAGTAGCCGATCGAATGCGGGAGCCAGACCTGGCGTTCGGCGCGACTTTCGAGCGAGACGTTGAGGATGTCCGGCACGACGCCGACGACGGTCAGCACGTCGCCGGTCGGCAGTCCGAGATGGATCTTCCTGCCAACGACGCTTGCCGCGTGCGCGACCGGCGTCTGCCCGGCCGACGGTGGCCAAAGCGCCGCGGCCATGCGGGCGCTGACGATCGCGACCGGCTCGAGTTCGCGCGCGGCGAAGCCGCGACCCTGCAGGATCGGAATCTGCATCGTCGCGAAGCAGCCCGGTGTCACCGTCTTCGGATTGGATCCGACCAGCGCCGTGCTGCCATCGGCCACGAACGTCATGTTGGCGCCGGGGTTGTCGAGCGGGATGTCGTTGGTGGCGCACGCGGCCTCGACCCCCGGGATCGCCGCGAGCCGCTCGACATACGCGTCGAAGAAGCGGGTCCGATCCGCGGCCGACGAGTACTTGCCGCCCGGCAGGCTGACGTTGGCGACGAGGCTGTGACTCAAGTCGAACCCCGGATTGACGCGAAGGACGCGCAGCAGGCTGATGCTGACGAGACTCGCGACGATCAGGAGCACGACCGTCACGCCCACCTGCAGCGACACCACCGACGCCCGCGCGCGCGTGCCGCTGCGGCTCAGCGTGACGTCGCGGGTTTGCACCGCCAGCGAACCGCGCTGCCTCGCCGCGCGCCACGCCGGCAGCGCGCCCACGATGACGCCGGAGATGACCGACAGGAGCGCGGTGAAGGCGAGCACCGTGGCGCTCGACAGCACCGACGAGGTCGACCACACCAACGTCGGCGCCAGCGACCGCAGGCTGGCGATCATCGCCGTTGCCGCCCACAAGCCGGCGAAACCGCCGACCAGCGCCAGCACGACGCTCTCGACGACGAGCAGCCGCGCCAACCGGCTCCGCGACGCGCCGAGGGACAAGCGGATTTGCATCTCACGCCCGCGCTGCAGACTGCGAGCGACCTGCAGCCCGGCAAGGTTCAGCGCCGCGATCAGCAACACGCAGGCCGCGGCGCCGACCAGCAGCAGGAACGTCTGCCGGACCGGCCCGGTCAACTGCTCGCGAAACGGGAACGCCGCGGCGCTGACATCGCGGTTGCTGTCGGGAAACTCCTGCGCGGCGCCGCGCATGATCGCCGCGAGTTCCTGATTCGCGGCATCGACCGTGACGCCGGGCCTCAACCGTCCGACCACGCCGAGAAAATAGGCGCGGCGAATATTCCCGGGCGGCTGCGGGCGCGGGATCCACACGTCGGCGTCGCGGGTACCGAGGCCGGCGCTGTCGGGCAGCACGCCGACGACTTGATAGCCATCGCCGTCGAGCGCGATCGTCCGGCCGACGATCGCGGCATCGGCGCCGAACACCCGCCGCCACGTCGCTTCCTTCAGCACCGCCACCGGCGACGGCGCTTCCGAATCGCCTGACTGCAGTGGCCGCCCGACAATCGGGCGCACGCCGAGCACGGTGAAGAAGTCGTCGTTGACGGAGTTGAGCCGCACCTGCATCGCCTCGCCATGGCCGGTAAGATTCACCTGCGAGACGAACTGGTTGTAGCTCGCCATGCGCTCGAACGACGTTGCCTTGCGGATGTCGAAGTAGTCGCCCGGCGATACGTTGTTCGGAAACGAGCGGCCGCCCCTGGTGAAGATCAACTGGACAACGGTCAGACGCGCTTCGTCGGCGAACGGGAGCGGCGCGAACAGCACCGGCCAGGCGACGCTGAAGATCGCGATGTTGGCGCCAAGTCCCAGCGCGAAGGTGATGATCGCGGCCAGGGTCGCGACCGGCGCCCGCCGCATCAGGCGGAACGCGAAGCTGACGTCCTGTTGAAATGAGCGCATGAGATCTCCAGGAGGAAGGCGATCGGGGACGGGGGTCGGTTGCGCAACCCACCCCCGTCCCCCTCGTGTGAACAGGTTGCGAAGCGCATGGCGCCAGTACCAGCGGCGCGCCGCGATGGCGCCGTCGCGTTCGGCGCGATCCGCGAACTCCTCTTCGAGATCGCCGAGTTGAAACTCGCGTTCGTCGCCCCGCAGACGCGCCGCCGCCAGCCAGGCGGCCAGTTGCGGCGGGCGAGGCGAGACCGGCGACGGCATCATCGCTGTCCGAACCGCCGTTCGAGCCCGTCGGTCATGACGCGGAACTCGCGATACGCGCGTTCGAGCGCCCGGCTGCCGGCCGGGAGAATGTCGACCAGTTTGCGGCGCCGCCCGCCGCGCTGCGGCGTCGGATCGCCGATCCGCGATCGAATCAACCCCTTGCTCTCGAGTCGATCGAGCGTGATGTAGACGGCGCTGATCGCGAGATCGCGCCCGGTTCGGGTCTCGATCTCACGCCGAATCGTCGCGCCGTAGGCCTCCGGCCCGAGCCGGACCAGCGCCAGCAGCACGAGCTGTTCGAATTCGCCGAGCGGGCCGCGTCCGGTTGTCGCCATATGCTTCACATTGTGAACCATATAGACGGCGTCGCGCCACAACTCGTTAGTCGTACCTGGTCTTGACTCAATCCGCCCTGAGCGCGACCAGCGGATCGACGCGGGCGGAACGCCGCGCCGGGATCCAGGCAGCGACCAGACCGGCGGCGATCAGGCCGGCCGCGGCGAGGGCGAATGTGGCCGGGTCGTGCGGCGTGGTGTCGAAGAGGAACGCCGAGATGATCTTCGTCGCCCACCACGCTGCGCCGGTGCCGGCCACGACGCCGGCGACGATCGGCGCGGCCGCGTCGCGCATCATCGATCGCACGACGTCGCCGGGGCGCGCGCCGAACGCCATGCGCACGCCGATTTCGTGCGTGCGCCGGGCGACCACGAATGACGTGACCCCGAAAATGCCGACGATCGCAAGCAGGGCGCCCAGCCCTCCGAGCAGCGCCAGCAGCACCGTCCGCTGCCGCGGCGTCGTCACGTTGGCGTCCAGCCAGTCATCGCCGGTGCGGACGCGCCGGAGGATCACCGGCACGCCGATCTCGACGGCCGCCTGCTTGAGCCGCGCCGACAGTGTCGAATCCGGGCGTGACGTCCGCGCGACGACGATCATCTCGCGTGGGCTGGGTCTTCCGGCGATCGTCTGATCCACCGCGGCGGCCGGCCGGGCGGGAAAGTACATTTCTTTTTGAAACTCTTCGCCGCCGCCGCCATGCCGGAGATCGCCGACGACGCCGACGATGGCGTGGGTGACTTTGTTGTACACCACGCGGCGTCCGACCGCTGGCGCGTCGCCAAACATCGCGCGCGCGGCGGACTCGCTGGCCACGACCACGGGCTCGCCGGTGAGATCCTTGGCCTGGACGGTGCGGCCGTCGAGCACCGGCAGATTCAGGGCCTCGAGATAGCCCGGCAGCACGGTGCGCCGGCCGAGGCCGACGCGATCGTTCGGCGGCGACGCCCCTTCGATGGTCACCATCGTGAAGCTGAAACTGCCGCTGAGCGGAAGATCGTCCACCGCGCCGACGGAAGTGATCACAGGAAACAGCCGGATCCGATCGACGAGCGCGCTGTAGAACCGGTCGTACGTGTCGGGATCCGGTTGCACCGGCGTGACCTCCATCGTCACGATCGGCGCCGGGTCGAAGCCGATGTCGGCGTTGAGCAGCCGCGAAAAACTCTTGAGCATCAGGCCGGCGCCGGCGAGCAGCACGACCGCGCACGCGACCTCGAACGCGACCAGCGAGTGGCCGAGACGTCGCGATAGCACGCCACGCTGGCCGCGCGGCGTGCGTGCCAGCGCGTCGTGGACGCCGCTGCGGGTCAGGCGCCATGCCGGCAGCAGGCCGAAAAGCCCGCTCGTCAGCAGCGCCAGTCCCAGGGTGAACGACAGGATCCGCCAGTCGATCGCTGGCCGCATGTCCGAACTGAGGAAGAGCGGGATGTTCGCGACCAGCGTGTCGAGGCCAATCCAGGCAAAGAACAACCCCAGCGACGCGCCGAGCGACGCGAGCACGAGACTCTCGACGAGCAACTGGCGCATGACGCGCAGCCGTCCCGCGCCGAGCGACGCGCGCACCGCGATTTCCTGCTGCCGCGTGGCGCCGCGCGTCAGCTGCAGGCTGGCGACGTTGACGCAGGCGATGAGCAGGACGCAGGCGACGGCGCCGAGCAGGATCCTGACGGTCGGTCGATACGCGTTGCGTGAGCCCTCGACGATCCCGGAGAACGCCGCGCCGTAGCCCTTGAACCTCGGATCGTCCTGGAGTCGCGCCATCTGCGCGTCGAGTTCGCGCTGCGCCTGCTCGTGCGTGATGCCGTCGCGCAGCCGCGCGTAGACCGGGTACTGGCGGGCGTTGGCAGCGTCCTCGGTAATCTGCATCGGCCGGAAGATTTTCGTCCGTGGATCGACGGCGGCGGGCATGACGCCGACAATCGTCAGCTTCTCGTCGACCAGCTTGATGTTCTGTCCGACGACGCCGGGGTCGCTGTTGTAGTGACTCTTCCAGTAGTTGAAGCCGATCATCGCGACCTGCGGCGCCGACGGCGCCTCGTCGATCTCGCCGAACGCGCGGCCGAGCGCCGGCACGTGGCCGAAGACCGTCAGGTAGTCGCTGGTGATGCGCTGAATCGAGACGCGCTCGGGTTCCCGGTCGATGATGATGCCCGAGTCGTCTTTCCAGGCGGCGACCGTTGCGAACACCTGTTTGAGCGTCCGCCACTGCCGCATGTCGTTGACCGAGGGTGACAGCCGCCGATTCGGCGGGCCACCGATCCGTGTGAGTGAGACTCGCACCAGCTGTTCCGGATGCGGATGGGGAAGCGGCCTGAACAGCGCCGCATCGGCGACGCTGAAAATCGCGGTCGTCGCGCCGATGCCGAGCGCGAGCGTCGCCAGCGCGACCAGCGTGTAGCCGCGTTGCCGCCGCAGCAGGCGAAGCGCGTAGCGGACGTCCTGCAGAATTGTCTCCATCACTCCGCCTCCGCGAATGTCGTAGCCGCGATCGCGCAGCGCCGCGACGTTGCCGACGCGCCGCCGCGCTTCGCGTTGCGCGTCGGCCCGCGTCATCCCGCGCCGCTCCAGGTCCGCGGCGCGCATGTCGACGTGAAACTGCAGCTCGTCGCGGATCTCCGACGAGACCCCGTCGCGATTGACGAGCGCGCGCAGCCGATCGCGAAGCACACGAAGCAGCTCCATCGCTTCAGCTCTGAAGCACGCTCTGCACCGCGGCGGTCAGCCGCGTCCAGCTCTCGGTTTCGGCGTCGAGCTGCTGACGGCCCGCGCGCGTGAGCTGGTAGTAGCGCGCCCGCCGGTTGTGTTCCGTCACCGCCCACGCGGACTTGATCCACCCGCGCTGTTCCATGCGGTAGAGCGCCGGATAGAGTGAGCCCTCCTCGACCTGGAGCACGTCCCGCGACAGCTGCTCGAGTCGCGAGGCGATGCCGTAGCCGTGCTGGGCGCCGGCAGCCAGGGTCTTGAGCACGAGCATGTCGAGCGTGCCGTGGAGTTGGTCGCTGTTGGTGCGCGGCATGTTGCTCACTTAGACGTTCTAAGTGAGCGACAGTTTGCCACGTCCGGTCCGACCGGCAAACTTTTGCCCCGCTCCCCCCGTCCAATCTGAACGACGAAATCTTTCGTTGACATCTACGAATACGTTCGTATAATCGACGCTGACCATGACCAAAGCCCTGCCTCGCCCGACTGACGCCGAACTCGCCATCCTCCGGGTGCTCTGGGACCGCGGGCCCGCGACCGTCCGCCAGGTGCATGAGGCGCTCGCCGAGGCGCGCGAAACCGGCTACACCACCACGTTGAAGCTGATGCAAATCATGGCGGAGAAGGGGCTGGTCACACGCGACGAATCCAGCCGGACGCACATCTACGAGTCGCGGCTGGGCCGCGACGAGACCCAGCGTCAGCTGGTCACCGACCTCGTCGATCGCGCGTTCGGCGGCTCCGCGGCGCAGCTCGTGCTGCAGGCGCTCGCGGCGCATTCGACGTCGCCGGCCGAGCTGCAGGAGATCCAGCAGCTGATTGCGGAATACCGGGAGACCCACAAATGAACGCCCTTGCCGAGATCGCCGTTCATCCCGTCGCGCAGGCGCTGACCTGGGCGCTCGTGCATTTCATCTGGCAGGGCGCCGCGCTCGGCCTGCTCGCGTTCGCGATTCTGCGTTTCGCGCCGCTGTCGGCGCAGGGCCGCTACGTCGCCGGCATCATCACGCTGATGGCGATGCTCAGCGCGCCGATCGCGACCACGGCGTGGCTGCTCGACGGCGGCGGCATTGTCGCGCCGCCGCTCGCGGCCGCTGATGGCGGCGCGCAGCATGCGGGCCTCGTCGTCGCCGCGTCGGAGGCGGTGCTCCCGTCGATCGACGCCATTGGCGCGTCCGCATCGGTCATGCCGATTGGTTTTGCCGCCCTGGTTCTCCCGATCTGGCTTGGCGGCGTGTTTCTGTTGTCGGTGCGTCTGCTCGGCGGCTGGGTCGTCGCCCGGCGGCTGGCCCGGCGGGCGATCAAGCCGGTGAGCGCGGACATTCAGGTCATCGTGCGCCGGATTGCCGCGCATCTGGCGCTCGATCGCGTCGTCCGCGTCTTCGAATCGACCGCGGTCTCGGTGCCGGTGATGATGGGCTGGCTGCGTCCGGTCGTGTTGCTGCCGACGGCGGCGCTCGGCGGTCTGTCGCCGATGCAGCTCGAGGCGCTGATCGCGCACGAGCTGGCCCACGTGCGGCGGCACGACTACGTCGTCAATCTGCTGCAGTCGGCGGTCGAGACGTTGCTGTTCTATCACCCGGCCGTGTGGTGGGTGTCGAAGCAGGTTCGCGCGGAGCGCGAGCATTGCTGCGACGATCTTGCAGTCGAAGTTTGCGATCGCGTCGTGTATGTGAGCGCTCTGGCCGAGCTGGCCGCGATCGCCGGATCGCGCGGCGTGGCGCTGGCCGCGACCGACGGCACGCTGGTCACGAGAGTGCGGCGTCTGCTCGGGAAATCACGCGAGGGCGAGGGCATTCGTGCCGGCTGGCTGCCGGCGTTCGTGGTCGTCTTTGCGGTTGGCGCGTGGATGCCAGCGGGATTCGTGCGCGTCGACGCGCGTGACGATCAAGCGGTCGCGGTCGTGACATCGCCGCAGATCGCTGTTCCGGTCGTTGCCGTCAGCGACGCCGTGCCTGTTCTCACCCACGTAGAGCCGGGCGTCGCCGTCTCGATCCAGCCGCAGGCGCCGCGCGCGGTTCCGGCGCTTGCCGGCGTCGAGGGCGGCATTCCTGTTGGCGTGATGGAGGGCGTCCAGTCGGGCGTTGTGCTTTCGCCAGAGTTGGTTCAGGAGTTGAAGCAACGACTCGAGCAACTGCGGCGCGCCAGGGCTGAAGTCGAGCTTGCGCAGATCTCGAAGAAGTTGTCGATCGCGGTTGAGCAGGACGAGGTTCGACGGCTCAAGGAACAGCTCGTCGCCGTTGAGAAAATCCACGCTGACCAGGCGAAGCTGGTCGAACTCACCAAGATGAGCGAACTCGTCAAGGTGTCCGTCGACCAGGCCTTGAAGTCGAAACTCGCCGCCCTCGAAAAGGCTGAGGTAGAGAAGGTCCAGCGCGGCATCCTGGAGACGACGACGCAGTCCGGCACCGGCAACTTCAGCTGGAGCAACGACAACGAGCGGATCGAGATGAAATGGACCGGCGCGTACCGGCTCTCCGCAGACGACCGCGATATCGAATGGGTCGAGCCGGGCAAGACCGTGCGGATCAGCGACGGCAACTGGTTGACCGCGACCGGCGTCGAGATCAAAGGACTCGAGACCGGAGTCGAACGTACCTTCTTCAAGAAGTCGTTCAAGCTGGCCTACGAGCCCGAAGGGCGCGAGTTTCTGGCGACGATGCTCCAGAAGATGATTCGTCGTTCCGGGCTCTTCGGCGTTGAGCGGGTGAAGCGGCTGCTCGCGCAGGGCGGCGTCTCCGCCGTGCTCGCCGAAATCGATCGGCTCGAGACCGATCACGCGCGACGGGTCTACTACGTGGCGCTGCTGGACCAGGCCACGCTGAGCAGCCGCGAGTTGGCCGACATCGTCGCCCGGGCCGGGCGCACGATCACCGGCGACTTCGAACTCTCGGCGACGCTGGCGCGCGCGGCGACGGCTCGCGCCGTCGACGACGCCGTCCGCGAGTCGATTGTCAACGCGACAAAGACGATTGGCGGCGATTTCGAGCAGCGCCGGGCGCTGCTCGCCGCGACCTACGCGCCGTTGTCGGAGCGGCTGGCGCTGGCGGGTTTGAGCGCGGCGCGCGGCCTCGACGGACCGTTCGAGCGCTCGTCCTATCTGGTCGCGCTCGCCCAGGCCGGCGGCGTCACCGACGCGACGCGCCAGGCCTATATCGATGCGGCGAACGAGATTCGCGCCGGCTTCGAGCGCGACCGCGCATTGCGCGCCGCGGGCGTGGAAATCGAGAGCCGCATTGCCCGGCTGACGCCGCCCCGGTTTGAACTGAACCGCGCGCAGCCGACCGTCGCGCCTCGGCCGCTCACCGTGCGGCCGCGTGTTGATCGGCCAACTGGCACAGTGGACTACCTTCCGGGCGATCTGTCGAGCGAAGTCGAAGCCGCGAAGACGTCGACGGACAAGGCCGACGTGCTGGTCGCCTACGTTGGCAGCCCTCGTTTTACCGCCGCCGCGGCCGGCCGCGTCTTCGAGTTGACCGCCGAGCTGTCATCGAGCGCCGATCAGCGCCGCGTGTTGGAGGCGGCGTGGGCCAAGGGCCTGACCGGGATGACCACCGCCGCGTTTCTGAAGACGGTCGCGTCGGTTCGCGCGGAGTCCGATCGCGTGGCGCTGCTGCTCGCCGTCGCCAAGGGCGCGCTGCTCTCCGGCGCCGCGCGCAGCGCCTATGTCGGCGCTGCCGATACGATCAAGAGCGAAGCGGACCAGACGCGCGTTCTCGCCGAACTCGTCCGCAACGAACGGAGGAACCGTTGACGCGTGTCGTGGCGTTCGCGGCGGCGTGTGTGCTGCTGACGGCCGTCACCGTGAGCGCGGGGCAGGGCGGCCGCGGCGCCGCGCCGCCGATTTCACGCGATCCGTCGATCGGCCCGGCGCCCGCGGCCGCAGGCACGGGCGCGATCAGCGGCACGTTGATCGCCGCCGACAGCGGACGGCCGATCCGCCGTGCCCGCGTCAGCGTCGTCGCCACCGGCGCCGGTTTCAGTAAGTCCGCGGTGACTGATGATCAGGGCCGCTTCACGTTCACGGGGCTGCCGGCGGCGGAGTTCAACCTCACGGCCTCGCGTCCCGGGTTCCTCGATGTGACCTACGGGCAGCGCCAGCCCGGCAGCGGCCGTCCGGGCACGGCGCTGAAGCTCGAGGCCGGGCAGAAGCTCGATCGCGTGACGCTGCGGATTCCGCGCGGCGGCGTGATCACCGGCACGGTCGTCGACGAAACCGGTGAGCCGACGTTCGGCGCCAACGTTCGCGCGATGCGCTACGTCATGCGCAACGGCGAACGCACGCTGCAGCAGGCCGGCAACGGCACCACCGACGATCGCGGCATCTATCGGATTCCGGCGCTGTTGCCGGGCGAATACGTCGTCAACGTCACGCCGCGCGACTCGTCGGCGAACATGGTGGCGGCCGAGATCTCGGCGCGGATGGAAGAGGTCAAGGCATCGATCATGGCGGCGAACGAGGCCGCGCGCGCCGATCTCACCGCGATGGCCGCGCGCCTCAATGCGATCACGCCGGTGGCGGAGGAGCCGACCGGCTATGCGACCGTCTATCATCCGAGCACGACGCAGCTCGGATCGGCGGCGACGGTCACGCTCGGCATCAGCGAGGAGCGGCCAAACGTCGACGTCCAGTTGCAGCTCGTGCCGATGGCGAAGGTCAGCGGCGGCGTGCTCGGGCCCGACGGAGCGCCGATGGCCGGCACCAGCATTCAACTCATCGACATCAGCTCGCCGGTTCCCGGCATCGGCAGCCGCAACGCGCGGGTGATGCCCGACGGCCAGTTCTCGTTCACTCAGGTGCCGCCCGGTCGCTACATGCTCGTCGCCCGCGCCTCGCAGCGCAGCCGCGTCGAGATGCCGATCAACGTGCAGATCGAGAGAGAAATGAAAGCCGTAGTCGACGCCAAACTCGCCAACGCGATGATGAACGAGCAGGGAAGCACGCCGCTCTGGGCGATGATGGAGACGGCCGTCGACGGCCGCGATCTCGCCGGCATCGTCCTGCCGCTGCAGCGCGGAATGACGGTGTCGGGATCGTTCGCGTTCGACGCCGCGCCGCCGCCCGGCTTCGATCCGACACGCGTCCGCGTGACGATGACGCCGCTGTCGCAGAACATGCTCGAGACCGGCCTGGTGCCGGCGGGCAGCGGCGACAGCACCGGCAAGTTCACGCTCCGCGGCGTCATGCCCGGCCGCTACCGGCTCAACGTCACCGCAGGCGGCGGCCTGATGCCGCGCTCCGCGATGTTCGGCGCCGTCGACGTCCTCGACGCGATGGTCGAGGTCAAGCCCGGCGAAGATCTCGCCAACGGCATCGTCACGTTGGCGACCAGGCTCGGCGAACTGGGCGGCTCGATGCGCGATGCGGCCAACGGCCCGATCACCGACTTCACGATCGTCGTGTTCAGCGCCGAGCCGCGTTTCTGGACGCCGCAGTCGCGGCGCATCCAGGCGGTGCGCCCGTCGAGCGACGGCAGCTTCAGTTTCCGCAACCTGCCCGCCGGCGACTATCGCGTCGTCGCGGTGATCGATCCCGAGCCCGGCCAGTGGTTTGACGCGAAATACCTCGAGGCCCTCCTTGGCGGATCAATCATTGTCAAAGTCAATGAAGGGCAGAAAACCACGCAGGACTTACGCGCGGGGCGGTGACCAGCAATTGCCGGATTGCCGAATCGAGGGCATTGCCGAATTGGATTGACCAATTGATCGATTGCCGCAATCAATGCCGCATTGCGAATTGCCAAATTGACGGTTCGTGATTGGCGCATTGTGCAGCTCTGCGGCAATTCGTCAATTCGTCGATTCGTCAATTCCGCCAATCCGCCAATCGCGAAGCGCGTCAATTCGGAAATCCTGCAATCAGGCATTGATTACGGCAATCGATCAATTGGCCAATCCAATTCGGCAATGCCCTCGATTCGGCAATCCGGCAATTGACTAGATCCTCGGATGCCTGTCCTTCCACTCAGTGGCCTGCTCGAAGGCGAGCGCGATTCGCGCCATCGTTGCTTCTTCGTAGAGCCGGCCGGTGATCATCAGCATCACCGGCGTGTCGCCGCCGGCAAGACCGCACTTGAGCGCCATCGCCGGATGGCCGGTGAGATTGGTGACGCTCAGCGTGCTGTCGCTGCCGGCGCTGAGGAAGACGTCGTACTTCGACATGAAGTCGTCCATCTGCCGCATCAGCAGCGTCCGCATCCGCATCGCGCGCAGGTATTCGACGGCCGGCACGAAGCGGCCGGCCTTGAAGGTGTTCGGCCAGCTGCTCGCTGACGTGCCGGTGCGAAGCAGGTCGGCGTCGCCAGAGCGGGTGAGATCGTCGAACGAGGCCGCGCTCTCGACTTCGAGCACGAACCCGATCTGATTCGCGATCGACAGGTCAGGAAGATCGACAGCTTCCAGCTTCGCGCCGAGCTTGCGATACGTTTCGAGCACGTCGGCGTACATCTTCCGGCGCTCGGCCAGCTGTTCGGGGGTCATTCCGCGACCACCGCCACCGCCTCGACCAGCTCCAGCCGGCGGGCCAGCCTCGCCGGAACGCCCGCCAGTCGGCGCGGCGGCGGGCGGTTCAAAGGCATTGCGCACGTAGGCGATCTTGAATCCGCTCAGCGGCGCATCCGGATTCCATTTGAACGCCGCATCGGCAACCGTCCCGTCGTGTTTGTCGGGACCGTAAATCGCGTTGAGGACGATGACCGTGTCTTCGACGTAGCGGCACATCGGCCCGACTTTGTCCATCGTGTTCGAGAGCGCCATCGCGCCATAGCGGCTGACGCGTCCGTAGGTCGGCCGCAGGCCGACCACGCCGTTGGCGGTCGACGGGGAGATGATCGAGCCGCGCGTCTCGGTGCCGATCGCGAAGGCGACGCAACCAGCGGCCGTCGCCGAGCCCGGGCCCGCCGACGAGCCGCTGGCGCCGGGGTTCGGCCCGTTCGGCCGCCAGGGATTCTTCGTCTGGCCGCCGAACCAGCGGTCGCCCTGCGCCAGCGCGCCGAGGGTGAGCTTCGCGACCAGCACCGCGCCGGCTTCGCGCAGTCGCTCGACGATGGTCGCGTCGTAGTCGATCACCTGATTGACGTACGGCTCGCCGCCCCACGTGGTCTTGATCCCCTTGGTCGCAAAAAGATCCTTCGCGCCCCACGGCAACCCGTGCAGCGGGCCGCGATACTTGCCGGACTTGATCTCCCTGTCGGCTTGCGCCGCCTGCTCGAGCGCGAGCTCTTCGGTCAGCGTGACGTAGAAGTTCAGCGTCGGCTGAAGTCTCTTCAGCCGGCCCAGGTACATCTGCGTGAGTTCGGTCGAGGTGACGAGCCGGCGCTCGATCAACGCCGCGAGCTGGTGGATCGGCCAGAACGCGACGTCCTCGAGATTGACCGGACGCTTCAGCGTCATCGGCGCCTTCGTGTACTTGATCGGCGCGCCGGGCGTCGCCGGGCCTTTCGGCTCCTTGCCCGGCAGCGACGGCTTGAACATGATCGCGAGCTCGGTGTCCTGCGGCACCGCAACCGCGCGCATCTGCTGATAGGTGCGGACGCGCTGGTTCAGCGCGCCGGCGATTGCCGCTTCCTCATCGGTGTGCAGCTCGAGGCCGGCGATCTTTTCCGCGCAGTCGATGATCGTCGGCGTCACCGGTCCGGCCGGCGCCGGCCCCTGGGCCAGCGCCCTGGTGCCGACGGCGCCGGCAACGGCGACGGGAACGGCTTTCAGAAATCGGCGGCGGGCCGACCGTTTGTCCTCTGCGTCTCCGCGTGGCTCGGCGCCTCTGCGTGTCATCTGCGGTCTCCTACTTCTTCTTCTCTTTGAAGTTCGCGGGAATCGCCAGGTCGGTCTCGCTGACCGTCGGCGCAATCGACAGCGTGTCGTTGGTCGTCGTCAGCGCCTTGGTGCGCGCCTGTACCGGGCCCTTCTTCATCAGCTTGCCGGCGAGCATGCCGCTGATGCCGCCGCCCCCGCCGCCGCTGTTCTGCGATTCCGCCTGCTTCATCGCCTCGGGACTCTTGACCATCTCGAACACCGACGTCGTCGACAGCGTCGTGCCCTGCAGCTTGCTTCGTTCGGCGGCGAGCTTTTCGCCCATCTGGCCGATGCCGGGAATCATCGCGCTGATCGCGCCGGCCTGCTGCGGGTCGATCATCGCTCCCAGGTTCAGCGCCTTGATGTAGCGGATCTGGAAGTTGTACATCTCGTCGAGCGCGGCGATCTTCGGCGCGATCCACAGCGTGTTGGTGAGGATCATGCCGCCGCTCTCTTCGACCTTCTTGCCTTTCTCGTGCATCGTGATCGTCAGCACGACTTCGCGGGCGCTGTGGCCGATCAGCGTCTTGGTCTGGCCGGTTTCCTTGACGTCGACGCTGAACTCGAGCTGTTTCGCGGCGTCCTGCGCGGCCTGCTTGTCCTGCGGCGACGTCTTGGCGGCCTCCTCCTGCGCCCGCTTCTTCGCGTCCTCCATCATCTGGCGGAACTCGGCGAAGGTCATCACCGTGTATTCCTTCTTGCCGATGTCGAGCATGTAGATCTTTTCTTCGCCGAGGTCGATGATCTGGCCGCTCTTCTCGCTGATCCGGGCCATGCGGTTGCCCTTGACCGCGACGGTCGAGGTGACGCCGTCGCTGCCGCCCATGGCTCGGTTGATCATGCCGCCCATCAGGCCTTCCATCTTGAAGGTCGTCTTTTCCTTCGTCGTCACGTCGGCGCGCAGTACCGGAACAACCGCGACGATGGCGGCCGCAAACAGAGCCGAACCCACGAACACACGCTTCATATTCCCCTCCAGTGGCTGGGAGTCGACATATTCTAAGGCGGTCTTGGAGCCGCAGACGAGTACCCGCCGCCGCGCCGTGCCCGCCTCGTGGCTCGTCGCCGCCGCGCTCTGCTGCGCAATCGAGGGAAATGCCATGCAGGATCGACGCACGCTCGGCGCGGTGACGCCGGATTCGTTGTTCAGCCCGGTCGTCTGCGCCGGCGGCTTCGTGTTCGTGTCCGGACTGAGCGGGACCGACGACGCCGGAAAACCGGTCGAGGGCGGCGTCCAGCCGCAGTTACGGCGCGCGCTCGACCGTCTCAAGACCGCGCTCGAGTCGGCCGGCTCGTCGATGGCCCAGGCCGTCGCCGTCCACGTCTACATGCGGAGCGCCGCCGATTTCGATGCGATGAACGCGGCGTACCGCGAGATCTTCACCGACAAGCCGCCGACGCGGACCACCGTTGTCAGCGCGCTGCCCGACGGCGTGCTCGTGATGATCGCCGCGACGGCCGTCGCCAACGGCATCGAGCGGGACGTGATGTTGCCGGCCGGCTGGAAGGCATCGCCGCGGCCCTATTCGTACATCGTCCGCGCCAACGGCTTCGTCTTCTTCTCCGGCCTCGTCAACCGCCGCGGCGCGACCGATGAGGTCGTCAGCGGACCGGTCAGCACGCAGATGAAGACCATCCTCGACAACGCCGCGGTGCTGTTGAAGACTGCGGGCCTCGGCTTCGAGGATGTCGTCTCGTCGCGCGTGTTCCTCACCGACGACTCGTCGTTCGAAGAGATGAACAACGAATACCGCACCCGCTTCGCCAGAAATCCGCCGGCGCGCGCGACCGCGATCGTCGAATTGATGGCAGCCGGCACGTTTGCGGAGCTGACGATGATTGCGTCGACGACCGGCAAGACGATGCTCGGGCCGCAGATTTCACCGAGCCTGCCGTTGTCCACGGCGGTGCGCGCCGGCCGGTTCACCTTTCTTTCCGGCGTACTGGGCAACACCGACGAGACGAAAGACAGCGTCGAAGCGCAGACGAAGGAAGTGCTGGCGCGAATCGGCCGGACGCTCAAGGACGCCGCACTTACTCCCGCCGACGTGGTCGAGAACCTGGTCTATCTGCCTGACCTCTGGCAAACCAAGCCGATGAGCGCGGTGATCCGGCCGTTCTTTCCTGCCGATCCGCCGGCCGGCGCGCTCGTCGGCGCCAGGCTGGCGGCCCGCGCCGGAGTGGTCGAGATGATGATGACGGCTTATAAGTGACTGATTGACTGATTGACTGATTGACCGATCGCAAGAGTAGCTCAAGCAATCAGTCGATCGGTCGATCGGTCGATCGGTCAACCCGTCAATCGTCAGCTAGTCCGCCCTGAGTGCAATAATCGGGCGGACTCTGGTAGCCCGTTTCGCCGGCACGAACGTCGCGAACAGCGAGACCGCGGTGACGAGCGCCGCGACCGTGGCGTAGGTCAACCAGTCCGTCGCGGTGACGCCAAACAGCGTGGTGTTGATCGCGCCGCCGAACAGCGATGACACCGTGTACGCCAGGCCGATGCCGAGCGTCAGGCCGATCGCGATCTGCCAGGCGCCCTGGCGCAGCACCATGCCGAGGATTCTGGCGGTGTTGGCGCCGAGCGCCATCCGCACGCCGAATTCCTGCGTCCGCTGGTTGACCGAGAACGACATCACTCCGTAAATCCCGACCGACGCCAGCACGACCGCGACGACGCCGAAGATCGAGAACATCATCGCGATGATGCGGTTCTGGGCGACGAACACTTCCACCTGACTGCGCGGCGTGCCCATGAAGTACAGCGGCAGATTCGGGTCGGCCTTCGCCACCTCACGGCGCAGCATCGCGCCGGCGGCCTCGACGGTCTGGCCGGGCCGCGGCTTGACGATGACGGTCGCAAACTGGGTCACGAACGGTCCGGGCGGCGCCGGACCAAACGCCGTCGAGTAGAACGGCACGTAGAAGCCGCTGTTGTCGACGTTGGGATTGTTGAACGGCCCGAGCATGCGGACGTTCGAAACGACACCGACGATCGTGCGCCACGGCCCGGCCTGCTGGCCCTCCGGGTTCGTCGTGCGGAAGCGGCGATTGACGGGACTCTCGCGGCCAAAATGTTTTTCCGCGAACGCCTGATTGACGATTGCGACCGGCTGGCGCGAATCGAGATCCTCGTCGGTGAAGTTGCGGCCGTCGAGCAGCCGCTGCGCGGTGACGTCGAAAAACCCGGGCGAGACCTGCTCGAAATTCGCCTGCATCCGGTCGCCGCGGGCCGCGTAAGTCTTGCCGTCGATTTCCACCGGGCCGTTACCGGCGAACACCATCCGGAACCGGGTCGTGTAGCCGACCGCTGCAAACGAGTTGTTGTCGCGCAACTGCTGCATCAACCGGTCGAGAAAGACCTTGCGGGTCTCGGGGGTCGGGTAGTCGCCCGCCATCAGGCCCATCCGCGCCGACATGATGCCGTCGGCGTCGTAGCCGAAGTCGATCGACTGCTGGTTGACGATCGATCGCATCTGCAGCAGCGATCCAATCAGCAGCACGCAGGTGACGACGATCTGAAACACGACCAGGGCGCGCGTGACCAGCGTCATGCCGCGGCGGGTGTTGCCGCGACCGCCGTCGCGCAGCACCGCGTTCGCGTCGGTTCGCGACGACATCCACGCCGGGAGCAATCCCGAGAACAACGCTGCCGCGATCGTCGCGAGCACGGTCACCGCCAGCACCATCGGACTGACGTCGAAGTAAATGTACGCCGGCGGCGGGTTGTCGAGGCTGCGGACCGTGCGATCGAGCCAGCCGGTGCTGAGGTAGGCCAGCCCGATGCCGGCCGCCGCGCCGATGCTCGAGACCAGCAGGCTTTCGGTCAGCATCTGACGAATCAGGCGGCCGCGAGACCCGCCGAGCGACGATCGAATCGCCAGTTCCTTGGCCCGGAGCGTCGCCCGCGCGAACTGCATGTTCATGACGTTGACGCACGCGATCAACAGCACGCCGACGCAGAACGCCAGCATCGTCAGCAGCATCCCTTTCAGCACCGGCGGCGTGAAGGTGTCGATCAGCCGCTGGACCTGTGCGGTGTTGAACTGCTTGTTCGTGTCCGGATAGGCGGTGGCAAAACGGCGCGCCAGCGTCGTGAACTCCGCCGTCGCCTGGTCGATGGTCACGCCGGGTTTCAGCAGTCCGAGCACCGCCGGCGCGTTCGCGTTCGGATCGTTGCGCGGCCGCGGCGGAAACTCGCTGAACAGCGGCAGCCAGATCTCCTCGTTGATCGGAAACGCGAAGCCCTGCGGCATCACCCCGATGATCGTCGCCGGCTTGCCGTTGATCCGCACCGCCGTGCCGACGACGTTGCCGGACCCGGCGAAGTCGCGCTGCCAGACGCCATAGGAAATCAGCGCCACTTTTTCCGCGCCCTGCTGATTGTCCTCCGGCGTGAAATCCCGTCCCATCATCGGTGCGACGCCGAGGATCGAGAGGAACTGGTCGGTCGCATAGGCGCCGGTGTAGCGGCGCGGCACTTCACCGAACGTGACGTTGACGGTCGAGCCGTTCAGGTACGCAGCCATCTTTTCGAATGACTGCTGCACCGGCTGCAACTCGACGTAATCCATCGCGAAGATCTGGTTGTTGAAGCCGCCCGGGTTGGCGGTGGTCGGATCGATGAACTGCACGCCCATCAAGCGGGATTCGTTCGGCAGCGAGAAGCCGCGCAGCATCACGCCGTTGACGACGCTGAACATCGTCGTCACACCGCAGATGCCGAGCGCGAGCACAGTGACCGCTAGCGCACAGAACGATTTTTCCTTGAGCAACACGCGGAAACCGACTGTGAGGTCGCGCCGAAGACCGTCAAGGGCCATTGCTCGTAGATACGAGCTTGTGGAGGTTCCGGGTTCCGGGGTTCCGGGTTCCGGGGTTCCAGGTTCCGGGTTCGTTCGAGGTCTCTCGTCTTACTTGAGCTTCTTCAGGAGTCCTTTCGCCTGATGGACCCACGGACGTTCGCGGCGTCGCGCGAATCGCGGCAGCGTGTTCGATTTCGTCACAATCCGCTGCGCCCACGAACGCGCCTCGTCGAGACGCTGCTGCGATGCCAGAAACGCGGCGTAGTTGTAGTAGGTCTCCGATAACGTCGACGCGTCGGTTGCGGCCTGGAACTGCGCGTCCGCTTGCTCGACGCGGCCGGACAGCGCATACGCATGCGCGAGGAGTCCGGCGGCGCGATAGACGTCGTATTTCGGGTCGGTCGCGACCACGCGCTCGATGTCAGCGGCCGCGGCCGCGGCGTCCCCGAGTCCAAGCGCCGCGAGGCCGCGGCGATAGTACGGATCGATCGACGTCACCTGCGGCGATGCGAGGACCTTGTCATACAGCTCGCGGGCCCGTGCGAACTGTCCCTGGTCGAGACACAACTCGGCGAGTTCCTCCAGATTGCCGACGGCGGCATTCTCCTGGACGATGGCCTCGAGCTCGGCGAGCCGGCGCCGCCGGCCCGACTGCGCAAATCCCGCCTGTATCAGCGAAAAATCCGGAATGACCTCGGCGATGAAGTAGATCCCCGCGCCGAGCGCGCCGAACATCAGGATGATCCAGAGCCAGTAGCCGTCGGGCCGACGCCGGAAAAAATGGACCAGGGCGAGGATCTGGAGGACGAATCCCCACGGGTAGAAGAGCTGGCTGAGCCCCATGCCGCGCCACGAATTGTAAGGGACCACATATGGCCAACTATGTTGGCATTACTCTCGTCTAATCGCCCGTATGCCTGATGTCGTCCCTTTGGGTGAGTTCGAACAGCTCGTGCTGCTGGCCGTTCTTTGTGCCAGCCAGGACGGCGAGGACGCCTACGGCGTCAACGTGCACGGCGAACTCGAAGCGCGCACGAAACGCCGGGTCGCCCGCGGCGCGATCTACATGACGCTCGACCGGCTCGAGAAGAAGGGCCTGCTCGCGTCGTATCTCACCGAGCCGACGCCCGAGCGCGGCGGCCGCGCCAAACGGTGCTATCGCGTCACCCGGACCGCGATGGCCGCGCTCCACGACTCCCGGCGTGCGCTTCAACAGCTCTGGAAAGGGCTGCCCAATGAAAAATGAGCGGCCGTCGCTCGCCGACAGCATCCGCGGCGATCTCGCCGAAGAGCGAGCGCGCCGGCTGCAGACGCAATCACGGCTGAGCGTAGCGCTCTGGCATGTGCGGACCGTAGTGGCAATCACTCTGTATGTCGTCGCGCGTTGGTTGATCGACACGGCTCGTGGCGCCAGCCGGGGTCTGGCGATGAGCGGGCTACGCGCCGAGGGCAGGCAGGCCGTGCGCGCACTCGCGCGTTCGCCGTGGTACGCCGCGACCGCCAGCGTGGTCGTCGCATTGAGCTTCGCGCTCGCGACGACGGTGTTCGCGCTCGTCGACGGCGTGCTGTTCAAGCCGTTGCCATATCGCGCGCCCGAGCAACTCTTCGTCGTCAGTCCGGGCTTCAAGGCGCTTGAAAGCCGGAGTTCTTTCTACCCGGCCTCCGTCCCCGACGCGCGCGCCTGGACAGCGTCGGTGCCGGAAGCGCGATTCGCGACGTTCTCCCTCGGTGGCAGTACGACGGTCGCCGATCAGGAAACGCTGCGCAGCGCCGACGTTGGCCCGGATTTCTTCGATGTGCTGGGCCTGCCGCCGTTGCTCGGTGGTTTCACTCGCGAAGATTTCGGGCCCGCTACGCCGATCGAGCCGGCCTTGCTGTCGTACAAGATCTGGCAGGCGCGCTTCGGCGGCGATCCGAACATCGTCGGCCGGACGTTCACCGATCGCAGCGGCGAAGGCATCCGCGTGGCCGGCGTGCTCAGTCCGCCATTTGTGTTTCCGCATCCCGCCGGTCAGGTCGCGCCGGTGATGCTGGTGCCGATTCACCGGCGTACCGACGGCAGGGAAGACAAGCTCGACGAGCGCGGCACGCTGGTGCTCGCGAGAGTGCCGCCGGCAGTGAGCCCGACGTTCGAGGCGCGGCTCACCGCGGCGACGGTCGCAATCGCCGCCTCCTTTCCGCCCTTGCCGCCGGCACCGCCGGGGATGTCCGAGATCCGCAAGATCACGCGCGGCCCATTCGACAT
This sequence comes from Vicinamibacterales bacterium, assembly GCA_036274055.1. Taxonomy (GTDB): domain Bacteria; phylum Acidobacteriota; class Vicinamibacteria; order Vicinamibacterales; family SCN-69-37; genus DASUGM01. The sequence continues at coordinate 17,023 of DASUGM010000333.1, read as the reverse complement.
GGTCAGGGCGCTGCCGCTCAGCGACGTCATGGTGGAGCAGACGCAGACCGTATCGGCGGCGATCTTCACGATTGCCGCCGCGCTCGTGGTGCTCGCGAGCCTCAATCTTGCCGGCCTCACCGCCGGCCGCGCGCTCGATCGCCGGCGTGAGTTGTCATTGCGCCGTGCGCTCGGCGGCAGCGGCCTCGCCCTCGCGCGGCTGCTGCTCGTGGAGAACGCCATCGTCATTGGCGCCGGCGCGCTCTGCGGCGTGGTCGCGGCGCGCTGGCTGCTCAATGTCGTGGTGACGCTGATGCCGCCAAGCCTGCTGTTGCTGAAGCCCTCGACAATCGACTGGCGCGTGGTGGTGTTCGCGGCGCTGGCCGCGGCCATCGCGCTATCGATTGTGACCGCGTGGTCGGTGCGTGTCGCGCTGCGGACGTCGACGGGCGGCTCCGTCGCCCGTGCGGCGGGGACGACGGAGCAGACGCGGTCGACCGGCCGGTCGTGGCTCATCGCTGCCGAAGTGGCCATCGCGCTGGTGATGGCGGTGAGCGCGGCGCTGGTGAGCGCGAGTCTTGTCCGCGTGTGGCAGCAGCCGACGGGATTCCGCACCGACAACACCGCGGCACTCCTTGTCGCGCTGCCGCGCGACCCCGGCATCGGCTACATCACGGCGCTCCTCGACAGCGTGGAGAAGGTGCCCGGCGTCAGCGCGGTCGGCGGGCTCAGCTACATGTTTCTGCAGAACGCGTCGATGGGGAGCTTTTTCGAACCGCCGCCGGGAATTGCTTCGGGAGACACGGAGCACGTCTATGCAACGGCAGGCATCTTCCGGGCACTGGGCGTGACACTGCGTGCCGGCGCGTGGCCGGCGCCGCAGGTCTTCGATCAGCGACCGGTGATCGTCGTCAGTCAGGACGTCGCCGATCGCTTCTGGCCGGGGCGATCGGCAGTGGGCCAGCAGTTGGTTCGCCAAGGCAAGGTCTTCAGCGTCGTTGCCGTCGTCAGCGACACGCGCCTTCAGGCGCTCGACCGCGATCCCATGGGATCGATCTACGCGTCGGTCGCCCACCTCGACAAGCCGAGCATCATCAATCTCATCGTCGCGTTCGACGGGGATGCGGCGCGGGGACTCGACGCCGTTGTCGCGGCGATGACGGCGAACTACCCGGAGATCCGCATTCGCACCGCGCGAACGATGGTCGACGCGCTGGGCGCGTCGTCGTCGGTGCAGCGGCGAACGTTCCAGACCTGGCTGTTCTCGTCTTTCGGTTTCGCCGGTCTCGTCATTGCCGGCGTCGGCGTGCTCGGAACCATGGCGATGGCGACGAGCCGCCGCAGCCGCGAGATGGGCGTGCGCCTGGCGCTGGGGGCCACGCGCGAAGGCCTGATTCGGTTGATTCTGCGCGAACAACTCGTGCCGGTCATAGCTGGTCTTGTCGCCGGCGGAACGGTCGCGGCGTGGTCGGCGCAGTTTCTCAAGACCTTGCTCTTCAAGATGACGCCGTACGACGGACCAGCGTGGCTGGTCGCGATCATCGTGCTGCTGTCAGTCGCGGTCATCGCTTCGCTTATCCCAGCCTGGCGCGCCGGCCGGGTCGACCCCGTCATCGTGCTTCGCGCGGAGTAATCCCGATGACCCGCTTGCGTCAGCGGAGCCTTGCGGTCGTTGATGTTCAGGATCGAAGCCACTGACGCCGCGAAGCGCGTTGCCTTGTGTGCCGGGCTGGTCGTGCTTGATCGCATTGCGATCCGAATAGCACGACGCACGGCGCACACGCACCGGCGCACGGCGCACGGCGCACGGCGCACGGACCCTGTATCCTGAATAGATGCGCCGCGAGCTGCGGGCCATGCTGGGCCTGTCGTTGCCCGTCATCCTCGCTGAACTCGGCTGGGTGATGATGGGCGTCGTCGACACGATCATCGTCAGCCCGCTCGGCCCGGCGGCGATCGGCGCCGTCGGCAGCGGATCCTCGCTGCTGTTCAGCATCTACGTGCTCGGGATGGGCACGCTGTTCGCGCTCGACACGTTTGTGTCACAGGCGTACGGCGCCGGCCGCATCGACGAATGTCACCGCTGGTTCTTCGCCGGCCTCAATGTCGCCGCCGTGTTGTCGGTAGTGCTGATCGGGCTCGGCCTCGGCGTCGTCGGCGCGATTGGTCACGCCGGCATTCATCCTGACGTCATCGTGCTGCTGCAGCCGTACCTGCGCGCGCTGCTCTGGTCATTGCCGCCGTTGCTCGCCTACACCGTCTTCCGGCGCTACCTCCAGGCGATGAACTCCGTCCTCCCGGTGACGATCGCCTTCGTCACCGCGAACATCATCAACGCCGCCGGTAACTACGCGCTGATCTTCGGCTACTTCGGGTTCCCGAAGCTCGGCGTGGTCGGATCCGCCTATGCGACGTTCGCCGCCCGGATCCTGCTCGCGCTGTTCCTGCTGGTCGCGATCTTGTACCGCGAACGCCGATCGCCATCCGGATTCCACGACGTCGGCTGGACGCTCGATCTGCCGCGGATGTGGCGGATCGCGCGGCTTGGATTTCCGGCGGCCGGGCAGCTCACGCTCGAGGTCGGCGTGTTTGCCGCGGCCTCGATGCTGGCGGCGCGAATCTCGCCGATGGCGCTGGCCGCGCATCAAATCGTGCTGCACGTCGCCAGCGTGCTGTTCATGATTCCGTACGGGTTGAGTTCCGCGGCCGCCGTCCGGGTCGGACAGGCGGTTGGCCGCGGCGACGCCCACGGGCGTCGCGTCGCTGGATGGGCGGCGATCACGATTGGCCTGATCTTCACCGGCGTCACGTCAGTCCTGCTGGTCGTCATGCCGGAGTCATTTCTGCGGCTGTTCACGACCGACGCGTCGGTGCTCGCGGTCGGTGCGGTGCTGCTGCTGTTCTATGCGCTCTGTCAGCCGCTCGACGCGCTCCAGGTCGTCGCCACGGGCGCGCTCCGCGGTGTCGGCGACACTCGCACGCCCATGCTCGCCAACCTGATCGGTCACTGGGGGATCGGGCTTCCGATTGCGTACTACTTGTGTTTTTCGCGGTCGTGGGGCGTCGAGGGACTCTGGACGGGGCTGTGCATCGGCCTGGCGATCATCGGGACGTTCCTGGCCGACGTCTGGCGCCGGGCGAGCTCGACAAATTCGACAGCACCGTGAAGGAGCGTCGAGGATTGGGAGGAGCGTGAAGGAGACTGCTCGTGAAGAGAGGTCAGAGTTCCTTCACGCTCCTACAACTCCTCCAGAGATCCTACCGAGTACGTCGAGGTCCGGTTTTGACGCCCGCGACCACCGCGAACGGCGACTTGCGCCAGGTCACATCGGGGTCGAACCCGGCACGCTGCAGCATCTTGATCTCGTCGGCGAGCGGCACGTAGACGTCCTCGTCGGCCCACGATTCGTAGACTTTCCGTCCGCCGGCGCGGCCGCCGAACGAACGGCCCAGGTGCGCAAACCACACCTCGAGGTCCCGCGCGAACCCGGCCCGCGTCGACGCCGGCATGCAATCGCCGCTGACCAGCACGCCGCCCGGCCGCAGCGCCTCGAAGCACTTCTTATAGAACGCCTGCTTCGCGCGCGGCGATCGAATGTGGTGGAGCGAGTAACTGGCGATGATTGCGTCGCAGCGGGGCAGCAGCGTGTCGGTAAAGCTGCCGTGGACGAACTGGACGCGCGACGCGTGGCGGCCGAGCCGACGCCGCGCGATCGCCATCATCGAATCGTCGGCGTCGATGCCCCAGATTCGCACCGGCGAAGCTCTGCGGGTCTGCCCTGAGCGAAGTCGAAGGGCCGAGTCACACGCCCTCATGGCCGCCAGCGCGAGTGCGCCGGTCCCGACGCCGAGATCGACAATGCTCCTGAGCGGCCGCCCGGCCAGCCGCAGCGCCGCGGCGGCCTCCGGGATCAGCTCGTCGTAGAGCGGAATCAGCGTGCGAATCTTGACGTCGTAGTCCGCGGGCGAGACGTTGAGATGGCTGGTGACCGACATCCGCCGACTATTCTGCCGCCTCATGAGGCCGCACTACAATCAGCGCATGAAGACTCGCGCTGTTGTCACGGTGTGTCTTGCCACGTCGGTGGGTCTGGCGGCCGCATGCGGCAGTGCCGGTCCTGGTAGCGGTGGGGAAGTCGGCGGCGGATCGCCCTCGGCCGCCGACGTCAGGAAATTTCTCGATGACGTCAACGCCAACCTGTTGAGGATCTCGACCGAGGCCTCGCAGGCCGACTGGGTCTATTCGACCTACATCACCCAGGACACCGAGGCGCTGACCGCGCGCGCCGAGGAACTGCAGATCGAGGCGATCAAGAAATACGCGAAAGAAGCGGCGCGCTTCGACAAGGTCGACGTTCCACCGGATCAACGGCGGCAGTTGAATCTGTTGAAGTTGTCACTCGAGCTGGTCACGCCGTCGGATCCGGCCGAGGCCGCCGAGGTCACCAGGCTCGGCTCGTCGCTCGAGGGCGCCTACGGCCGCGGCAAGTGGTGCAAGGATCCGGCGAAGCCCGACACCTGCCTCGACATCGAGAAGATCACCCAGATCCTCGCGACCTCGCGCGATCCGCAGAAACTCCGCGAAGCGTGGGAAGGCTGGCACACCGTCTCGGTGCCGATGCGCAAGGACTACCAGCGATTCGTCGAGCTCGCCAACAAGGGCGCGAAAGAGCTCGGCTTTGCCGACACCGGCGCAATGTGGCGCTCGAAGTACGACATGCCGGCCGATGATTTCACCAGGGAAGTCGATCGGCTGTGGAATCAGGTCCGGCCGCTGTACGTGTCGCTCCATGCCTACGTGCGGATGAAGCTGCACGAGAAGTACGGCGCGGCGGTGCCGGAGACCGGGCCGATTCCGGCGCACCTGCTCGGCAACATCTGGGCGCAGGACTGGAGCAACGTCTTCGATCTCGTCTCACCCGGCAGTGCCAACCCCGGCTACTCGCTCACCAGCATTCTGAAGTCGCGCCGGACCAGCGCGGTTGACATGGTCAAGATGGGCGAGCGCTTCTACACTTCGCTCGGTCTTGCGCCGTTGCCGAACACATTCTGGGAACGGTCGCTCTTCACCAAGCCCGCCGACCGCGACGTCGTCTGTCACGCCAGCGCCTGGAGCATCGACGCCGCCGACGACCTGCGCATCAAGATGTGCATCGATCCCACCGAGGAGGACTTCTCGACCATCCACCACGAGCTTGGGCATAACTTCTATCAGCGCGCCTACAAGGAACAGCCCTACATCTTCCGTGACTCGGCCAACCAGGCGTTCCACGAGGCGATCGGCGACACCATCGCCCTGTCGGTGACGCCCGAGTACCTCGTCAAGATCGGCTTGATCGACAAGGCCCCGGACGCATCGCGCGATTTGGGGCTGCTGATGGCGCGCGCGCTGGAGAAGATCTCGTTCCTCCCCTTTGGTCTGCTCATCGATCAGTGGCGCTGGCAGGTGTTTTCGGGACAGGTCACGCCTGCCAACTACAACGCGGCGTGGTGGGACCTGCGCTTGAAGTATCAGGGCGTCGCGCCGCCCTCGGTGAGAGGTGAGGAGTTCTTCGATCCCGGCGCGAAGTATCACGTGCCGGCGAACTATTCGTACACCCGCTACTTCCTCGCGCACATTCTGCAGTTTCAATTCCACCGCGAGCTGTCGAAGATCGCCGGCTGCGCCGGCCCGCTGCATCGGTGCTCGATCTACGACAGCAAGGAGGCCGGCCGCCGCCTCGACGCGATGTTGAAGATGGGACAATCGCGCCCGTGGCCGGAGGCCCTCGAAGCGCTGACCGGATCGAAGCAGATGGACGCGACCGCGATGGTCGATTACTTCGCGCCGCTCAAGACCTGGCTCGACGCGCAGCTCAAGGGGAAGACCACGGGCTGGTGACGCGTCGATCGGATCAACTTTAAACTCTAAACTTCAAACTCGAAACTTGGTTCTAGGAACCAGTCTCAAGTTTGACGTTTCAAGTTTCGAGCTTATTTGAGCAGGCCGTCGATGGTCTTGGTAATCACGGCCTGCTTGCTCCCCGGGCCTACGCCTTCGAACGACGCCAGCACTTCGCCGCGCTGGTTGACCAGCACCAGCGTCGGCGTGACCCTTACTTTCAGCCCGTCCGGTGCGGCGTGGACCTGAGCTTCGCCGATGCCGATCCCGTGCGCGTATTTCACTTCGTCGGCGCGCTCGAGCTTGACGCCGGCGCTCGCGTAGACCACCGCGGCGCGGCCGCGGAGCGACGCGGTCAGCGTCTTCAGATACGGCACCGCCTTCTCGCAGGCCGCGCACGTCGCGCGCGCGAAGATCACCAGCGTATACGGCGCGTCCTCGTGCCACGCCGCCGGCGTGTCGATGGTCGCGCCCGCAGGGTAGGCCGCCGACCGCGCCGCCTTGCGATCGAGGCCGACCGCACCGGCGACGCGCGGCCACGCGATCGTGCCCGCCGTCGCCGCCACCGTCAGCACCAGCGCGACGCTGGTCGCCCCGGCCAGCCGGCCCACGATCCATTCCGATCTGGGCGACATGGCTAGAACATCTCGGACGTCGGGAAACTGATGATCTTGCACCAGCCCGTGCACGCCCACGACCACAGCGGTCCGCACATCGGCCAGCTCAAGTCGAAGTTGCACGTGTACATCTCCGAGCACTGCAGCCAGTCGTCCTCCGGCCAGATGTCGCACGTGTCGATGTCGATGTTGCAATTGCAGCCGGGATACTCGGCATCGACGACGCCCCAGCCGCGGATCTTGTCGCCCAGCTGCTGCATCAACGGCACGGCGCTGGCGCGCTGCAGCTTTTTCGGACCCAGCGTCACGAACAGCTCCTCGGCGTTCTGGTTGCCAAGGACGACGATCGCTTCGTTGAACATCTTGCTGATCTGTTCCTTGAGGTCCGGCGCCAGCGGCGGATCGAACGCATCGGACGACAACAGCTCGATCGCCTCGTCGACGAACACGATCTGCTCGCGAGTCAGGTCGCGGTGCTCGCGGAGAAACCGGCGCAGGAATTTGCGCCACACGTCAGACCGGTCCTCGGCGCTCATCTGCGTGAGCAGCGCCTTTCGGTAGACCAGCGGATAGGCATCGATTTCATCGCCGGCGCCGCGGAGCTGCTGCGGCGAGAGATCGGCCGCCCACTCGAGCGCGGCCTCATCGGCCTTGGGCGTCCGCGCGACCGGAAGCAGCAACGCTTCCGCGGGGAGTGTCAGCAAGCCGAGGATGAGGCAGAACTTCACCCGGCTTCGCGTGCGCGAAATCATCAGTGTCTCCTTGAGTCCTGTGCGATCTCGAAATTGAGGCCCAGGGCCGGCGGAGAGGTTTGCAAATGTCTTGCCCGAAATTGGCGCGTTTTTCCGGGGAAATCGTCGAGGGCGTCGGGGAGCCCGCGCCGCCGGGCTTACGGTACCGTAAGCCCGGCGGTCGGGGTCGTTACAGGGTGGGAGTTACTTCAGGGCCGGCACGCCGTCGGTGATCCAGCCCGGCGCCTGGTCGCCTTTCAGATAATGGCCGAACCATTCGAGAATGCGCCGCTGGTAGTCGACCTGATTCTTCTTCAACCGCAGCCCGTGATCTTCGCCGTTATACACGACCATCACGACGTTCTTTTTCGCGCGCCGCGCGATGTTGTACATCTCGACCGCCTGGTGCCAGAACACCGTCCCGTCGACGTCGCCGGCTTCGAGCATCAGCGGCACCGTCATGTTCTGGATATTGAAAACCGCTGAATTGCGGATGTACGCCTGCAGATCTTCGTACAGCGGCACTTCCATGCGCTGCTGTCCGGTCTCGATGTGATCGGTTTCCGCGATCCCCGAACTCCAGTGGCCGTTGCCGTAGTTGCTGACGAGGTCGGTGATCGCCGCGCCGGCGACCGCGGCGGCGAACACACCCTGGGTGTGCGTCGCCAGAAACGCCGTATCAAAGCCGCCCCACGAATGCCCGATCACGCCGACCTTCGCCGGATCGATCACGCCCATCGCCGCCACCTTCTTCACGCCGGCGGTGACGCACTCGACCACCGACAGGCCCGGCTCCCGCGGCCGGAACACAATGTCGGGCTGGAATACGAAGTAGCCCTGGCTCGTGAACACCGTCGTGTTGTAGTAATCGCGGTCCGACGGGACGACGTAGCGGTGGACGTTGTCGGAGAGCTTCTCGTAGATGTAGACGATCATCGGGTAGCGCTTACCCGCTTCGTAGCCGGCGGGGTAGTAGAGGGCCCCTTGCAGGCGCATCCCCTTGTCGGTCTTGAAGTCGACGACCTCGCTCTTGCTCCAGGCAAAGTTCTCCTGGAACGGGTTGGTCGTCGTGACCTGCCTGGCGCCGGTCAGACCGGCGCTGCTGGCGACGAAAATGTCAGGCGAGTCGTCGTGATTCTGCACGACGTAGCTGTAGGCGTCGGCCCGCTCTGCTTTCGCCAGCGAACTCACCGCCTTGTCCTCGAAGATCAGGCGCGTGACCGCGCCGTTGGCCAGCGTGCCGTAGCCCGATTTCTTCGACCAGACGCCGAACAGGCTCACGAACTGCGGCCTGCCGAGGTCGACGAAATCCTCGTCAGTACTCACGCGCGTGAGGCGGTGACGGATTTCTTCGGTCGCGCCGTTGGTCAGCCGCATCGCTTTTGAGCCGTCGACAGGAACCTGCCAGATGTCGAACTTGTCGTTGATCAGCACCGCGCCGTCGTCTTTCGTCCAGCCGGCGATGCCGAACGACGGTTTCTGTTTCACCGTGGCATCGGATTCCTTGTCGATGAAGACCGCGGGCACGGCTTTGGTGAGGTTGGTCACCGCCCTGGTCTTGAGATCGATCGTCCAGAATTGATCGTCCTGCAGGAACAGCACGTACTTTCCGGCCGGGCTGACCTGCGCGAAGGCGTCGTCGACCTTGTCTTTCAGCCGCGTGCGTTCACCGGTCAACATATCGACGAGGTAGAGATCGGCGGCGCGCCGGCCGATCGAACGATCCATGGCGTACTCTTTCCACTCTTCGAGGTACGCCAGCGTCGTGCCCGGGATCGGCGCGACGCTTTCGGAAAATGACTTGCCGATTTGCACCAGCCGGTTCGGCCCGAGGTGCCAGGCGGCGAGGTGATTGCGGCGGCGATCGCCGGCGACCTGCAGCTTCTGCGCGGACATGACCGTCGTGTCCTTCCAGTGCCAGACGTCGACAGCGGCGGGTTCGTCGACCTCGTCGGCGGCGCCAGCCGCGCGGCCCCGACCGGCAGGAGGAGTCGCGGTGCCCCCGGTGCCGGTGCCGGTGCCGGTGCCCCCGGTGCCGGCGCCGGCGTCGCCGCTGGCCGCGCTTGTGCCGGGACTTGCGTTGGCGCCGCGCCCGCCGCCGCGTCCCGGCGGCGCCGGCGGCTTGTCCTTCCAGTTCGCCAAGCCGACGAAGATGATGCCGCCGTCTTTCGACCACGACGGCCGGCGGAACGACACCGTCCGGAGGCCGGCGGCGACGCCGGAGCCCGCCGCGGTCGGGTCGAAGTCGAGCCGTTTCTCGCTGGCGCTGCCGAGTCCGCGCCACGAGAGTACGATTTGGGCTGGGCCCTCGTGTTTGTCGTCGGTCTTCGATTTCAGCGCCGCGAGATCGGCGCTCTTCTCGCGCCACGAAAGATTCGTGTACGCCGCTGCCGCTGAGTCGAGCACGCGCAGGATCGTCGTCGAGGGATCGAACAGATGCAGGCCGTTACCGGTTTGTCCGTCGGCGCTGATCGACATCGCCAGCAAATGCGCGGTGTCACCGTTCTGCCACGCGAAGTCGGCGACGTTGCCGAAGGTGGTGTCTTTGGCGGTCGCGAGTTCGCGGACGATCAGCGTCGTGCCGATCGCCTGCGTTTCGTTGTCGGTCGCGGCGCCGCCCGGTCCGCCGCCACGTCCGCCTTGGGGTGGTGCCGCCGGCGCCGCCGGCGCCGCCGCGGCGCCGCCCGCCGGTGCCGGCGCATACCGCTTCATCGCCACGAACTTCCCGTCGCCACTGAACGAGAATTGCTGGATGCCGTCGAAGGTGGTCTGTTCGCCCGACGACAGGCTGATCAGCCCGAACTTGTTCTGAATCGGCTGCCGCGCCGCGCGCATCCGTTCCTGTTCGGTTTCCGTGAAGCCGATGCTGTAGCCGGCCCACTTCGCGTCGCTGGTATACGACACCTGGGCGCCCGACGGCACGGTCTTCGTGGTGCCATCGGCGAGCTTGATCAACCGCAACTCGTTGTTGCGGTTCGATCGCGAGACCGACACCGCCATCCACGCGCCGTCGGGTGAAAACCCGCCGCGCGCCGCGCCCGGCGCGACCGCCTCGAACTGCCCGTAATCGGATCGCTTCAGCGGCGGCTTCGACTGCGCCCCCGTCGCGGTAGACAACGCCAGGACCAATGCCGTGAGCAAGGCTGATGTGCGCATAGTGCGAAGAATGTAGCGCGTTTAGCGTGCTACGGCGTGCGGATATTTACGGTCGACGTAGTCGTCGATCAGCTGCTGGAATTGCGCCGCCAGCTCGTCGTAATTGCCGCGCAGCGTCATCGCGTGCTGTCCGTCGATAAACACCGGGCAATTGGGGGATTCGCCGGTGCCCGGCAGCGAGATGCCGATGTTCGCGGCTTTGGACTCGCCCGGTCCGTTGACGACACAGCCCATCACCGCGACCGACATCGTCTCGACCCCCGGCCGCGTGACTTTCCACGTCGGCATCATCGTCCGCACGTAGGCCTGGACGCGTTCGGCGAGTTCCTGGAAGGTGGACGACGTTGTGCGCCCGCAGCCAGGGCAGGCCGTGATCGACGGCGAGAACGTCCGCAGTCCGAGCGCCTGCAGGATTTCGCAGGCTGCGTAAACTTCCTCGCGGCGGTCGCCGCCAGGCCGTGGCGTCAGCGAGACCCGGATGGTGTCGCCGATCCCTTCGTTCAGGAGGATCGACAGCGCCGACGCCGACCACGCGATCCCCTTCACGCCCATGCCGGCCTCGGTCAGCCCGAGATGCAGCGGCTGATCGGTCCGCTTGGCCAGATTCCGGTAGACCGCGATCAGATCGCGCGGCCGCGAGACCTTGCACGAGATGATGATCTGGTTCCTGGTCAGTCCGCACTCGAGCGCGAGATCGGTCGATTGCAGCGCCGACAGCACCATGCACTCGTTGATGATCTCTTCGGATGAGTGGCCGAGCCCGCGGTCGGTGTTCTCCTGCATCTTTGCCATCACCAGCTCTTGATTCAGGGAGCCGCCGTTGACGCCGATGCGCACCGGGCGCTGATTGTCCACCGCGACTTTGCAGATCGTCGCGAACTGCTCGTCGCGCCGTTTCCCGGTGCCGACGTTGCCCGGATTGATGCGGTACTTATCGAGCGCCCGCGCCGCATCGGGGTAGCGGGTCAGAAGCAGGTGGCCGTTGTAGTGAAAGTCGCCGATCAGCGGCGCGGTGCAGCCCGCATCGAGCATGCGCTGTTTGATTTCCGGCACCGCCGCCGCGGCCTCGGGTAGATTGACGGTGATCCGGACCATTTCGGACCCGGCCTCGGCCAGCTCGATGCACTGCAGCGCTGTCGCTTTCGCGTCGGCGGTGTCGGTCATCGTCATGCTCTGGACGACGACCGGCGCGCCGCCGCCGACCTGGACGGCGCCGACCTTCACGGGGACGGTGCGGTGAAGCCGGATGGGCAGGGACATCAATCCACGATCATACAGACGTCACGCCCCCGGCCGAAGTGTCCTCTCCAGAGTCCGATAAAATGGGGTCGCGTCTTGAATTCACGTACCGGCTGCCGAGAGGTTCCCATGCGCACTGTTCGCCTCGCCCTGTTCTGCTCGCTCGCCCTGACGCTGGTCGCGCCACTGGCCGCCCAGGCTCAGGCCCCGGTCACGGTCAGCGACCTTTCGCGGCTCAACACGACTGCCGCCGAAATCGAGAAATTGAACGATTCGCTGAGGAAGACCGATCCGACGCTCGCCGCCGAGGTCGACAAAGCGGTCTCCGAGGCGAAAGACGAGATTGTCTACCTGAATGTGAAGCTCCGCAAAGACGGCGCGGTGACGCGCGAGGAGTACGCGGCGCTGCGCGATCGCCTCGAAACACTCCGCATCAAGGCACAAGGACAGAAAGTCTCAGCGGCGCCGGTCCCCGACGACAAGTCGGCGCCGACCATGGTCTCCGTGTCAGTCGGCACCGAGTTCGACATCAAGCTGCAGACGTCGTTGAATTCGGGCATCACCAAGGTCGAGCAGCGGTTCGAGGGCACGACGATTCTCGACTACGCCCAGGGCCGGGACATCGTCGTGCCCGCCGGATCGGTGGTCCGCGGATTCGTGAGCTCGGTCCGCTCCGCCGGCAAGATCGATCGCAAGGGCAGCCTGACGCTGTCGTTCGATGAAATCAGGATCGGCAACCGCGCGCTGCGACTCCGGGCATCGGTCACGCAGGCGCTCGACCCGAAAATCAAGGACGACGCGACGCGCATTGGGGCGGGAGCCGTCGTTGGCGCGATCATCGGGGGCATCATCGGCGGCGGCAAGGGCGCGATGCTCGGCGTCGTCATCGGCGGCGGCGGCACGATTGCCGCGACCGAGGGCTCTGACGTCGATCTGCCGGCCGGCACCGTCCTGCGGATCCGCCTCGACCAGCCGCTGGACGTGCCGATCGAGCGCCAGGGCCCGGCATTGTAAGATGTGGCCCTCGCCGGAGGGCCCCATGCGATCGCTTACATCTCCTCGGTTGCTCGCGCTGTTGACGCTGCTCGGCGTCGCGTTCGTCGCGCCGCTCGCCGGTCAGACCGGCCAGGCCGGGCGTGCCGGCGCGCCGCCGGCGCCGGCGGGCGACGCCGCGCTGATCGCGCGTGCGCGCGCGATTCACGATCGCGTCATCACCCTCGATACGCACAACGACATCAGCGCGTCTAATTTCGAATGGTCGCGCAACTACACTCAGGATCTCGGCAACCAGGTGAACTTGCCGAAGATGAAATCCGGCGGTCTCGACGTGTCGTTCATGATCGTCTACGTCGGGCAGGACAGCGGCCCTGATGCCTTCGAGCCCGCCGGTTTTCAGCGCGCCTATCAGCAGGCCTACGACAAATTCGAAGCGATCCATCGCCTGACCAAAGTGCTCGCGCCGGAGCAGATTGGATTGGCGCTGACGTCGGCCGACGTCCGCCGCATTGCGGCGAGCGGCCGGAAGGTCGCCGTCATTGGCGTGGAAAACGGCTATCCAATCGGCCGCGATCTCAATCGCGTCCGCGAGTTCTGGCAGCGCGGCGCGCGCTACATGTCGCTCGCTCACAACGGTCACAGCCAACTATCGGATTCCAACACCGGCGAGGCCAACAATCAGTGGGCGCACGGCAACGGCCTCAGCGACCTGGGCAAGCAGGTGATTGCCGAGATGAATCGGTGGGGCATCATGGTCGACGTCTCGCATCCCTCGAAGGGATCGATGATGCAGGCGGCCGCGCTCTCGCAGGCGCCGATCATCGCGTCGCACTCCGGCGCCCGCGCGCTCTGTAACCACAGCCGCAACATGGACGACGAAATGCTGCAGGCGCTGAAGAAATCGGGTGGCGTGATTCAGGCGGTGGCCTTCGCCAGCTACGTCAAGTGTGATGCGGTGCCGCCTGCGCGCGGCGAAGAGATCAACGCGCTGCGTAAGGAATTCGGGCTGCCGGAACAGGCGGCTCCCGGCGGAGGTCGCGGCGCGGGCGGTGGTGGCGGCGGCCGCGGCGCAGCCGGCGGCCGCGGCGCTGGCGCGCCTCCAGCCGCCGGCGCGCCGCCGGCGCAGGGCATGACCGCGACGCAAGCCGGCGCCGCAGTGGCCGCGAACGCGGGCGGCCGCGGTGGTCGGGGCGGCGGGCGTGGCGCCGATGCCGCCCTGCTGGCCCTGCCGGCCGATCGCCGCGCGCAGTTCGACGCGCGGATGGCGGCGATCGACCAGAAGTATCCGCAGGCGGCGCGCGCGACCGTCAAGGACTTCGTCAACCACATTGACTACATCGTCAAGCTGATTGGCATCGATCACGTCGGCATCTCGTCCGACTTCGACGGCGGCGGCGGTGTCGACGGCTGGAACGGCGCCGACGAGACCTTCAACGTGACACTCGAATTGGTGCGACGTGGCTACACGGAAGAACAGATTGCGAAGATCTGGAGTGGGAATCTGCTTCGCGTCTGGAGCGACGTCGAAAAAGTGGCGGCCAGAATTCAGGCCGGCGCCAAGTAGGCGTGAGTGGGTGAATGGAACGCGCGGATCTCGTTCGCTACGATTTCTACAAGGGGCCTAAGCCGATCGGCGACATGTGGACCCTCAAACGCGGCGACCTGACGATGCGCTGCGCGGTGTCGACGCACGCGCTGGGCTGGGAGCTCAGGCTGTCGGCGGGGTCGTCGTTTTCGCGCTCACAGGTCTGCAAGACGCAGGCAGACGTGTTCGCCACCGCTGACACCTGGAAAACGGAAGCGCTCAGCAAGGGCTGGGAGTGATCTGCCGCGACTGAAGACTAGCGCTCGGCCACGCCGGCGTAACTGTTACGGCGCGGCCGATACTCCGGCGGGCGGAAAATGCCGTAAATATCGCTCGTGACGCCGTCGGTCATCATCGAGCGCTCTTTCGTCTCGCCGAGTTTTTCGGCGACTCGAATCGACTGGATGTTGTCCGGGCGGATGACGCTGATGACGTGCTCGGCGCCGACGTGATCGAACGCGACGTCGATGGCTTCGCGCGCGGCTTCGGTCGCGAATCCCAGCCCCCAGCGCGACTTCCGAATCACCCAACCGACCTCGAGATCGGGCCAGCCTTCGGGATACCAGAGTCCGACGCGGCCGATGATCTGATTCGTCGCCTTCTCGATCACGGTCCACTGTCCGTAGCCGCGGATGTGCCAGTGGCCGATCATCATCGCGATCATGCGCCATGCGCCGACACGGCCGACCGACGGCGTCGCGCTGATCAAGTAGCGCAGCACATCGGGGTCCTCATGGATTTCGATCCACGGGTCCATGTCCTCCGCGATCGGGGGGCGCAGGAACAGACGATCGGTCTCGCGAGTGAGCATCATGTAGGCCGTTGGGTGGTTAGAGTCCCGTCGATCCGCTCGGCGCTTGCGTTCTTGTCACGGCGCTGACAAGGAGCAAGGCGGGTGCCAGCAAAACGGGCTAGAAATGGCGTGCAGTGCTGCGCAGCCGGACGAATTTGCACTCGAAACATGGGTACGGCGGTGCCCGTTTGGTAACCCGCGGACACCGGCGACGGGTAGTCTCGACCCCGGCTTTCTCTAGTGCGGCAGCAATCCCCGCCGCCGCCGCTTGAGAAACAGGCCTTTTCTCGACAGTCCGAGCAGGTGCGCCGCGTCGGCGACACGCCCGCCGGCGCTGGTCATGGCGTGCTCGATGAAGCGCTGCTCGAGTTCACCGGTTGCCCGGGCCAGGTCCTGATCGAGGCGGATGAAGACGCCTTGCGTGTCCGGCACGCGGATTGACGTCGGCCGTGCGTTCCAGCGCTCGACGATGTCGGCGCCGAGGTCGGTGCTGTGGAGGGTTTGGCCGTCGGCAGCCATCGCCACCGCGCGTCGAATCTCATTCGCGAGCTGGCGAATGTTGCCTGGCCAGTCATAGAGAAGCAGCGCGGCGATGAAGTCGTCGCCCAGGCGCACGCCGGTGCGACGGCACTCCCGCGAAAAGCGCGAGAGAAACAGCGACGCGAACGCGGGGATTTCGTCCTTGCGCTCCCGCAGCGTCGGCAGCGCGAGTCGGGCGACGCCGACGCGGTAATACAGGTCGCGGCGGAACCGGCCTTGTTCGACGAGCAGATCCAGGTTGGCGTTGGTGGCGGCGACGACCCGGACGTCGACGCGATACGAGCGGACGTCGCCGACGGGATGAACCTCGCCACTTTCGAGGAACCGCAGCAGTTTCGGCTGCGTCATCAACTCGAGGTCGCCCAGTTCGTCGAGGAACAGGGTGCCGCGTTCGGCGGCGCGAACGACGCCGGGGAATGACTCGAGCGCGCCGGTAAAGGCGCCGCGCTTGTGTCCGAAGAGCTGGCTCTCGACGAGGTCCTTGGGAATCGCGGAGCAGTTGAACGGGACGAACGGTCCTCGCGCGCCGCGGCTGTAGGCGTGGATCAACCGGGCGATGATTTCCTTGCCGGTCCCGGTTTCCCCGGTGATCAGGATCGGCAGTTCGGTCGCCGCCAGCCGCGCCGCGATCTTCAGGAACTCGACCATCTGGGGCGACCGGAAGATGGTGTCGTCGCCGTTGGCGACTGAGGCACGCGGCCACAAGTTCTGGTCTTCGTCCTCGGTTTCAGTGTCGGCGGTGCGATTGACCGCGGCCTGGACGAGGTCGGCGACGCTCTTCAGGAGAGAAATCTCGTCGATGGTCTGGACGCCATGGACGCGGATGGCGACGCGCCGATCCGAGCCGCGCAGGCGGATGCAGAAGGTGCCGTGCTCGTCGGCCTCCCAGGTCGACGCCGGTTCAGCCACGTATTCACAACCGGATTCGTTGTCGATGACGACGCGTTCTCCGATCGTCGTGCTTTCGAGAATCGCGGCCATCCGCTGCGACAACAAGTCGATCGAGTGTCCGGCGCCAAGGATCGCGGCGACGTCGGTCATCAGCAGCGCCGCGTCGGTGACGTCGAGATCGCGGCGGCCGACGGCCACGGTGTCGCGCGCGGCGCGCGCCAGCCTGGCGCGGGCGCGGTCGATCCATTGTTCGTGGTAGCGATGGCCGATGGCCCGGCAGGCGGCGAGCGCGCGATCGAAATGCGTCGTGCTCGTTGCGGCGTTGCCCTTGAGGCTGCCGCAGACGCCCTTGGTGGCTTCGAGGACGATGAGCGGGTCGACGGCGCCGCGCGGGCAGGCGCGGATGGCGGTGGCGAGCGCCTGTTCGGCCTTGGCGTGCAGTCCCAGATGGGCCAGGGCCCGCGCCTTTGCGCAGAGGAGCGCGGTGCGAACCGCTTTGTACTGTCGTCGCGCCAGTTCTGGATCGGCGTCGTCACAGATCTCGACGATGCGGGTCCATTCCTCGAGGCGCTCGTGATAGGCGCAGCGTGTGAGCTGGTGGGCGAGATCGTACCA
>DASUGM010000332.1:0-16469 GCA_036274055.1 Vicinamibacterales bacterium | reverse complement strand
TTCCGGCGCTCGAAGCGTTCGCGCCCGAGGCGATGCTGATTTCCGCAGGATTCGACGCCCACGAACTCGACCCGCTTGGCGGCATGCGCGTCACCACGGCGGGGTTCAAGACGCTGACGGACATGCTCGATCAGGCGGCGCGGCGCCTGTGCCGGCATCGAATTGCCTGGATCACGGAGGGCGGATATCACCTGGACTCCTTGCGGGAGTGTCTACTGCAATTACTTCCGTCGCACTAGAATGAGTGATTGGGTGAATGGGTGAGTGGGTGAGTGATTGCGCGAGTGCGTAATTGCGTGACCGACTGGCTGAGTGAACGGCAGTCACACAGGCGCTCAGGCAGGCAGCCAGGCATTCGCGCACTCGAGCAGTCATTCATTTATTCACACACTCACACATTCACACATTCACTCATTTACTGACGACTCACCGAATGGACTACCGTCCCCAGGAAATCGAACGAAAGTGGCAGGCGCGCTGGGCTGAGGCCCGCGCCTTTGAAGTCACCGAAGATCGCTCGCGGCCGAAGTTCTATTGCCTCGAGATGTTCGCGTATCCCTCGGGTCACGCGCATGTCGGTCACGTGCGCAACTACATGATTGGCGACATCTGCGCGCGGACGATGCGGATGCGCGGCTACAACGTGCTGCATCCGTTCGGCTGGGACGCCTTCGGCCTGCCGGCGGAAAACGCCGCGATCAAGAACAACGTCCATCCCGAGAAGTGGACGCTCGACAACATCGCGCATATGAAAGGGCAGTTGCAGCGGCTCGGCATCAGCTACGCCTGGGACCGCGAGATCGCGACCTGCCTGCCCGAGTACTACCGCTGGAATCAGTGGCTGTTCACGCGGATGTTCCAGCGCGGCCTGGCGTATCGCCGGCGCTCGAACGTGAATTGGTGCGAGACCGATCAGACCGTCCTCGCCAACGAGCAGGTCGTCGACGGCGGCTGCTGGCGCTGCGGCACGCCGGTGACGATTCGCGAGCTCGAGCAGTGGTTCCTGCGCATCACCGCCTACGCCGACGAACTGCTCGATGCCGCCGATCAACTGGCGCAGTGGCCGGACAAGGTGCTGACGATGCAGCGCAACTGGATCGGCCGATCCGAGGGCGCGCGCGTGCGGTTTCCGATCGCGCCCAAGGCGGGCCCGGCCACCAGCGGCGATCACATCGAAGTGTTCACGACGCGCATCGACACGATCTACGGTGCGATGTTTGTGATGCTGGCGCCGGAGCATCCGCTGGTCGAGCGCTTCGCCGCCGAGTCCCCGGACCCCGAAGCGTTTCGCGCCCGCGTGCAGAAGTTCCGCTCGCAGGATCGCACCGGCCGGATGACCGGCGAAGTCGAGAAGGAAGGCTTCGACACCGGGCGGCGCGTCATCAATCCGTTCACCGAGCAACCGGTGCCCGTGTGGATCGCCAACTTCGTGCTCGGCGAGTACGGCACTGGCGCCGTGATGGGCGTGCCCGGACACGACGAACGCGATCACGAGTTCGCGACCAAATATCAGCTGCCGATCAAGATCGTCGTGCGGCCGGAAGGCGCAGCGGATTCGATTGCCGACGTGCCGGCGCCGTTTACGGAAGAAGGCCGGCTGCTCGATTCCGGTCCGTACACCGAGATGGCGACCGAAGCCGCCCGCAAGAAAATGACCGAGGACGCCGCCGGACGCGGCGTCGGCGAAGGCACCGTGCAGTACCGCCTGAAGGACTGGGGCATCTCGCGCCAGCGCTACTGGGGCACGCCGATTCCGATGATCTCGTGCGAGGCGTGCGGGCTGGTCCCGGTGCCGGATCAGGATCTGCCCGTGAAGCTGCCCGACGTCGTCGAGTTCACCGGCCGCGGCGATTCACCGCTCGCGCACATTCCCGAGTTCGTCAACGTCACCTGCCCGTCGTGCGGCCGGCCCGCGAAGCGCGAGACCGACACGATGGATACGTTCGTCGACTCGTCCTGGTACTTCTACCGGTTCTGCGATCCGACCAACACGACGATGCCGTTCGATCCGGCGAAGGTGCAGTACTGGGGCCCGGTCGATTTCTACAGCGGCGGCGTCGAGCACGCGATCCTGCATTTGATCTACTCGCGGTTCTTCAGCCGCGTGTTTCGCGACATCGGACTCGTGACCATCGACGAGCCGTTCACGCGGCTGCTGACTCAGGGCATGGTGCTGCGTCACGGCGCGGTGATGTCGAAGTCGAAAGGCAACGTCGTCGATCCTGACGACATGATTGCGAAGTTCGGCGCCGACGCGCTGCGCTTGTACGTGATGTTCGTCGCGCCGCCGGAGAAAGAAGTCGAGTGGACCGACACCGGCCTCGAGGGATCGTTCCGGTTCCTGAGTCGCGTCTGGCGCGTGGTCGATCATCTGACGCCGGCCGTCGCCGGGGCCAAGGTCCCGACCGCTGGTGCCGCCCCGATCACCGGCGCCGACGCTCCGGCTTACGCGTTCGATGAGGACGAACGCGCGTTGCGGCGGCGGACGCACTCGACGATCAAACGTGTGACCGTCGGTATCGATCCGCGCATGCACCTGAACACGGCGATCTCCTCGTTGATGGAGATGGTCAACGACCTCTACGCGTTCTGCGACAAACGCGGCATTCGCCCGTCCGGCCGCGACGAAGAGCCGCCGGCGGTCGTGACCCGCGCGGAGACGGCGGCGGTGCTGCGCGAGGCGATACAGTCGCTGGTACTGATGCTGGCGCCATTCACACCGCACATGTGCGAGGAACTCTGGGAGCGCCTCGGCGACGGCAAGAGCATCGTCACCGCCGCGTGGCCGGTCGCTGACGAGGATGCCGCCAGGGACGAAGAGATCGAGATTCCGGTTCAGGTCAACGGCAAGCTGCGCGGCCGCGTGACCCTGGCCGCCGATGCAGCGGAAGCCGAGATCGAGACGGCCGCCAGGGCGCTGCCAGCCGTGCAGCCGTTCCTCGCGGATGCGGAAATCGTGAAAGTTGTCGTCGCCAATCGCAGGCTCGTGAATATCGTCGTGCGTCCGAAGAAAGGGCACTGATGACTCGACTGCTGCGCGCGTGCATGTTGGTCGCGGCGACGGCCTCTCTTTCTGGTTGTGGTTACACGCTCGCTGGGCGCGGCAATACCTTGCCGACGCACATCCGGACGATCGGCGTGCCGCAGTGCGTCAATCACTCGTCGACGCCGGACATCGACGGCGTGCTCACGGACAAGGTGCGGCAGGAACTCACGAGCCGCGGCCGGTATCTGATCAATCCTGGTGTCGAAGGCGCGGACGCGACGTTGACGTGCACGGTCGTCGCCGTGACGATCATCCCGATCGAATTCGGCGCCGACCGCCTGCCGATCCGCCAGGCCATCGTCGTCACCGCGTCGATCGAGTTCAAAGACGTGAAAGACGACAAGGTGTTGTATTCGAATCCCGGTTTTCAGGCACGCGACGAGTTCTCCGTGACGACGTCGCAGTCGGTGAACGATCCGAATTCATTCCTGCGGACCAACGTGCAGGCGATGGAACGGCTGGCGCAGAATTTCGCCCGCACGATCGTGACCTCGATTCTCGAGGCGTTCTGAGGCCGGCGCCATGCCTGGGCTGACGCTCGACGCGCTGAAAAAACGGATCGCGGAGCACAAGCTCGAGCGCGTGCACGTGTTCGTCGGCGAAGACGTGCGGCTCGTCGATCAGCTCGTTGACGCCGTCGAGGCGACCGTTGATCCAGCGGACCGGCCATTCGCGGTCGAGCGCGTCTACGCCGGCGATGCCGGCGGCACGCCGGTGGATATCGCCGCGTCGGCGCGGGTGTTCCCGATGCTCGGCGACCGCCGCATCGTGATCGTGCTGCGCGCCGAGAAGTTCCTCAAGCCGAAGCGGAAGGCCGCCGCGACCGAGGACCTGGCGACCGACGGCGAGACCGAAGCGGACGAATCGCTCGATTTCGCGCCGCTCGAGGAATATGTCAAGAAGCCGGTCGACTCGACCACGCTCCTGTTCGTGGCGACCGAGATCGATCGGTCGCGCCGGTTTACGAAGAGACTGCTCGAAGCAAAGCACGTGCTGGTGACGGAGTTTGCCGGCCTGGCCGTCGACGCCGGTGGGGGACGCCGGGCGTTGTCGCCGGGCGTCGCCGCGTTCGTGCAGGAGGAATTTCAACGCGCCGGGCGGACGATCGAGCCGGAAGCCGCGCGCCAACTCGCGACCCGCGCCGGTGGCGACATCACCAAGCTGCGGGGCGACGTCGAACGTCTGCTGCTCTTCATCGGCGATCGGAAGAAGATCACGACCGACGACGTGATGGAAGTGACGTCGGCGTCGACGAACGTCGAGGACGAGTGGGCGGTCGTCAATGCGATCTCCGACGGCGACGTCGCGCGGGCGTTGCGCGAAGCGGGCCGGCGCATGGAGCGCGGCGATTCGCCGCACGCGTTGGTCGGACAGTTGCGATGGTGGGTCTCGTCGCGCCTGGCGGAGGCCGACGGCGCGCGCGTCAAGCCGGCGCTCGACGCGCTGTTGCGGACGGACCTCGCGCTCAAGAGTTCCGGCGGTGAAGACCGGATTCTCGTCGAGCGCCTGGTGGTGGAGTTGACGGGGAAGCCGGTCGCGCAGCGCGGCGGCTGGCGGGGCTAGGGGGTCAAACACGGGTCAGACCCCCAACGGGGGTCTGACCCGTGTTTGACCCCAAATTACGCGGACGCTTTGCTGCGAATGCGCTTGACGATCCGCGACTTGTAACGGCCCGCGGCGTTGTCGTGGATGATGCCCTTGTTCGACATCTTGTCGATGATCGAGAAGGTCTCGCTGAGCAGCGTCTTGGCGCGGTCGGATTCGCCGGCGTCGATGGCGGCGCGGATGCCCTTGAGGGCGGTGCGCAGCTTCGAACGGAGCTCGCGGTTATGGGCCGTGCGCTTGATGGTCTGGCGATGCGCTTTCACCGCCGAGGCGTGTCTCGTTGCCACTCTTCAGTCCTCGCTCGCGGGCTCGCCCGCTAGAACAGCCCAGTTTCACTGGGCGAAACGATAAATGATAGCACGCTAGGGGTCGGGTCTAATTTCCGCCAGGGAAGCCTGCGAATCCGACCCGACCCCATCTTCTTACCAACGCTCTTTGTCGCCACGCAGGCGCCTCCGCTCGTCGCGGGTAGGGGCACCGAGGCTCTTGGGCCGGCGGCGCGGCCCGGCGAGCTTCAGGAGGTCGAGCAGGGCCTGTTCCTCGGCCGAGGGCGGCGGCGTGGTGTCCTCGTAGAGGGCCCGCGCCTCGGCCTTGGCGATGTGCTTCTCGGCTAATCCTTTGACCACGACCCGCAACCGCCGGGCATGCGCCTTGGTGATGTCGAGCACGTCGCCCGGGCGAATTTCCTTGTGCGGCTTGGCGGCATAGCCGTTGACGTAGACCTTGCCGCCCTTGATCGCCTGCTGGGCCTCGGAACGAGTGCGAAAAATACAGGCGACGTCGAGCCAGACGTCGAGGCGCAGCGCGGCGGGGGACCCGTCGGGGGACGGGGGTCGATCTGTGGAAAACTCCGGGGACACGATTGCAATCTCGTCCCAAGGAGTTTTCCACAGATTGACCCCCGTCCCCCTCTAAAATCCGCCCATGCGCCGCTTCACCCTCGCTCTTGCCCTGTTGCTGTCTCTGACCTCGTCGCCAGGCGCCCAGCAAGCGCCGCCGGCACCGAAGGTCACTTCGCCTCAGCAGGAGTTCGGTCACAACTTCGGCGACGACTACTTCCTCGCCAACTACAAGCAGATCGAGGCGTACTGGAAGAAGCTCGATCGCGAGTCCGATCGGATGACGGTCGAGTCGATCGGCAAGACCGCGGAAGGTCGCGATCAGCTGATGGCGATCGTGACCTCGCCGGCCAATCACAAGAACCTCGCGCGCTACAAAGAGATCTCGCGCCGCCTGGCGCTCGCTGAGAACCTGACCGATGCCGAGGCGCGCGCGCTCGCTCGCGAAGGCAAGGCGGTCGTCTGGATCGACGGCGGCCTGCACGCCACCGAAACGCTCGGCGCGCAACAGCTTGGCGAAATCGTCTACCAGATGGTCAGCCGCACCGATCCGGAGACGATGCGGATTCTCGACGACACGATCATCCTGTTCGTGCACGCCAATCCTGACGGCAATGATCTGGTCGCGGATTGGTACATGCGCAACGCCGATCCGCAGCAGCGGTCGCTCGCGCAATTGCCGCGGCTGTACCAGAAGTACATCGGCCACGACAACAACCGCGATTTCTTTGGATCGACACAACCGGAGACCGAGAACATCAACCGTGTCCTCTATCGCGAGTGGTTTCCGCAACTGTTGTACAACCACCACCAGTCCGGGCCGCCCGGCACGGTGCTGTGGTCGCCGCCGCTGCGCGATCCGTACAACTACAATCAGGACCCGCTGATTCCGCTCGGAATCGCGACCATCGGCCTGGCGCTGCACACGCGGCTCGCCGCCGAAGGCAAGCCCGGCGCGACGTCGCGATCGGGCGGCCCGTACGACGGCTGGTGGAACGGCGGCATCCGCAACACGGCGGCGTTTCACAACACGATTGCGATCCTCACCGAGATGATCGGCAGCCCGACGCCGATGCGGGTCCCGCTGGCGATGGATCGCCAGCTGCCGACGAGCGATCTGACGTTCCCCGTGCCGCCGCAGGAGTGGCACTTCCGCACCTCGATCGACTACTCGCTGACCTGTAACTACGCGGTGCTCGATCTCGCGGCGAAGACCCGCGAGAACTTTCTCTACAACCGCTACGTGATGGGCAAGAACTCGATCCAGCGCGGCAGCACGGATACGTGGACGCCGAAGCCGCATCGCTACGCGGCAATCGTCGCCGAACTCGGCGGTCCAGGCGGCGGTGCAGGTGGCGCGGGCGGCCGCGGCGCCGGCGGCGGTGGTGGCGGCCGCGGTGGCGCCGGTACCGCGAACGAGGCCGCCCTGTGGGCGGCGCTCCATCGCCCCGACGATCGCGATCCGCGCGCCTACATCATCCCGTCGTCGCAAGCCGACTTCGCGACGGCGACGCGCTTCGTCAACGCGCTGCTCGAGACCGGCATCGACGTGCGCCGCGCGACGCGTGAGTTCACCGCCCTCGGAAAGTCGTACCCGGCCGGGTCGTACGTCATCCAGACCGCCCAGGCGTTTCGGCCGCACGTCATCGATATGTTCGAGCCGCAGGATCATCCCGACAACTTCCCGTCGCCGGGCGCACCGCCGACGCGGCCGTACGACAATGCCGGCTGGACACTCGCGTTCCAGATGGGCGTCGAGTTCGACCGCGCGCTCGAACCGATCAGCGGGCCGTTCGAGAAGATCGCTGACTGGAATCTGCCGATGCCCGGCGGTGTTGTGCCGACCGCAGCCGCGCCCGCGTACGCGATCAGCCCAGCTGCTGTCGATGCGTTTGCCGCCGCGAACCGCCTGCTCGCGGCGAACGAAGACGTCTATCGCGCCGCCGATGGCTCGTTCATCGTTGCCGCCAGGCCGACGACCATGGCGGTGATGAAGAAGGCGGCGGCGGAACGCGGCGCGAAGTTCACGGCCGCGCCAAACGGCACGAACGGGGCGACGAAGCTGACGCGGCCGCGCGTCGGCCTCTGGGACATGTACGGTGGTTCGATCGACGCCGGCTGGGCGCGCTGGATTCTGGAGCAATTCGACTTCTCGTTCGATCGCGTGTTCGCGCCACAACTCGACGCCGGCAACTTGAACGCGACGTACGACGTACTCGTGTTCGTGGACGGATCGATTCCTGCCAACGCGGGCGGCGGCGGACGAGGCGGCGGCGGAGGAGCCGGCGCCGGCGGCGGACCGCAGAACCTGCCGCCGGAGTATCGCGATCAGATCGGGGCCGTCTCAGTCGATCGGACGATCCCGCAGCTCAAAGCCTTCGTCGAGAACGGCGGCACGATCGTCGCGATCGGCGGCTCGGCGACCAACCTGGCGCGGGCGCTGAGTCTGCCGATCGAGAATCATCTCGTCGAAAACGGCACAGCGCTGCCGAACACGAAGTTCTACGCACCGGGGTCGGTGCTGCGGGCGAAGGTCGACACGACACGCCCCGTCGCGGCCGGCGTGAAGGAGCACGCCGATTTCTTCTTCGACAACAGCCCGGTGTGGACGCTTGGCGCCAACGCGGCCGCCGCGGGAGTGCGGCCGATCGCGTGGTTCGACTCGGCGACGCCGCTGCGCAGCGGGTGGGCGTGGGGACAGAGTTATCTCAAGGACGGCGTCATCGCCGCCGAAGCGACGGTGGGCAAGGGACACGTCTATTTGTTCGGCGCGGAGATTCTGCAACGGGCGCAGCCGCACGCGACGTTCAAGTTCCTGTTCAATGCGATCTTCGCGAGATGAGTAAGAGCTTCGTCGAAAGAGCTTCGACATGAAGGGCATGAAGCGCATGAAGGGCGTGCACAATTCTTTTCTTCGAAGTGTCCTGAGTCTCGCTGTCCTGAGTCTCGTGTGTGTCTTCCCGCTGCAGGCCCGTCAGGCGCCCGTCGCGGTCGACGCGGCACTGAACGCGAAGATTCGCGACGAGGGCCTGAATCGGTCGCAGGTGCTGTCGATGTTCAGCACGCTCGTCGATGACATCGGTCCGCGGCTGGCGGGGTCGCCGGAGTACAAGCGCGCGGCGGACTGGGCGCGCGGCGCGCTAGAGAAGGCCGGCGCGACCAATGCGCGTCTCGAGAGCTGGGACTTCGGACGAGGTTGGGCGTTCGACAAGCTCACCATCGAGATGGTCGAGCCGCGCTACATGCCGCTGATTGGCTATCCCGAAGCCTGGAGCCCGTCTACGTCGGGCGAGTTGGTGGTGCCGGCGCTGCATATCGCCGGCAAGACGGCGGATCAGATCGAAGCGATGGCGACGCAGTTGAAGGGCGCGGCGGTACTGCAGGCGCCGCTGGTCACCAATTTCATTGCGACCGATCGCGTACAGCCGACGTCCATCGATCCCGACAAGGATCCGGTGCCTGCGGCTGCGGCAGCAGGCACTGGCCGCGCGGCTGGGGGCGGCCGCGGTAACCGGGCCGGCGGCGTGCCCACCGACGCGCAGCGCATCACCGCCGCGCTGCGGTCGAGCGGCGCGGCCGTCCTGATCCGCCCGAGCCGCGGGTTGCACGGCACGGTCTTCGTGCAGGCAGCCTCGCGGGAAAATCCGGACGATCCGCTGCCGAAGGTCGTGCTCGCCGGCGAACACTACAACATGATCGCGCGGCTGATCGCGCGCGGCACGGCGGTGAAACTGCGCGTCAACGTCAAAACCCGACTGCTCGACGACCGCCAGTCTTACAACGTGATCGCCGAGTTCCCCGGCAGCGACCCGACGCTGAAGCACGACGTCGTGATGCTCGGCGCCCACCTCGACTCGTGGCACACCGGCACCGGCGCGACCGACAACGCCGACGGCGTCGCCGCGATCATCGAAGCCGCGCGGATCTTGAAAGCCATCGATGCCCGGCCCAAACGCACAATCCGTCTCGCGCTATGGGGCGGTGAGGAGGAAGGCCTGCTCGGATCTAAAGCCTACGTCCGCGATCGGCTGACCGGCGACGCCAACGCCGCCGAGCGCAATCGCATCACCGCGTACTTCAACATCGACCCCGGTTCGGGTCCGATCTTCGGCTGGTACTCGGAGAACAACGCCGGCGCGCGCGCGTTGTTCGACGCCTGGCTGGCGCCGTTCAAGGATCTGGGCGCCGTCCGCAATGTCAGACAGGGCATCGGGAACACCGATCATCTCAGCTTCATCGCCGTCGGGATTCCCGGGTTTACGCCGGTGCAGGACTACGTCGATTACGACGTGCGCGAACACCACACCAACGCCGATCTGTACGAGCGCGTGCGCGAGCAGGACCTCAAGCAGAATGCGATCGTGTTCGCGTCGTTCGCGTATCACGCCGCCAACCTGGCCGGCGAATTTCCAAGAAATAGGCGGGAATTGCACTGGGCCGACAACGTCGGCAAGCCCGCAGCCTATTCACTCCTGAGCGTCCTCATCGGATCCACGCGCAACGCCCGCCGCAGCGGCAGCACTAGCGCGACCGCCGCAATCAGTCCGATCATCATTGTGATCGCGGCGGCCAGCCGGCCGTCGAATGCCGGCAGCGACAGCAGAAAGCGCCGCAGGGCGCCGCTGCTCAGCCAGTAGCCCGCCAACCCGAGGACAAGGCCCCCGACCACGGGGCCGGCGCCCTGACGAAGCACCAGGCCGAGCACCGTCGACGCGCGCGCGCCCAGCGCCATGCGAATCCCGATCTCGCGCGTCCGCCGCGCCACGGCAAACGCCACGACGGCATAGACGCCGATCGCCGTGAGCACGACCGCCAGGCCGGCAAAAAGCGCGAAGAGCGTGAATCCCAGTCGGTGCACCATCGCGGCGTCGCCGATGTGCTCCTGCATCGTCATCGCGGCGGCAATCGGCAGCCGCGGATCGACCTGCTTCAGCAGCGCCACGGCTTCCTTGGCCGCGGCCTCCGACGGCAGCGTCTTGGCCCTGACGAACAGGTGCGCGTCGGCGAAATCGAAGGCGCTCTTGAACTGCACGTTGGGCAGATAGACCATCGGATCGGCATCGCGCTCGAGTCCACGGCGGATGTCGCCGACGACGCCGACGACGGTCAGGACGCTGCCGGCTTTCTGCTCGGGCGTCGCCGCCGCGTCGTGCGGGTAGAACCGCGCGCCGACGGCGTTGCCGTTGGGCCAGAACCGCCGGGCCAGCGCCTCGCTGATCACCGCCACGTGCGGCGACGTCTCCGTGTCCGCGGTGGTGAACGTGCGGCCGGCGCGCAGCGGGATGCGCACCGCTTCCAGATATCCGCTCGAGACGGGCGTGACGTCCGCGTCGCTGTCTTCGATTTTTTCCGGCGTGAACCCGGGCACGTCGAAGTCCATCGTCAACCGGCCGCTGAGCGGACGGAGGCCAGCGAAGCCGGCGGCCTCGACCCACGGCGCGGCCGCGGCCGCGGCGAGCGTGCGCGTTTGGACGTCGAGAATCTGCGCGCGCGAGTAGCGCAGCAGCGACCAGCGCGGCGTGACGATCGCCGGGTGCTGCGTGTCGAAGCCCAGGTCGAGTGCGAAGGCGCGCTGGACCGCGCGCCCGAAGGCGAAGCCGCCGCCGAGCAGCATCACGCACAGCGCCACCTGCATGGTGACGAGCGTCGTGCGCAGAGGTTGTCGGGGTGAGTGGCCCTGGCTGCCGCGCAGCGCCGAGGTCACGTCCATCCGCGACACACGCCACAGCGGCGCCACGCCGAACAGCGCGCTGGTGGCGATGCCCAGACCGACGGACACGAACAGCACCAACCGGTTGACCGCAAATTCGAGGTCCGCCACGCGGATGTCACCGGGCAGCGTGAACGACGCCAGCAGCGACAGCGCGCCGCGCGCGACGAGCACGCCGCCGAGGGCGCCGGCCACGCCGAGACACACGCTCTCGGTCATCATCAGCCGCGCCATGCGCCACCGCCCGGCGCCGAGGGCCGCGCGGACGGCGAGCTCACGCTCGCGCCGATCGGCGCGCACCAGCAGCAGATTCGCGACGGTGGCGCACGCGAGCAGCATCGTCACCAGCGTCGCGCCGCCGAGAATCAGGATGAACGTGCGCAGGTCGGTCGAGCGGTCGAGGCCGGTCGCACGCGTCAGGAGCGGCACGAGGACGTATCGATCGCGCGGGTTGTTGACGTCGTGTTTGGGATGCGACTGCTTGTAGATGGCATTGGTTTCGGTTTCCGCGCTTTCAACCTGCGTCCCCGCCTTCAGCCGGCCGCCGACCTGCAGCCACGTCGTCGTCCGGCTCGTGAAGATGTCCGGCCGCGCCAGGAAACCGGCGGACACTTCCGGCAGGACGGCGAGCGGCACGAGCACCTCGGTCTTGAGCGTCAGCGACGCGCCGCGGAACGAAGCCGGAGTGATGCCGACCACCGTGGCCGGTCGGCGGTTGATTTGGACGGTCGAGCCGACGACCGACGGATCGCGGCCGAAGATGCGATTCCAGACGCCCTCCGAGATCATGATTGCCAACGGCGCGCCCGCCTGATCGTCGCGCTCGTCGAGGACGCGGCCGGCGAGCGCGGTGACGCCCAGCAACCGCGTGTAGGAGCCGCTGCACACCGCGCCCTGCAGCGGATGCGTGGTGCCGCGGTATTCGAGTGCGCCGCCGAAACCCGTCCACGCCGCCGTGTCGTCGAACGACGTGGTCTGCCGCGCCAGATCGCGAAAATCGAGATACGACCAGGTGAAGTTGTTGACGACGATGCGATCCGCGCCGGGCACGGACAGCGGGTGGAGCAGGCTCGCGTCGGCGAGGCTGAAGATGGCCGTCGTCGCGCCGATGCCGAGGCTCAGCGTCAACACCGCCCCAGCTGCAAATGCCGGAGCGTGCGTGAACAGGCGCAGGGCGGAGCGCAGGTCGGACCCCAGGCTGCTCATCGGACCGCCCGGCTCAGGCAAGGGAATCTGCGGCCGCGGCTGGCGGGGCCGCCAGCTGGCCGCGGCATCGGCGATGGTGCGTCCGAACCAGCCGAGGCGTCCCCGCGGGCCACGCCGCCGTTTCAGGTCTTCGCCGATCGCGAGCAGGATGTCGTCGCCGTACGCGTGACGGAGGTGACGTGGGTAGGCGAGTAGAAACGCGCGTTTGATCAGGCGGCGCATCTCACGCCTTCCGGGGCAGGATCCGCCTGGCCCGCGCGAGTCCGACGGCGGCTTCCAGCCGCGCCGCCTCCGCCTTGAGCAGGTCGCGGCCGCTGGCGGTGAGGTGGTAATAGCGCCGGCGCTCGTCATCGCCGGTCCGCGGGCGCCGCGGCGACTCTTCCAGGTAGCCGTCCGCGACCAGCCACTTGATCGATCCGTACAGCATTCCCGGCCCGATCCGGATTACGCCACCGGTGCGCTCCTCGACGTCGCGCATGATCGCGTAGCCATGGCGGTCGTCGTCGGCCAACGCCAGCAGGATGTGAAAGACGGCGGGGGAAAGGGGCAGCACCGAGTCGGTTGGCGCCTTCATAGTCACGAATTGATATATCAAGAATTGACACAGAAGTATAGTTTTCGCATGTATCGGCTCCGATTCGCACTTCTGCTCCTGGCGACGCTCGGCTGCGCCACGCCGGCGGCGGCTCAGGCCGTGATTGCGCGCGGCGGCGTCGATTTCACCAACGCGTCCTTCGATGAGACCGACACGTCGGCGGAGCCGGGGTTCGTGGGCGGCGTCGCCGTGAGATTTGGAACCGGGCGGACGACCCTCCAGGTCGAGGGACTGTTCGCGCAGAAGCGGATTTCGTTTTCCACGAATCTGATCGAGGACCACATCTGGTACCTCGAGGTCCCGGCGCTGATCCGTTACGGCCTCTGGAAGAGCGCCGCGGGACGCACCGCGCAGGTCTTCGGCGGCGGCGTCGCCGGGTTTCGTCTCGCCGCGAGCGAGAAAGTCGGCGACGAGTCGTCAACAGATATCAAAGACGCGTTGAAAAGCGTGACCGGGGGAATCGTCGTCGGCGGCGACGTCCAGATCACTGGACTGTGGAGCGTCGACGTGCGCTACACGTTCGGGCTGAGCGGCGCGTACAACACGCTTGACGGCGGGTCGGCGGGCAAGCTGAACACGCTTCAAGCGACGTTGGGATACAGAATCAGATAGGCCCTGGATCGGGCCCTAGGCGCTAGGCACTAGGCCCTGGGCCCTAGCAGGACCCAAGACCCAAGGCCCAAGGCCCAAGACGAGGCCTCGTCAACCGAGCGCGGCCCTCACCAGCTCCTCCGCCCTCGCGAGCATCGCGTCGATCTTCGACGCATCCTTGCCGCCGGCTTCGGCGAAGTCTGGACGGCCACCGCCGCCACCGCCGACGATCGGCGCCAGTTCCTTCACGAGCGCGCCGGCTTTGACGCGATCGGTCAGGTCCTTGGTGACCGACACCAGCAACTGCACTTTGCCGTCGTTCTCCGCAGCGAGGACGACGACGCCGCGGCCGGCGCGGTCGCGGAGCGAATCGGAGAGCGCGCGCAATGCGGTCTTCTCCAGCCCGGCGACCTTGCGTGCGATCAGCTTGGCATCGCCGATGGCGATGGTTTCGTCCGCCGGCGCTGACCCGCCGCCGCCACCGCCGAGCGCGAGTTTCATTTTCAGCTGCTCGTTCTCGCGCGCCAGACGCTTGCTCTCCGCTTGCAGCTTGGTGATGGCCTCGACGGCGTGATCGGCTGGCACATTCAACGCCGACAACGCCCGGCCCAGCGACTCTTCGCGCTGCTGCAGGTAGTCCACCGCCGCGCCGCCGGTCAGTGCCTCGATTCGGCGGACACCGGCGGCGACGCCGGCCTCCTCGGTGATCACGAACGGCCCGATGTCGCCGGTCGCGCGCACGTGGGTGCCGCCGCACAACTCGACGCTGTAGGTGCCGACCGACACGACGCGAACCTTGTCGCCGTACTTCTCGCCGAACAGCGCCATCGCTCCGGATTTCATCGCTTCTTCGGTGTCGCGGACGGCCGTGGTCACCGGCGTGTTGCGATAGACCTGCTCGTTGACGTCACGTTCGATGGCGCGGCGCTCGTCCTCGGTGACCGGCTGGAAGTGCGCGAAGTCGAAGCGCAGACGATCCGGCGCCACCAGCGAGCCCGCCTGCCGCACGTGGCTGCCGAGCTTCCCGCGAAGCGCAGCATGCAGGAGATGCGTCGCAGTGTGATGGCGACGCGTCGCGTCGCGAGTCGTGGCGTCCACTGTTGCGGTCACGGCGTCGCCGACCTTCAACGCGCCCTTCTCGATCGTCACCAGATGCACGCGCGTCTTGCCGAATTTCTTGCTGACGTCGTTGACCGTCGCTTCGCCGCCGTCCCACGTCAGCCGGCCGCGATCGGACACCTGTCCGCCGGCTTCCACGTAGAACGGCGTCTGATCGAGCAGCACGCCGCCGGTGGCGCCGGTCTCGAGCGTCGAGATCGGCTTCAACGTCTCGTCGGTCAGGTGCAGGATCCTCGCTGACGATTCGGTGCTGTCGTAGCCAACGAACTTGTCGTCGAATTCCGGCAGGCTGACGCTGCCCGTGACCTTGAACTTCGTCGCCGCCCGCGCGCGATCGCGCTGCGCGCCCATCGCCCGTTCGAACCCCTCGCGATCGACGCGCACGCCGCGCTGCCCGGCCAAATCTTCGGCGAAGTCGAGCGGCACGCCGAGCGAGTCGTAGAGCCGGAAGACGTCGTCGCCGGAGACCGTCTTCGATCCCGACCTGGCCGCGCGATCGATCAATTCCTCGAGCTTCGGCAGGCCCGACGTCAACACCGCGTCAAAGCGGTCCTCTTCCGATCGCACCGTGCGCTCGATGGAAGACTGGTTGGTTTTCAGTTCCGGGTAGGCCTGGCCCATCTCGCCGACGACGACGGCGACGAGCGAATGCAGGAAGGGCTCGGTGATGCCGAGTTTCTTGCCGTGCCGCATCGCGCGGCGCATGATCTTGCGCAGCACGTAGCCGCGCCATTCATTCGACGGCAGCACGCCATCGGCGATCAGGAAGGTCATCGCCCGGAGATGGTCGGCGATGACCCGCATCGAGACGTCCGGATGATCGCCGGTCTCGGTGCTGGCGGTGTAGGTCCTGCCGGCGACGCGGCCGATCGCCGCCAGGATCGGCGTGAACAAATCGGTGTCGTAGGTCGCGAGCTTGCCCTGGATCACCGAGGTCGCGCGCTCGAGCCCCATGCCGGTGTCGACGCACAGCGCCGGCAGGGGATTCAGCGTCCCGTCGGCCTGGCGGTCGAATTCCATGAATACGTTGTTCCAGATCTCGACGTAGCGGTCGCAACTGCACTCGAGCGTGCGGCAGACTTGTTCGTCGCACGGGATCTGATCGCCGCGGAAGTAGTAAATCTCCGAGCAGCGCCCGCACGGGCCGGTGTCGCCCATCGACCAGAAGTTGTCCGACAGGCCGAGCTCGTGAATGCGGTCCTTCGGGACCAGCTTCAGCCACGCCGCGTACGACTCGTCGTCGCGCGGGATGCCGCTCTCGCCCTTGAAAATGCTGGGGAACAGGCGGTCTTGGTCGAGCTTCCAGACGCTCGTCAGCAATTCCCACGCAAACGGCAGCGCGTCGGCCTTGAAGTAGTCGCCGAACGAGAAATTGCCGAGCATCTCGAAGAAGGTGTGATGCCGCAGCGACGGCCCGACGTTGTCGAGGTCGTTGTGCTTGCCGCTGACCCGCATGCACTTCTGCACCGTCGCCGCGCGCGTGTAGTCGCGACGCTCCTTGCCGAGGAACACGTCCTTGAACTGATTCATCCCGGCGTTGGTGAACAGCAGCGTCGGATCGTCGCCGGGCACGAGCGAGGACGAGCGGACGACGCGGTGGCCGTGGCGCGCGAAGTAGTCGAGAAAGCTCTGGCGGATGTCAGCGGCGGTCATGCGGTCTGACATTGTACTGGCTCAGGGCTCACGGCTCAGGGCTCGGTGTCCATATCGCTGGTCTTGACAGCGAGCCGTGAGCCCCGAGCCTTGAGCCTACTCGTC
>DASUGM010000331.1:0-8954 GCA_036274055.1 Vicinamibacterales bacterium | reverse complement strand
GTCGTGCAGGTCGAGCGCGTACTCCTTCTGCGCCTCGACGTAGCCGCGGCAGATTTCGATCGCGTCGAGCTCATTGCCGCCGATGCGGCGGAAGAGGATCTCGTCGCGTCCGGCCTTGGCGTCGAAATACCACTTGCCGGCGACCCTGACCAGCGGCACAGGCAGCGGCCAGCGGTCCGGTCCTACCTCCACGGTGGCCCGGCTCGGCGTTGTCGAATTGATGGCAACCGCGAGGCCTTGCTTGGCCAGCGCCGCAAATGCCGCCGCGTACGATTTGTCGCGCACGGCGTCTCCGGTGCTGACGAGATCTTTGTTGTCGGCACCGAACAACGCGATGAGCGCCGGCTCGTCGAAGGTCGTCGCCGCCTGGATCAGCGCCTCGGTGGCCGCTTGCGCCGTCGCGAACGCTTTCGCGCCCGCCGGGGGCACGGCCGCCGCCGGCGGCTTCGCGGCCGGCGGCTTGGCCGTCTGTGTCGGCGTGGACGTTGTCTGCGCCAGCATCATCGGCGCCGCAAGCAGTCCGAGCGTGATCGTCGTTACCGCGATCCGCGATTTCATCATGGTCATCTCCGTCTCCCGCCGCCGCCGCGCGATCCGCCCATGCTGCTGGCCCCGCGCTGGCTGGCGCTTCGGGCGGCGCCACTGGTGGGCCGGCTGCTCGACGCGCCGCCAAAGGCACTGCCGCTGCGGCTGGAGGAACTCGGGACGCTGCGATTGCCGACGCGATCGCTGCTGCCCGTGCTGCGATTGCTGCCGAGGCTGCTCGAACTCGGCGACGCGCCGGTCCGATTCGCACCGGTGCTGCCGGCGCGGTTGGCGCTCGCCGACGCGCCCTGTCGCGACGCCACCGAATCGCCGCGCGTCGATCCGCCGTACTTATTCGCGGTCGCGCGATCCCCGTAGGGCGCGCCGCCGCGATGCGACGGGTTGTGATTCCAGTTGCCGCCAGCCCGATTGTTGATGTTGGTGTTGCGGTTGTAGTGATTGATCTGCCGGTTGTTGATGTTGATGTTGACGTTGTTGTAGCCCCAGCGCGGGCCGTAACCCCAGCCGCCGCTGCCCCAGAACGCGCCCATCGCGATGCCGACGCCGAACCCGATTGCGATGCCCGCGGCGTAGTAGCCAGGCGGTGGGTAGTAGATCGGCGGATACGGATAGATCGGCGGACCGTAGACGACAACGGGGTTGTAGGTCGGGACGTAGATGACCTGCGGATTGGCTTGCTGGATGACGATGACTTCCTTGGTCTCGACCACCTGCGTGGTGACCTTCTGCTGCTCGGTGGTCTTGAGGTTGCCTGCGGCGTTGGCCTTCTTCCGCATCCGCTGCACGGCGTCCATGACGTCGCTCTGTTGCGCGAGGAAGGCGTTGCCCAGTTCGTTCGTCCACTGAATGTCGTCGCCGAGGCGCTTGACGACGTCGGGCACGCCGGCGAGTCCCTGGACGGAGGGGTCCCAGGCTTGCTTCTCAACCGCCGCGGCCAGCGCTTCACCTTTCAACTCTGGATTCTTGGCCATCCACTGTTGCAGCTGGACGATCTCGAGCGGATAGGTTGACGCGGCCAGCACCTGCGCGAGCAGCGGATCCGGATAGAGCGCGATCGGCGCGACCAGCGAGTCGAGCTGATCGTTGGACAGTTTCGTCACCGCCGCCGACGCGGCCGGCGCGGCCGGCGTTTGGGTTTGCGACGGAGCCGTCGAGACGACGATGCTCGACTGGATGAGGAGCGCGGCAGAGACGACCGCGGTCACTCTGGTGCCGAGGGGCGCCCGATTGGAGGTCATGACCTCCGAGTATGTGATGAGTAAAGGGCGCTTGCCAAGAGCGAATCCACAGGGAGAAGACAGAGAAGAGCTAGAGAAAAACCGGGAAGAGTTGTTTTTGGAAAAACCATCTCGTGCTCTTCCTCTTGATCTTCTCTGTCTTCTCCCTGTAAATCCGCTCTTGGCAAGTGCACTTCACTCATCTCGCCGACGCGTTGGCGCGAATCAGGCCGTCCTCGAATTCGTAGTCCGGCTGCCGCGGCGGTTGCGTCCGATACCACGTGAAGCTCCGGGCGAGCGCGTCTTCGAGTCTGGTTGGAGCGCAAAGGCCTCCGCAATGCCGAGCGCGATCGACCGGTTCGTGCTGGACATCTCCGCCGAGTGTGCACGCCCCGGTGCGGACGCGCTAGACTCTCTCGCGCCCATGTCTCTGTCAGCCGGCGACCGTGTTGGCCCCTTCGAAATCACCGGCCTGATCGGCGAAGGCGGCATGGGCCAGGTGTACCGCGCGCGCGATGCGAAGCTCGCGCGCGACGTTGCGATCAAGGTCCTGCCCGACGTGTTCGCGCGTGACGCCGAACGTCTCGCCCGATTCCGGCGCGAGGCGCAGGCCCTCGCCGCGCTCAATGACGCGCACATCGCGCAGATCTACCAGCTCGAGGAAACCGGCGGCCAGGCGGCGCTGGTGATGGAGTTCGTCGACGGCCGGACGATCGCCGAGATGTTGCACGGCCGGGCGCTCGACGTCGACGACGCGCTGCGCTACGCCGCCGAGATCGCCGCGGGACTCGAGACCGCGCACGAGAAGGGCATTGTCCACCGCGATCTCAAACCGGCGAACGTGAAGGTCACGCCCGAGGGCCGGGTCAAGATTCTCGACTTCGGACTGGCGAAGGCGATGAGCGCCTCCGGGTCTGACGACGCGGGACTTCAACTCGCCAATTCGCCGACGCTGACCGCGCGCGCGACCGAAGCCGGCATGATTCTCGGCACCGCGGCGTACATGAGCCCGGAGCAGGCGCGCGGCAAGCCGCTCGACAAACGGACTGACATCTGGGCGTTCGGCTGCGTGCTGTTCGAGATGCTGACCGGCCGCCGGACTTTCGCCGGCGACACCGTCTCCGACACTCTGGCGTCGGTGCTGCGCTCCGATCCCGACTGGTCGGCGCTTCCGTCAGCGGTTCCAGCGCATGTGCGAGCGCTGCTGGGACGGTGTCTCGAACGCGATGTCACGCGCCGCTTGCGCGATATCGGCGAGGCGCGTCTGGCGCTCGCCGGCATGGCCCCGCCGTTGACCAGCAGCATGATGCCCGCGCCGGTGATCTCCGGTCCGATCCCGATCGCCGCCCGCACACGGCCGTGGGCGTGGATCGCGACGACCGCGCTGCTCGCCATCGCGGTGGCGGCGCTGTTGGCGACGTCATCGCTCGTCCGTCGCGACGCGGGCGCCGGCGCGGTGGACAGCTACGAGCTGGCGATCGCGGCGCCGCCCGGCGCGCAGTTCGAAGTCGGATCGAACAGCGGCAATGTCATCCTCTCGCCGGACGGGACACGGATCGCCTTTGTCGCATCGACGGACAAGGCGCCGACGATCTGGATCCGGTCGCTTGCCACAGACGACGCGCGTTCGCTGCCCGAGACGGACGGCGCGTCGAATCCGTTCTGGTCGCCGGATGGGCGATCGATCGGGTACTTTGCCAACGGCAAGATCTGGAAGGTCACGATCGCGGGCGGATTGCCCGAGGAAGTCGCCCCGGCGTCCGGCGGCCGCGGCGGCGCGTGGAGCGAGGACGGGACGATCATCTTTTCAGTCGGCGGATCGCCGCTCTTCCGCGTTTCCGAGCGCGGCGGCGCGGTCACTCCACTCACCAGATTTGACAATGCGCGCGGGGAGAACGCGCACTACTGGCCGGTATTCCTGCCCGGCGGCAAGCATTTCATCTACTTCGTCAGGAGCACGCAGGTCGAAAACGGCGGCATCTACGTCGGCCACATGGACGGCTCGCCGTCCGTGCGCCTCGTCGCATCGCTGTCGAGTGCGATTCTTGCGCGCCATCCGGTGACCGGCGGTTGGTTCCTGATGTGGGTGCGCGATCAGGATTTGCTCGCGCAGCCATTCGACGTCAGATCGTTCGCGCTGTCCGGAGACGTCAGCACCGTTGCCACTGGCGTTCGCGTCGAGGAGAGCCAGCGCCTGGCGTATGTCTCAGCCTCGCTCACGGGTCAGCTGGCGTGGGCGAATTCGCGCGCGTCCGAGAACGTGCTGGCGCTGTACGGCCGCGATGGCCGCCGCATTCGCACCCTGGACATCGCGCCGGCCAAACTCATGCAGCCGGCGCTGTCGCCCGACGGAAAACGGCTGCTCTTCACCCGTGTCGAGCGCGGCGGCGCGGATGTCTTTCTCTACGATCTCGCGACCAACGTGACCGAACAGTTGACCACGGCGCCGGACTACGACGAGTCGCCGACATGGACGTCGGACGGATCGGCGATGACCTATCTCGGACGCGACGCCGGGATGCGGACGGTGTTCCGTCTCGCCATCGGTCGAGGCGCCCGGCCGCAGGCGCTCGTCGGCAACGAGTCTCCGGGTAGCGGCTTCGAGACTCCGGATCGCCGCTTTCTGATTCTGTCGCTGTTCAACGCCGGAAGCGGCGATGACATCGTGGTCCGCCAATCCGACAGCGGAAAACTGTTGCCGCTCCTGAACAGTCCCGGCAGTGATTACCCCTCCGGGTTGTCCGCCGATGGACGGACGCTGCTCCTCACGCAACAGTCCGGCTCACGATCGTCGGTCTCGGTCGCGCGGGTGTTGACCGATGGTTCGTCAGTGACCCTGGGCGCGGTGCAAAAGATCGCCGACGGTGCGGCGGTTGCGACGCTGCGGCCGGACGGGCGCGAAGTGATCGTCATGAGTCCGGATGGACTCGTGAAAGGGGTTGCGATTACGCCGTCCGGAGACACGATCGCGATTGGCGCGACCACGACTCTGTTCGCCGCGCCGCGGACCACCGCCGGAGTCACCGTCGCGCCGGACGGCCAGCAGTTTGTCTTCGCGGAGTTTCCGTTCGCCCTGGGCCAGACGCTGCGCGTGCTCACGCGCTGGGACGCGCGGCTGGCGAAGTAGGCACGGCCGGATTAGAACTTCAGCTTCTTCATCAGGGCGACAAAGCGGCCGTCTTCGCGCATCTTGTCGAACCACGGCTCCACGCGCAGCCACGCCATCCACAGCGACCGCTCGCCGTAGGCGCGCTCGAGCCAGTCCATGGCCTGGCGCGTCTCGCCGAGCCCCGCGTATCCCATCGCTATTTGATACGCGGGGGAGGAAGTGCTGGTGATCATGGATTTCAGCGTGGCGATCTGACGTTCCGCGTCGGCGCGCCGGCCGGCGACGCCGTACGCGTAGGCGAGCAGACCGGTTCGAATGACGGGGGGCGCCGGCGCGCGTTCGAGCGTCGGCACGGCCGTCTCGACGCGGCCCTCGAGAAGATCGAGCGTGGCGAGGTTGACGAGGCCGAAGGGCGAGCCGGGCTCACCCGCCAGGAGCCGCTCGGCTTCGGTCCGTGAGGCCTTGAAGTTCCGCGACCACATGAGGTTCGACATCACGGCGCCCGAGATCGTCGCCGAGCGTGGATCGATGGCCTGCGCGCGCAGCAGTTCCGCCAGTCCTTCGTTGAACCGGCCCAGCAAGCTGAGCGCCCAGCCGTGCATCTGATATGAGCGCGCGTCGCCCGGGGCCAGCTCAATCAGTCGCTGGCATTCCGCTTCGGTCGCGGCCCAGTCCCAGTCGTGGTACTGCCGGATGTTGATGAGCGCGGCATGGAGCTCGGGTATGGTCTCGTCGAGACCGCGGGCAATCTCCGCGTGTTTCTTGGCCAGGGCCTCGAGCTCGGATCGGTGCGGCTCGACGAAGGCCAGTTCGGCGTAGGCGAACGCCAATCCGGCGTGCGCGCGCGCGTAGCCAGGTTCCAGACGGATGGCGTCGTTGAAATAACCGACGCTCTTCTGGAAGCCACCGGGCGCGAACGTGGTCAGATGGTACGAGCCGTTGAGATACGCCTGATACGCGACAACGTTATTGGTGTCGCGGACTTCGAGCCGGCGCCATCCATCGCGCGTCAGCGTCACTTGCAGCCTGGACACGACTTTTTCGGCGATCGCATCCTGAATCGCGAAGACGTCCTGCAGTTTTTCATCGAACTTGTCCGCCCAGATCGGCCGGCCATCGCGCGTGCGGATGAGCTGCACGGTCACGCGCACGCGATCGCCATCGCGCTGAATCTGGCCGTCAACGATCGCGTCCACTGCCTGCTCGCGGCCGATGCCTGCGAGGTCGCGCCCAGTGCCGTACTTCACGATCGCGCTCGTCGGTCGAACGATCAACTGATTGACCTTGGTGAGGCGCGTGATTACAGACGCGGCCATGCCTACCGACAGCGCGTCGTCGCGCTCGGAACCTTCGAGCGGCAGAAACGGCAACACGGCCAGTGATCGGATCAGGGAGTCCTCGGCCACAGGCGTCGCCGGCCGCCGGTTCTTCATCCACACAACGCCCACCGTGGCCACCAGCAGCAGCACGATCGCGGTGACGGGTACCAGGAAGCGCCGCCCACTCGCGGATTCGGCAGACTCGTCCGTCGAATTCACGGTGGCGACTGGAGCCGGAGGCGCCGCGGCCGCGGTGGCCAGGCGCGGCGCCGCCAATTGCACCGGCGCCACGAACCGATACCCGCGTCGTGCCAGCGTATCGATGTATTGCCCGCCGTCGGGATGCTCGCCGAGCGCCTCCCGGATCTTGTAGACGTGATGCGACAGGTTCGCTTCTTCGACGAAGGCATCAGGCCACAGCCGGCGCATCAGGTCTTCCTTCGTTACCACCCGCCCTCCGCTTTCCACCAGCAGCACGAGCAGGTCGAGCGCCTTTGGCGTCAGCGAAATGAGCTCTGAGTCGCGCCACAACAGGCGGTCGGTCGCATCCAGGCGGAACGGGCCGAATTCGTACAACTGATGCTCGCCGTGTGACTTGTCGTCAGCCATCGCACGCTCAGAAGTTGTCGAGAACTAATTGACGCCGCGCAAAGGACGGTCGCCCGGCCGGGTCGGTAGATTCCGCGGCCACGGCGTTCGGCCATGGGCGCGGCCGAGCACCGAGCGAATTGTAGCCGCCCGTAGGGAGTCCGTCATGAAGAAGTACATAACCGCCATGCTTGTCGCCACCGTCGCCGCGATCGCCGCCTGCTCGACTGCCGCGGGCGTTTCACCGTCCGCGCCATCGGCCGGGGCCGCCACAGGGACCTCGCCGCAGTCGAACGTCCGCCAGGTCAGCGGCGTCGGTGAAGTGCAGCAGCAGCCGGGCGTCGTCCATCGCGACACGATCGCCGCAAAGCGCGAAGCAGACGGGAGCGCCTCTGGAGATCTGACCGTCCGTCTCCTGGATCTATCCGGATTCGGCTTGGACACTGGTCATGTGACCGTGGTCGGAAAGATCACGTGCCTCGAGTTCACCGAGGATTCGGTCTGGTTCGGCGCGACGATGACATCGGCGAGCGACAAGTCGCTGCTCACGCCCGGCCTCGAGGAGACGATTGGTCAGATCAAGAAGGTGAACGGCGTGGACTATCTCTTCAGCGGCCCCGCGGCGTTCTATGTGGCGCCGGGCACCAGGTGCACGGATCGTCCCGCCCTTCCAATCCAGCCGCTCACCGCAGGGCGGTTCAACATCCGCTAGTCAAGTGCAGCCGCGCCGCCGTTGAATCGATCAGCTGTGCAGGGTTCCAGCCGGATCAACGGCGGCGGCGCGGCGCGCAGGCCAACCAGGGTCACCGTCGATGTCGGTAACGGCGGCAAGCGCCGGGGTCCGAGTCGTGAGATGCTTTCGCCCGTGGCGCTTGCGCCCGGGACTCGCATCGGCCGCTACGAGATCCGCTCCCAGCTCGGCTCCGGTGGCATGGGCGAGGTCTATCGGGCTCGCGAGTCGACGCTGAACCGGGACGTCGCGCTCAAATTTCTTCCTTCAAATCTCAGCCAGGACGCCGATCGGCTGCGCCGGTTCGAGCAGGAGGCGCGCGCCGCCTCGGCGCTCAACCATCCGGCGATTGTCGCGATCTACGAACTCGGCGACAGCGACGGCCAGCCTTACATCAGCATGGAGCTGGTCGAGGGACAAACCCTGCGCCAACTTCTGAGCCGCGGACCGGTGCCGTCGAAGCGCGCGCTGAAGATCGCGGCCCAGGTGGCGAGCGCCCTCGCGAAGGCGCACGCCGCCGGCATCGTGCATCGCGATCTCAAACCCGAGAATCTGATGGTGTCGGCCGACGACCACGCGAAGATTCTCGACTTCGGCCTGGCCAAGCTGACCGCCGACGACGCACGGATCGCGGATCTATCGACGATGATCGATCACGGGACGCGGCCCGGACTGATCATGGGCACGGTCGGCTACATGTCGCCGGAGCAGGCGAGCGGCGGCACCGTCGACTTTCGATCGGATCAGTTCTCATTCGGCCTCGTGTTGTACGAACTGCTGACCGGGCATCGCGCGTTCGAGCGCGCGACCGCGGCAGAGACGCTGGCGGCCATCATTCGCGACGATCCGCCGCCACTCGATCTGCCGGCGGCGTCGCCTTTGCCGACGCAGTGGATCGTCGAGCGCTGTCTGGCCAAAACACCGGAGGATCGTTACGCCTCCACGCACGATCTGGCGCGCGACCTGGCCAATCTGCGCGATCACTTCGGCGATCGCTCCGGCGACCGCGTGACGACCATCGTGCCGCCGCGCTCGCGACTCGCGCGGCGGGAGGTCGTCGCCTGGTCAGCGGCTGTGCTGCTCGGCGCCGCGGCGCTGGGTTTGCTGCTGGCCAGGAGACCCGACGCGCCGGTGGATTCCGCCGCGATCCGCTTCACGGTGCCGCCGCCATCCGGCGGCGCCTTCTTCCTTTCAGTCGGCGCGTCGCCGTTTGCCTTGTCGCCTGACGGACGAACGCTGGCGTTCGTCGGCCTCGCGGAAGGAAAGCGGCAGATCTGGTTGCATTCGTTCGCGGCGCTGGAGTCGCGGCCGCTTCCGGGAACCGATGGCGCACTGAGCCCGTTCTGGTCGCCCGACGGCACGCAGCTCGGCTTCGTCTCCTTCGGCAAGCTGAAGCGCGTGCCCGTGTCCGGCGGCGAAGCGACTCTGATCTGCGATGTGCGCAG
>DASUGM010000330.1:0-3316 GCA_036274055.1 Vicinamibacterales bacterium | reverse complement strand
GGGTGGCTTTTTACGATTTACGTAAAAAGCCACCCGACGGCTTTTTTGCCCTCTAGCGCTTCCCGCCGAACATCGACCCGAGCATGCCGCGGAGGATCGAGCGGCCGAGGCCGGAGCCGACGCTCCGGGCGGCGCTTTTTGCGGCCGATTCGAGCATGCCTTCATGGTGCCCACCCCGCGGGCCGGTGCTGCCGAACAGGATGTCCGTGATCCCGCCCCCCTTCGCACCGGCGTTCGCCGGCGCTTCGGACGGCGGCGGCTTCGTACCGGCCTCCGTTCGCTCCGCCGCGGCCGTCTGCTCCCCCGCCCGCGCGCGCAGCTTCTCGTAGGCCGATTCGCGATCCACCGCCTGCTCGTAGTGGCCCTTGAGGACCGACGCGCCAATCACGCCGCCGCGCTCGGCCGGCACCAGCGGCCCGATCCGCGACGCCGGCGGCAGAATCCACGCGCGCTCGACAATCGCCGGATTGCCCTTGGCCTCGAGAAACGAGATCAGCGCTTCGCCGGTGGCGAGTTCGCCGATCGCCTGTTCCGTGTCGAGGCTGGGATTGGCGCGCAGCGTCTGAGCGGCGGTCTTGACCGCCTTCTGATCGCGCGGCGTGAACGCGCGCAGCGCGTGCTGCACGCGGTTGCCCAGCTGCGACAGAATCGTGTCCGGAATGTCGAGCGGATTCTGGGTGATGAAGTAGACGCCGATGCCTTTCGATCGAATCAGGCGCACGACCTGTTCGATCTTCTCGACCAGCGCATCCGGCGCGTCACTGAACAGCAGGTGCGCTTCGTCGAAGAAGAACACCAGCTTCGGCTTCTCGGGATCGCCGACCTCCGGCATCCGTTCGAATAGCTCGGAGAGCAT
This sequence comes from Vicinamibacterales bacterium, assembly GCA_036274055.1. Lineage (GTDB taxonomy): Bacteria > Acidobacteriota > Vicinamibacteria > Vicinamibacterales > SCN-69-37 > DASUGM01. The sequence goes on along the minus strand of DASUGM010000330.1, from coordinate 2,460 downwards.
CCACAACAGGAACGTCGAGTAGAGCCGCGGCGACGTCATCAGCTTGTCGGCGGCGAGAATGTTGACCATGCCGCGGCCGTCGGCGCCGGCCTGAATCAGATCGTCGATGTCGAGCATCGGCTCGCCGAAGAACGCCGCGCCACCCTGCTCCTCGAGTGAGAGCAGGGCACGCTGGATCGCGCCGATCGACGCCGCCGAGATGTTCCCGTACTCGGTCGTGAACTGTCTGGCGTTGTCGCCGACGTACTGCAACATCGCGCGCAGATCCTTCAAATCCAGGAGGAGCAGGCCATTGTCGTCGGCGATCTTGAACACCAGCGTCAACACGCCGCGCTGGGTGTCATTCAAATTAAAGAGACGGCCGAACAACAACGGTCCCATGTCCGAGACCGTGGTTCGCACCGGGTGCCCCTGCTGACCGGTGAGATCCCAGAACGTCACCGGCGCGGCGCTGAACACCGGCAGTGGCAGTTTGAGTGATTCGAGGCGCGCGACGAGCTTCGGCGTCGACGCGCCCGGCGCGGCCAGCCCGGCGAGGTCGCCCTTCACGTCGGCCATGAACGTCGGCACACCGATGCGGGAAAACCCTTCCGCCAACACCTGCAGCGTCACCGTCTTGCCGGTGCCGGTCGCTCCGGTGATCAGCCCGTGACGATTGGCGAGTCCGGGAAGCAGTTCGAGGTCAGTTCCCGCGGCAGTGCGGGCAACGGGAATTGGTGTGGTCACGACGACTCCAGGGGATTCACTTTAGCCCTTTCCGTATACGATCGTCGCCCTGACGCGCCCCCGAACCTCCCCCGCTCGTCAGCAGGGGCTCCTGGCTCTGCTGTGCCTCGTCTTCCTCGCCGTGCTCATCCGCACCGCCTGGATCAGCGATGACGCGCTGATCACGCTGCGCACCGTCTTGAACGTCACCCACGGCTACGGCTTGACCTACAACATCGCCGAGCGCGTCCAGACCTTCACGCATCCGCTGTGGATGGCGCTGCTGACGGCCGCGTACACCGCGATCGGCAACATCTACTACACGACCTTTGCGCTGTCGATGGCGACGTCGCTCGCCGCGTTCTGGCTCGCGGTCACGCGCGCGTCGTCAGCAAGTCGCGCCGCGCTCGTCGTCATCGTGCTGCTCTTCTCCCGCGCGTTCATCGATTTTTCGACCAGCGGCCTGGAGAACCCGCTCTCGCATCTGCTCATCGCCGCGTTCGTGATCGGCGCGGTCGCAAATCGCGAGTCAGGCGTCGGGGTGCGTGGTCTGTGGGCGTTGACCTCGCTCCTCTACCTGACCCGGCCGGATGACGTGCTGGTGGTTGCACCGGCCCTTCTGGTCGCGACCTGGCGGACGCCGACCTGGGGTGCGCGAATGCGGGCCGCGGCGATCGGCCTGGTCCCCGCCGCCGCCTGGACGCTGTTCGCCGTCGCCTATTTCGGGTTTCCGTTCCCGAACACGGCCTACGCCAAACTCGCGACCGGGATCAGCGCCCGCGAAACCTGGCTGCAGGGCGGGTTGTACCTCGTCGACTCCTTCGACAGAGATCCGCTGACGATGCTGACGATCGGCCTCGGCGTGATTGCCGGTGTCGCGAGCCGCGGCGTGGCGCGCGCGGTGGCGATCGGGATCGTGATCGATCTCCTCTACATCGTCTCGGTCGGCGGCGACTTCATGTCGGGACGATTCATGACCGTGCCGCTGTTTGCGGCGACGCTGATCCTCGGCTGGCAGCTGACGCCGGCAGTGGAACCAGCGCGCGGGTGGAACGCGGCCCGACCCGTGGTCGTCGGGGCAGTCGCCGTGGTGCTGGCGATCGCCGGCAGCCGCACCGCAAATATCCCGCTGTTCAGCGACAGCCGCTTCGACGATCGCGGCGTCCGGCCGAGCGGCATCACCAACGAGCGGGGCTTCTATTTCGCTGAGCGATCGCTCGTCCACGCGAAGCGATCGACGTTTGCCGAGCCGGCCTGGCCCCGCGGCCCGGCGCTTCCGGCGGCGTTCGAGGTCAGCGAGACCTGCGGTTTGATGGGCGTTTCCGGCATCGACTCCGGCGCCCTCGTGCATCTGCTCGATACCTGCGCGCTCGCCGATCCGCTCCTGGCGCGGCTGCCGGCCGTCTACAACAACGAATGGCGGATCGGCCACTTCCGCCGGATGATCCCCGACGGCTACCGCGAGAGTCTGGAACGGCGCGACAACAAGCTCACCGATCCGGCGCTGCGCCGGTACTACGATGACCTGCGACTTGCGATGGCGTCGCCGTCGATGTGGACAGCGGCGCGATGGGCGGCGATCTGGCGGCTGAACACGGGCGGCAGCGATGCGGGGATCGACCGCCGCTTCTACCGGCACGCGGGATCGATCGCGGAGATCGACAGCCTGGCGGCGCCGCTTGCCGACGGGACCGCGATCGATGCGCCCGGGGTCCGCCAGTTGACGTTGCCGCTCGCGATTTTCTGTGACGCCCG
>DASUGM010000329.1:0-3790 GCA_036274055.1 Vicinamibacterales bacterium | reverse complement strand
GACCCCAAACCAGTGTCCTCTTTTCGAGGCAACAAACTAGTGGCCGAATTCCGTACACACCCCGACCCGTCCGAATGGGACAACTACGTCGACTACGAGTCGACCAGCTGGCCGAAGAAAGATCGGCGGCGCTATTGGATCATTCCGTCGATCTGCTTCAACTGCGAATCGGCCTGCGGGATCATCGCCTACGTCGACAAAGAGACGCTCGACGTCCGAAAAATCGAGGGCAACCCGGTCCATCCGGGCAGCCGCGGCCGCACCTGCGCGAAAGGCGTGGTCACGCCCAACCAGCTCGAGGATCCGGATCGCGTGCTCTACCCGCTCAAACGCACGGGCGCGCGCGGGAGCGGCGGGTGGGCCCGCGTGACCTGGGACGAAGTACTGACCGACATCGGCGGCAGGATCCGCAAGGCCATCGTCGAAGGCCGGCAGCGCGAGGTGATGTATCACGTCGGCCGGCCGGGCGAGGACGGCTACGTCAACCGCGTGCTGCAGTGCTGGGGGCTCGACGCGCACAACAGCCACACCAACGTCTGCTCGTCCTCGGCGCGCCTGGCGCATTTCCTGTGGACGGGCGCGGATCGGCCGTCGCCGGATCACGCCAACGCGAAGTGCATTCTGCTCCTGTCCTCGCACCTCGAGTCGGGGCACTACTTCAACCCGCATGCGCAGCGGATTATCGAGGGCAAATCGAAGGGCGCGAAGCTGATCGTGATGGATCCGCGGCTGTCGAACACGTCGGCGAAAGCCGACGTGTGGATGCCCGCGAATCCCGGCACCGAGGCGGCGATCATCCTCGCGATCGCGCGCTACCTGGTCGAACACAAGAAGTACAACCGCGAGTTCGTGCGCCGTTGGGTGAACTGGGAGACCTATCTCGACGCGACGCGGCCGGAGCTGCCGCGCACCTTCGAGGCGTTCGAGGCGGCGTTTCTCGAGGAATACGAGAACTTCTCGCCAGAGTACGCCGAGATCGAAAGCGGCGTGCCGGCGCAGCAGGTCATCGACGCGGCCGAGGCCATCGCCGCCGCCGGGACGGCGTTTTCCACCCACAGCTGGCGCGCCGCGGCGGCCGGACATCTCTGGGGCTGGCAGATCACGCGCTGCCTCTACCTGCTGGTCGTGCTCACCGGCGCGGTCGGCGAGCCGGGCGGCGTCAACCTCCATGCCACCAACAAGTTCGTGCCGAAGCATCCGAATCCGCCGCCGGCGCCGACCTACTGGAACGAACTGCTCTTCCCCAAGGAGTTTCCACTCGCGTTCTTCGAGATGTCGTTCCTGCTGCCGCACTTTCTCAAAGAGGGCCGCGGCAAGCTCGACACCTACTTCACGCGCGTCTACAACCCGCTGTGGACGAATCCCGACGGCTTCTCGTGGATGGAGGTGCTCACCGACGAATCCAAGATCGGCATGCACGTCGCGCTGACGCCGATCTGGAGCGAGACCGCGTGGTTTGCCGACTACGTCCTGCCGATGGGCCTGGGCACCGAGCGCCACGACACGATGAGCCAGGAGACACATGCCGGCCGCTGGCTCGGCTTCCGTCAACCGGTCAGGCGCGTGGCGATGGAAAAGCGGGGCGACAAGATCGGCGCCACGCATGAAGCCAACCCGGGCGAAGTGTGGGAAGAAACCGAGTTCTGGATCGCGCTGTCATGGAAGATCGATCCTGACGGCTCGCTCGGGATCAGGAAGTTCTTCGAGTCGCCATATCGGCCCGGCGAAATGATCACCGTCGACGAGTACTTCGGCTGGATGTTCGAGCACTCCGTGCCTGGTCTTCCCGCCGCCGCCGCGAAAGAAAGCCTGACGCCGCTCCAGTACATGCGCAAGTACGGCGTGTTCAAGGTCGACGACGTCGCCTACAGCAAGGCGCAGGAGCAGCCGATCAGCGGCGACGCGATGCATGGCACGGTCGTCGACGACCGCACCGGCCGGATCGACAAGGACGGCAAGCCCATCGGCGTCCTGATCGACGGGCTGCCGAAGGTCGGATTCAACACGCCGTCGCGCAAGCTCGAGTTCTACTCGCCGACGCTCGCGGCGTGGGGCTGGGCCGAACACGCGGTGCCAAAGTACGTCCCTGGCCACGTCTACTGGCGCGATTTGAAACGCGAGGAGAACGAATTCGATCTGCTGCCGAACTTCCGGTTGCCGACGTTGATTCACACGCGCTCGCCGGTGAAGTGGCTCTACGAGATTTCGCACAGCAACCCGCTCTGGATCTCGACCGAGGACGCTCGCAAGCTGAACCTGGCGCCAGGTGACCTGGTGAAAGTGTCCACCGGCATCGGCTCGTTCGTCACCCGCGTGTGGATCACGGAAGGGATTCGCCCCGGCGTCGTCGGCATGTCGCACCACCTCGGCCGCTGGCGCCTGAACGAAGACAAGGGCGGCGCGCGCAACGCCACTTCGCTGGTCAAGATCGCCAGGACCGCGGACGGCGTCTACGAGATGAAGCAGGTGCACGGCGCGCAGCCGTTCGACAGCACGGATCCGGACAGCGGCCGGATCTGGTGGAGCGAGGTCGGCGTCCACCAGAACATCACCTTCCCCGTACAGCCCGATCCAGTCAGCGGCATGCACTGCTGGCACCAGAAGGTGCGCGTCGAAAAGGCCGGACCTGACGACAGCTACGGCGACATCAGCGTCGACACCAACGCGTCACATCGCCTCTACAAGGAATGGATGGCGAAAACGCGGCCGGCGCCGGGCCCTGACGGCACCCGGCGGCCAGGCTGGTTCGATCGGCCGTTCCGGCCCGTCCCGGAGGCTTACAAGATCTAGCGGTTCTATTTTCAAAACAGCGTCCACGCGAGCATCGCGACGACGACGCAGGTTGTGGCGACGAACGGCCATTCCTTGCGCGCCATCTCGTCGATGAGCACCTGCAGGACGTTCAACACCGGCGCGATCACGACCAGCAGAATTCCGGCCAGCAGCAGCCGCTCAGAAAAGTCGCTCGGCATCGCCAGAAACAGCACCAGGCCCAGGAACAGAATCATCGCGCTGACGCGGATGCTCGAACGGATCACCCCGCCGAGCAACTGACTGAGGCGGGGATCGCGTTCTGGTTCAAGCGTCGCGCGCTCGCGCTCGGGCTCATTGGAAGAAGACATACTCGGCCCCCAGGACTCCGAGAATCACCGCCATCGTCAACTTCAGCGCCCGCACCGGTAAATGGCCGCTCAGCTTCAGGCCGAGGTGCGTCCCGCCGAGCACGCCAAGCAGCGCCGCAGCGGCCAGCTCAGGCGACCGGACCAGCCCGAGGCGATAACTCGTGACCACCGGCGTGAACGCGGTGACGCCGATGAGAAACGCGCTGGTCGCCGCGGCGACGCGCATCGGCACGCCGCACCACGAGTTGACCGACGGCACGATCAGCAGCCCGCCGCCAAGGCCCGCGAACGTCGAAACGATGCCCGCGCCAAACGCGCCGGCAATCGCCGCCGGCACCCGGCGGATGCGATACGACACTTCCTCGCCGGTATCGTGATCATGAAAATGACTGCCGAGCGCGCCGAGATCGGCATCCGACCTGGGCTGGATATTCCGTTTGTCGAGGCGCGAGAGCATGATCGTCGCGGCAAACAGCGCGGTGAAGCCGAACACGTACTTCGCGGCGCGATCGGACACCAGGCCGGCCTTCAAGACTTCGGTGGCCAGCAGCGACGCGAACACCGACGGCACCGCGAGCATGATCGCCAGACGCCGGTTGATCAGCTGCCGCGACGACGAGCGTACGGATACCGACGCCGACGTGCCGATGATCGTGATCAGGCTCAGC